>NZ_JAAXKZ010000010.1 GCF_012911875.1 Pseudonocardia bannensis | reverse complement strand
ACCCCCGCCGACCCGGCCGCCGCCGCCGCGATCACGCAGGCCCGCGAGACCCGGCAGAGCACCGACCCGGCCGTCCAGCAGCAGGCCCTGCTCGCGCTGGACTGCTCGGCCAACGACCCGCTGCGCGGCTACGACGACCCGACCAGGCCGCTGGTGGCGTGCGATCAGGACGGGACCGCCAAGTACGTCCTCGGCCCGGCCTTCCTCGAAGGCACGCAGATCGACTCGGCGTCGGCCCAGCAGAACCAGCAGGGCGCCGGCTACGTCGTCAGCCTGACCTTCAAGAGCGAGGGCGCCGCGATCTGGGGCGAGTACACCAGCCAGAACGTCGGCAAGAACGCCGCGTTCGTGCTCGACGGCGAGGTCGTCTCCGCGCCGACCATCAACAGCGCGATCTACGGCCCGACCGAGATCTCCGGCCAGTTCAGCCAGGCCGAGGCCCAGGACCTCGCCGGGGTGCTGCGCTACGGCTCGCTGCCGCTGTCGTTCGAGTCCTCCGAGGCCGAGACGGTGTCGGCGACCCTCGGGCTGGCCTCGCTGGAGGCCGGGCTCATCGCAGGCGCCGTCGGCCTCGCCCTGGTCTTCGTCTACTGCCTGGTCTACTACCGGGTCCTCGGCGTCCTGACGATCCTGTCGCTGCTCCTGTCCGGCCTGGTCGTCTACGCGGTCCTGGTGCTGCTCGGGCGGTGGATCGGGTTCACTCTCGACCTGGCCGGCGTGGCCGGGTTCATCGTGGCCATCGGCATCACGGCCGACTCGTTCGTGATCTTCTTCGAACGGCTCAAGGACGAGATGCGGGAAGGCCGCAGCTTCCGGTCCGCGGTGCCCCGGGGCTGGGTGCGAGCCCGGCGGACCATCCTGAGCGCCGACGCGGTCAGCTTCCTGGCCTCCGCGGTGCTCTACATCCTCGCGGTCGGCCAGGTGAAGGGCTTCGCGTTCACCCTCGGCCTGTCCACCGTGCTCGACCTCATCGTCGTGTTCCTGGTGACCCACCCGCTGGTCGCGATGGCCTCCAACTCCCGGGTGTTCGGCAGCCCGGCGTGGTCGGGCCTCGGCCCGGTCGCGAAGATCGGTGCGGAACGCCGGCGGGCGACCGTCGCGGCTTCTGCGTCCACCGCGTCCACCGCGTCTTCCAGGAGGGCCTGATCATGGCGAGCGTGTTCGCCCGGCTCTACACCGGGACCGGCGCCTTCGACGTCGTCGGCAAGCGCAAGACCTGGTACGTCGTGTTCGGCTCGCTGGTGCTCATCTGCCTGCTGTCGATCGTGCTGCGCGGGTTCAACCTGGGCATCGACTTCACCGGCGGCACCCGGATCCAGCTTCCGGCGACCGGCACCACCGGGACGATCGGCACCGAGCAGGTGCAGGAGGTCTACCAGCGGGTCATCGGCGCCGAACCGGCGTCGGTGCAGTCCGCGGGGACCGGCACGAGCGAGTCCATCCTGATCCGCTCCGAGACCCTCGACCCGGCCCAGCTGGTGTCGCTCAAGCAGGCCCTGTTCGACGCGTTCCAGCCGATCGGGCCGGACGGGCAGGCGTCGCCGCAGGCGATCAGCGACAGCGCGGTGAGCGGCACCTGGGGTGGGCAGATCACCACTCAGGCCCTGATCGCACTGGGCGTGTTCCTGGTGCTGGTGACGATCTTCCTGGCGCTGTACTTCGAGCGGTCCATGGCGATCGCGGCCCTCGTCGCGTTGCTGCACGACGTCGTCATCACGGCCGGCATCTACTCGATCGTCGGCTTCGAGGTCACCCCGTCCACCGTGATCGGGCTGCTCACGATCCTCGGGTTCTCCCTCTACGACACGGTCGTGGTGTTCGACAAGGTCAAGGAGAACACCCGCGGGCTGCTCGGACTGACCCGGCGCAGCTACGCCGAGGCGGCCAACCTCGCGCTGAACCAGACCCTGATGCGGTCGATCAACACCTCGCTCATCGCGGTGCTTCCGGTCATCGGGCTGATGGTGATCGGGGTCGGGCTGCTGGGCGTCGGCACCCTGGCCGACCTGGCCCTGGTGCAGATGGTCGGCATCGTCGCCGGTGCGGCGTCGTCGATCCTGCTGGCGACCCCGATCCTGGTCGACCTGAAGATGCGCGACCCGCGGTTCCGGCAGCAGGCCGAGCGGGTGGCGGCGCGGCGGGCGCGGGCGGGCGCCCGGGCCGGTGCCGCTGATCCCGGCGACGGCGCCGACGAGACCGAGGACGCCGGCACCGAGCCGCGTCAGCGCGCGATGGCCGGACACGTCACGGCCTCCGGTGTGCCGGCCCGGCAGGCCAAGGCGAGCGAGCGGCGCGGGGCGTCGCGGTCGGCCCGGCCGACCGGCAAGGCGTCCCGTCCCACAGGGAAGAGGAACCGGTGAGCGCACCGTCCGTACAGACCGGGACCGATGAGGCCGACGGTTCGTTGATCCGGGTGGCGGGACTGGTCCGGGACGTCCCGGACTACCCCGAGGCCGGGGTGATGTTCCGGGACATCACCCCGGTGCTGGCCGACGCCGAGGCGTTCACGACGGTGTCCACCGAACTCGCGGCGCTGGTCGGCGAGGCCGATCTGATCGTCGGGGTCGAGGCCCGTGGCTTCCTGCTCGGAGCGGCGGTGGCGCTCGTCGCCGGCACGGGCGTCGTGCCCGTGCGCAAGGCGGGCAAGCTGCCCGCGGTCGCGGCGTCGCGCAGCTACGAGCTCGAGTACGGCACCGCGACCCTGGAGCTGCCGGCCGACACCGTGGCGGCCGGGGCCCGGGTGTTCGTCGTCGACGACGTGCTCGCCACCGGCGGCACCGCGGCGGCCGCGTGCGCGCTGCTGACCGACACCGGGGCCCAGGTCACCGGTTTCGGGACCCTGATCGAGCTGACCGCGCTCGGCGGGCGGGACCGGCTCGTCGACATTCCGGTGCACGCTCTGCTGACGTACTGACCCGGGGGTTATCCTTTCGTGGGTGGAGCTCTGCCGCAGATGAGCCGCGTATGACCGAGGTGCAGCCGGCCGCCCCTCCGGTACCCAGCCCGGACGGGCCGGCCAAGCCGTCGGCGACCCGGCGGGTGCGGGCCCGGATCGCCCGCCGGATGACCCCGCAGCGGGTCGCGGTGGTCAAGCCCGTGCTCGAGCCGCTGGCGAGCGTGCACCGGGCGCTGCACCCCAAGGCCGACCTGGTGCTGCTGCAGCGCGCCTACGACGTGGCCGAGCAGAAGCACGCGCACCAGAAGCGCAAGTCCGGCGACCCGTACATCACCCACCCGCTGGCCGTGGCGACGATCCTGGCCGAGCTGGGCATGGACACGATCACCCTGGTCGCCGCGCTGCTGCACGACACCGTCGAGGACACCGACTACTCGCTCGACCGGCTGCGCACCGACTTCGGCGACGAGGTCGCGCACCTCGTCGACGGGGTCACCAAGCTCGACAAGGTGGAGCTCGGCAGCGCGGCCGAGGCCGAGACCATCCGCAAGATGGTCGTCGCCATGGCCCGCGACCCCCGGGTGCTGGTCATCAAGCTGTCCGACCGGCTGCACAACATGCGCACGATGCGCTTCCTGCCGCCGGAGAAGCAGGCGAAGAAGGCCCGCGAGACCCTCGAGGTGCTCGCGCCGCTGGCCCACCGGCTCGGGATGGCGACGGTCAAGTGGGAGCTGGAGGACCTGTCCTTCGCGATCCTGCACCCGAAGAAGTACGAGGAGATCGTCCGGCTGGTGGCGACGCGTGCACCGTCGCGGGACACCTACCTCAAGCAGGTCATCGACGAGGTGACCCAGCAGCTCGACTCGGCACGGATCGCCGCGACCGTCGAGGGCCGGCCCAAGCACTACTACTCGATCTACCGCAAGATGATCGTCAAGGGCCGCGACTTCGACGACATCCACGACCTGGTCGGCGTGCGGGTGCTCGTCGACGAGGTGCGTGACTGCTACGCCGCGATGGGCATGGTGCACGCGCTGTGGCAGCCGATGCCCGGCCGGTTCAAGGACTACATCGCCCAGCCGCGGTTCGGCGTCTACCAGTCGCTGCACACCACGGTGATCGGGCCCGACGGCAAGCCGCTCGAGGTCCAGATCCGCACCCACGAGATGCACCGCACCGCCGAGTACGGCATCGCGGCGCACTGGCGCTACAAGGAGACCCGCGGCTCTCACAGCGGGCAGAGCGTCGAGATCGACGAGATGTCCTGGATGCGCCAGCTGCTCGACTGGCAGCGGGAGGCCGCCGACCCCGGGGACTTCCTGGAGTCGCTGCGCTACGACCTGGCGGCCAAGGAGATCTTCGTCTTCACGCCCAAGGGCGACGTGATCACGCTGCCCATGGGCTCCACCCCGGTGGACCTGGCCTACGCGGTGCACACCGAGGTCGGCAACCGGTGCATCGGATCGCGGGTGAACGGCCGGCTCGTGGCGCTCGAGCGCAAGCTCGAGTCCGGTGACGTGGTCGAGATCTTCACCTCGAAGGCCGAGGGTGCGGGTCCGAGCCGGGACTGGATGTCCTTCGTGGCGTCCCCCCGGGCCAAGACCAAGATCAAGCACTGGTTTGCCAAGGAGCGCCGCGAGGAGGCCATCGAGGCGGGCAAGGAGGCGATCACCCGGGAGGCCCGGCGGACCGGGATGCCGCTGCAGCGCCTCGTCTCGTCGGACTCGATGGCGGCGCTGGCGCGCGAGCTGCACTTCCCCGACCTGTCCGGGCTCTACGCCGCGGTGGGCGAGGGGCACGCGAGCGCCCGGCACGTCGTGCAACGGCTCGTCGCGCTGCTCGGCGGCGTCGAGGACGCCGAGGAGGAACTCGCCGAGCGGGCCACCCCGTCGACGGTGCGGCTGCGCCGGGCGTCGGGTGACGCGGGGGTGGTCGTCCGCGGCGACGGCAGTGTCACCGGGGACATGGGTGACCTGTACATGAAGCTCGCGCGTTGCTGCACCCCGGTGCCCGGCGACGACATCCTCGGCTTCGTGACCCGAGGCGGCGGGGTCAGCGTGCACCGCACCGACTGCACCAACGCCGCCGACCTGCAGAACCGCTCCGAACGGCTCGTCGACGTGGCGTGGTCGGTGTCGCCGGGGTCGGTGTTCCTGGTCGCCATCCAGGTCGAGGCGCTCGACCGGCACCGCCTGCTCTCCGACGTCACGAAGGTGCTGGCCGACGAGAAGGTCAACATCCTGTCGGCCTCGGTGACGACGTCACGGGACCGGGTCGCGGTGTCGCGGTTCAGCTTCGAGATGGGCGATCCCAAGCACCTCGGCCACGTGCTGCGGGCAGTGCGCAACGTCGAGGGCGTCTACGACGTGTACCGGGTGACGAGCGCGGGCTGAGCTCTCGGCCCGATCGCGCGCGGCCCCGGTCCCGGCGCCGTGATCAGCGTTCCGGAGCCGCGGACCGCGGATTTCGCGGCGGACGGCTCCGGCACGTCGATCATGAACAGGTGGCCGGGTCGTGATCATCGATCTGGTGCCGGCAGCCGCGGGCCGCGCGGTGGCCGGGGACGAGGTGCGGACCGCGAGCCCGAGCGGACGGTGAACGCCCGCCCGGGCTCGCCGGTCAGCCGACCGTGGCGGTCTGGATCGTCACGGGCTGCGCCGGCGCGCCGTCGCCCGGCCCGTTCGACCCGTCGTCACCGGCGCGGGCGACGCCGTCGACGACCTGCAGGCCCTCGGGGGAGATCGAACCGAAGACGGTGTACTCCGGCGGCAGCTGGGAGTCGCCGTAGACCATGAAGAACTGGCTGCCACCGCTGTTCGGCGCCGCGGTCTTCGCCATTGCCAGGGTGCCACGGCCGTAGGTCAGCTCGGGGGACACCTCGTCGGGAATCGTATAGCCGGGACCACCCGTGCCGGTGCCCGACGGGTCACCGCACTGCAGCACCTGCAGGCCGGCGCTTGTGGTGAGCCGGTGGCAGCTGGTCGCATCGAAGTAGCCCTGCTGGGCCAGGCTCACGAAGCTGTTGACCGTGCACGGCGCGAGCGAGCGGTCCAGGGTCAGCGGGATCGCACCCGAGTTGGTCTGCAGCGTCACTCCCACCGTGCCCTGGGTGCTGACGTCCTCGGACGGCGGTGCCTGCGCGGGCTTGGCTGCCGGCCCCTCCGAGGGGTAGGAGCAGCTCACGCTCGCCGGGCGCGCGTCGGCTCCGCCTGCCGCGGCGGTGGTGGAGTCGTCGCCGGAGCTGCCCACCGTGCTGAGGAGCACGACGGCGACCACCACGACCACGACGACCGCGGCCGAGGTGATCACTGCGACCTGCTTGCGCCGCTTGGCCTGCTTGGCGCGCCGCGCCTGCTGGCTCGCCAGCTTGCGCTTGGCCGCCTCGCGCCGCATCTGGTTCGTCGCCACCGCTTGACATCCTCCTGGCTCGCGTGGTTGGTCCGACCCTAGCGGCCGTTTCTGAGAGCCGGGTGAGGGGTGGCGCCGCCGGTCCTGCGGTCGGGCCAGGGGGATCGTGTCGCCGTTCACGCTGATCGGACGGGCGGGCAGCGGGCCACCTCGGCGACCGTGCAGCAGCCCAGCAGCGAGGGCCGCGACGTCGCTGGAGAACCCGGCGAGGCCGACCGCGAAGCCCGACGGTTCGTGCAACCGGCCGTACCCCCCGAAGGCGACGACGACCAGCGAGCCGGCCGCGACCGGCCCGGGGCGCATCGGCCGTGCCGGGCGGCGTCGCCCGTCGCGGCCGCGGCGAGGCCGGTCGCGCGGGACGTCTAGGCTGGTCGGGTGCTCGTCGCAGGATTTCCGGCCGGTTCGTTCCAGACCAACTGCTATGTGGTGGCGCCCGCCGCGGGTGAGTCGTGCATCGTCGTCGACCCGGGCCAGGAGGCCGTCGAGCCGTTGGAGGAACTGCTCGCGCAGCATCGGCTCACCCCGGTCGCGGTGCTGCTGACCCACGGCCACTTCGACCACACCTTCAGCGTCGCCCCGGTCTGCGACGGCCACGACGTGCCGGCCTGGATCCACCCCGGCGACCGCGAGATGCTCGCGGACCCGATGAAGGGCATCTCCCGGGAGGCGGCCGCGTTCTTCGGCGGCCGGATCGAGCTGCGCGAGCCCCGCGAGGTGCGCGAGCTCGCCGACGGCGCCGCGGTCGATCTCGCCGGTCTCACGTTCCGGGTCGACCACACCCCCGGGCACACGCCGGGATCGGTGGTGTTCACGACGCCGACCGAGGAGGGCGTCGAGGTGATCCTCGCCGGTGACACGCTGTTCGCCGGGTCCATCGGGCGCACCGATCTCCCCGGCGGCGACCACGCCCGGATGCTGGCGAGCCTGCGCGACAAGCTGCTGGTCCGCGACGACAGCGCGGTGGTGCTGCCCGGGCACGGGCCGACCACGACCATCGGCCGGGAGCGGGCGTCGAACCCGTTCCTGCAGGGTCTGCGCGACGGCATCGACGTGCCGGCACCGGGGCGCGGGCTGTGACCGCCGTGTCGGAGCCCCGGGCCGCCGCGTTCGCCGCGCCCAAGGGCATTCCCGAGTACCTGCCCTCCGACGGGTTCACCCACGTCCGCGACACCCTCGTCGCGGCCGCCGACCGGGCCGGTTACGGCCACATCGAGCTGCCGATCTTCGAGGACACCGGGCTCTACGCGCGCGGCGTCGGTGAGTCGACCGACGTGGTCAGCAAGGAGATGTACACCTTCGCCGACCGTGGCGAGCGGTCGGTGACGCTGCGTCCCGAGGGCACCGCCGGCGTCGTCCGCGCGGTCATCGAGCACGGCCTCGACCGCGGCGGGCTGCCGGTGAAGCTGCGCTACGCCGGGCCGTTCTTCCGCTACGAGCGCCCCCAGGCGGGGCGTTACCGCCAGCTCCAGCAGGTCGGCGTCGAGGCGATCGGGGTCGACGACCCGGCGCTGGACGCCGAGGTCATCGCCGTCGCCGACGAGGGCTTCCGTGCCCTCGGGCTGACCGGCTACCGGCTCGAGATCACCTCGCTCGGCGACGCCGAGAGCCGGCCCGCCTACCGCGCCCTCCTGCAGGAGTTCCTCGCCGGGCTGCCGCTGGACGAGGCCACCCGGGCCCGGGCGCAGCTCAACCCGCTGCGGGTGCTCGACGACAAGCGCCCCGAGGTGCAGGCGATGCTGGCCGACGCGCCGCTGCTGATCGACAACCTGTCGGCCGCCTCGGCGGAGCACCACGCCGCGGTCAAGCAGCACCTCGACGACCTCGGGGTCGCGTACGTGGAGAACCCGCGGATGGTGCGCGGGCTCGACTACTACACCAAGACGACGTTCGAGTTCGTGCACGACGGCCTGGGCGCGCAGTCCGGGATCGGCGGCGGCGGACGTTACGACGGGCTGATGGCGGTGCTCGGTGGGCAGCCGCTGTCCGGTGTCGGGTTCGGCATCGGCGTCGACCGCACGCTGCTGGCCTGCCGGGCCGAGGGCCTGGCCGTCGACGACGCGCCGCGGGTCGAGGTGTTCGGGGTGCCGCTGGGCGCCGCCGCCCGGGGCCGGCTCGTGACGCTGGCCGCGCGGCTGCGGGCCGCCGGGGTGCGGGTGGACATGGCCTACGGCGGGCGCGGGCTCAAGGGCGCGATGAAGTCGGCCGACCGTTCCGGGGCCCGCTACGCCCTGGTGCTCGGCGACCGCGACCTGGAGTCCGGCACCGTGGGGGTCAAGGACCTGGGGTCCGGGGACCAGCGCGCGGTCGCGCTCGACGGCGCGGTCGACGAGCTGGTCGGCCTGCTCCGCGGCTGATGGGCTCCGTGGCTGCTCCGCGACCGAAGCGCTCCGGTGGCTGACGCCGACCGCGCGCGCTGGGACGCCCGGCACGCCGCGGTGGGCGCCGGTTCCCCGCAGCCCCCGGACGCGTTGCGCGGCCGGCTCGAACTGCTCCCGCCCGGCGGGCGGGTGCTCGAACTGGCGTGCGGGCGGGGCGCGGTGGCGGTGTGGCTGGCGCTGCGTGGGTTCGCCGTCGACGCCGTCGACGTGTCCGGGGCCGGCCTCGCGGCGGGCGCCGCCCTGGCCGAGCGATCCGGTGTCGGTGAGCGGGTGCGCTGGGTGGCCGCCGACCTGGACGCCGGCATCCCGCCGTCCTGCGCCGGGCCCTACGACGTCGTGGTCTGCCAGCGGTTCCGCGACACCGGTCTGTATCCGGCGATGGCGGAGCGGTTGGCGCCCGGCGGGCTGCTCGTGGTGAGCGTGCTGTCCGAGGTGGGTGACACGGGCGGGCCGTACCGCGCGCCGGCGGGGGAGCTGGCCGCGGCGTTCGCGGACCTGGAGGTCCTGGCGCACGCCGAGCGGGACGGCGAGGCGGCCCTCGTGGCCCGTCGCACCTGAGACCGCTGCGGCACGGGCCGCCGGGGGCAGCCGTCGCGGGACCCGCTACCGGGAGGCGGGCACGGCCTCCCTGCTCTCCCGGCTGGCGACGATCGCGGCCAGCCCCGTCGTGATCGGCACCGACGCGACGAGGCCGATGCTGCCGACGAGGGTCCGCACGATCTCGGTGGCCACGTCCTGCGTGGTCAGCACCTGCCCGATGCTGTTCGCCGACACGCTGAACAGCAGCATCAGCGGCAGGGACGCGCCCGCGTAGGCCAGCACGAGGGTGTTGACCGCCGAGGAGACGTGGTCGCGGCCGATCCGCATGGCCGCGGTGAACAGCCCGCGCGCGCCCAGGTCCGGGTTGGCCCTGCGCAGTTCCCACACCGCGCTGGTCTGGGTCACGGTGACGTCGTCGAGGACGCCGAGCGCCCCGATGACGACACCGGCCAGCAGCAGGCCGCGGGCGTCGACGCCGGTGCCGAGGGTGGCGATGAGGTTGGCCGTCTGATCGTCGAGCCCGGTCAGCCGGGCCGCGGCGGAGAAGGCCGCGCCGAGCGTGCCGATCAGCGCGAGGGACGCCAGCGTGCCCAGCACCGCGGTCGAGGTCCGGGCCGACGGCCCGTGTGTCAGGTACAGCACCACGAACATGATCAGGCAGGCGCCGACGACGGCGACCGACAGCGGGTCCCGGCCGCTGATGATCGCGGGCAGCACGAACAGCAACAGCACCGCGAAGCTCAGCCCCAACGCGACCAACGCCGCGAGACCCCGCCAGCGGCCCAGGACGAGCACCGCCCCGGCGAACAGGGCCGCGAGCCAGACCAGGGGGCTGCCCCGCTGGAAGTCGGCGACCCGGTAGGAGCTCGCGTCCAGCGGATCGGCCCCGGACCAGTCGAGCACCACCTCGTCGTCCACCGCGAAGCGTGGGGTCGAGGGCTCGACGGGAACGAGCTGGATGAGATCACGGCCGGGCAGCGGCCCGTCCTCCATGCGCAGCGTCAACGCGATGCAGCCGCCCGCGCCGGACCCCGGTGTGCAGTCCACCGCCTGCGTCGCTGTGACCCGGGCGTTGATCGGCTGGCCGCCGGCCTGGAGGCCCGCCGGTGGTCCGCCGGCCGGGCGCAGCAGGATCAGCCCGACGAGGGTGGCCAGCGCGCAGGGCACCAGCAGCGCGGCGATCAGCAGCCGGACGCGCCGCCCGGCGGGAGCGGCCGGGGTGTGGCCGTGCCCATGGCCGTGCCCGCCGAGGTCCGGAGCCGCGACGGCGCCGGTGGGCGGAGCCGGTGACGGGTGCGCGGGTGACGGGTGCGCGGGTGACGGGTGCGCGGGTGACGGGGACAGGCGCGGGGAGGGGAACCCCGACGGGTGCGCGGGTGGTCCGGATGGTGGCGGTGCGGGCGGTGGCGCGGAGGCCGGCGGCCCCCCGCCGGGGAGGCCCGGTGGTGCCGGCCGGGGAGGAGGCCCGCCGATCGGCGGGGAGAACGGTTCCCGGGGTGCCCGGCGGTGCCGGTGCCGCCCGGTGCCGGACCGGACGCCGGGGTCGGGCCGGCCGGCCGGTTCACGGGAATGCACTCCCGCATCCTGCCAAGCCCGTTCCGCGGCGGACCTCGGCGTTCACCCGGGCGCCGCAACGATGTGGGCAGGCCGACACGGGCAGCAGCAGAGCGCGGGGGAACCCGACGAGCAGCCGGAGGAGGGCGCCGGCGATCATCTCCATCCCCCCGCCGCGGACGGCGGCCACAGCCGCCGCAGGACGCCGTCGGCCACGACCGCCGCATCCGCGTCGGTCGCGACGACGATCCCCGGCTCGTCGGCCTGCAGCGGCTCGAGGGTCTCGAGCTGGCTGCCCAACAGCGAGGCCGGCATGTAGTGCCCGGGACGGTTCTGTACGCGGGCGGCGAGCACGCCGGGGTCGGCCGTCAGGTGCACGAAGCGGACCGACGGGTGGCCGTGACGCAACAGGTCACGGTAGCGGCGCTTGAGAGCGGAGGAGGTGAGCACGGCATCGTGCCCGGCCGCCTCCTGCCCGCCGATCCAGTCGGCGATCCGCCGCAGCCACGGCCGGCGGTCCTCGTCGTCGAGCGGGTGGCCCGCCGCCATCTTCTGCCGGTTGGCCTCCGGATGCAGGTCGTCACCCTCGGCGAAGGCCCACCCCGTGCGTCGGGCGATCTCCTGGGCGACGGTGGACTTGCCCACCCCGGACACGCCCATCACGACCAGGGTGGTGGTGTCCGAGCCGGGCGGGTCGGCGGGGCCGGGGGAGGCAGCCGGCGTGGATCCCGCCGGGGCCGGTGCACCTGGTGTGCTCGTCACGGCACCAGCCTGGTCCACCCCGGGTTCCCGCCGGATCACCGCCCGGCCGGTCCGGGTTCTGCCGTGTCCGGTGGCCCGGCCTGACCGGCGGGATCACGACCCTGCGCGGCCGCGCCACACCCGGGCCGGCTCCGGATCCCGGGCCGGAACAGCTCCCGCTCCCGTGGTCGAAGGCCGGATCCCGGTGCGCCCGGCTCCGGCCACCGCGCTGCGACGACTCCTGCCGTCCTCGGCGGGGCCCGGACCCGGGTCGGGCGGCGCGGGCGCCCGCCCGCTCGGCCGTGGGGGCCTCAGATCGCGTCCGCCGAGAGCACCGTGAGCACGTGCATCAGCCGCCGGCCCTCGAAACCGTCGCGGCCGTGCAGATAGCGGTAGTTGTCCAGCACGAGCAGCTCGCCGGTCTCCATCCGGAACCGCGGCGCGTACGCGAACGCCGTGGCGAGCACGTCGGAGTACTCGTCGAGCAGATCCTGATGGGCCTCCCAGTGCGGCTCGCGGGGCAGCGGCAGGGCGTACTCGCTGGCCCGCACCACCCGCCGGCCCGTCCGGGTGTACTCGACCATCCGGCAGGCCCGGGGGATGGCCGGTACCCCACGCCGTGGGGGCAGGCTGCCGACGAAGTCGACGTCGGCCCCGGTCAGGAACGCGTGCACGTCCGGACGGGTCCCGCGCAGGCCGTCCACCAGCTGGTAGCCGTCGACCAGCACCGAGTCGCCGCCCGTGGTCGCCGGCTGGGCGCAGAGCAGCAGCAGGACGTCCTCGCCCTCGTGTCGCAGCTGCACGGTCCGGCCGTGCACGTCGACCCGGACGTCGGCGCCGTCGCTGTGCAGGCCCAGCGCCTCGGCTCGTTCCCCTGCCTGCGGCCGGCCGGGGAACACCTGCCGAAGCCGGGTGCCGAGCAGCGTCGCCGCGGCGACCACGAGGCTGTCGGGTTCGGGGTCCCAGCCGGAGAGCAGCACGGCGCCGTCCTTGGCGAAGACGTCGCGGGCGCCGGCCACATCGCCCACCTCGGCCCGCCGGGGCAGCACCCCGGCGGCGGCCACGACGTGCTCGAACTCATGTCGCACGGTGCCGGTCCGCCGGCCGTCGGCGCTGGTCACAGCCATCTGCACGCTCCTCGGTCGGTCTGGCGCGGCCGCCCGGGCCACCCCGGATCGACGCACCCGTCGCTGCAATTCAAGCGCATCTGCATGCTATGTGCAGCAATGCGCGCTCAGGGGGAAACCTGCTGGCCGTCGTCCGGGGGGACCCGGATAGCCTTTTTCCCGTGATGCGCACCCACTCCGCCGGCACGCTGCGTGCCGAGAACGCCGGACAGACCGTGACCCTCGCCGGGTGGGTGGCCCGACGCCGCGATCACGGCGGCGTGATCTTCATCGACCTGCGGGACGCCTCCGGATCGGCCCAGGTGGTCTTCCGTGAGGGCGAGATGGCCGAGGCGGCACACCGGCTGCGGTCCGAGTTCGTCGTCCAGGTCACCGGGGAGGTCACCCGCCGCCCGGCCGGGAACGAGAACCCGGACCTGGCCACCGGTGAGATCGAGGTCCTGGCCACCGAGCTCACCGTGCTCTCGGAGTCCGCCCCGCTGCCGTTCCCGCTCGACGAGCACACCGAGATCGGCGAGGAGATCCGGCTCCGGCACCGCTACCTCGACCTGCGCCGGTCCGGGCCGGCCAAGGCGCTGCGGATGCGCAGCGAGGCCAACCGGATCGCCCGCAACGTGCTGCACGACCGTGACTTCGTCGAGGTCGAGACCCCCACGCTGACCCGCTCGACGCCCGAGGGCGCGCGCGACTTCCTGGTTCCGGCCCGGCTGCGCCCCGGCTCCTGGTACGCGCTGCCGCAGAGCCCGCAGCTGTTCAAGCAGCTGCTCATGGTGGCCGGGACCGAGCGGTACTACCAGATCGCGCGTTGTTACCGGGACGAGGACTTCCGCGCCGACCGGCAGCCGGAGTTCACCCAGCTCGACATCGAGATGAGCTTCGTCAACCAGGACGACGTGATCGCCCTGGGCGAGGACATCATCGCCGCGCTGTGGAAGGAGCTGGCCGGCCACGACATCCCGCGCCCGATCCCACGGATGACCTACGCCGAGGCGATGTCCCGCTTCGGCACCGACAAGCCCGACCTGCGCTTCGGCCTCGAGCTGACCGACCTGACCCAGTACTTCGCCGACACGTCGTTCCGGGTCTTCCAGGCCCCCTACGTCGGCGCCGTCGTGATGCCGGGCGGTGCCGACCAGCCGCGCCGGCAGTTCGACGCCTGGCAGGAGTGGGCCAAGCAGCGCGGGGCCCGCGGCCTGGCCTACGTGACGGTCGGCCAGGACGGTGAGCTGGGCGGACCGGTCGCCAAGAACCTGTCCGACGCCGAGCGTGACGGGCTGGCCAAGACCGTCGGCGCGGCGCCCGGCGACGCGATCTTCTTCGCCGCTGGCCACCCGTCGGAGGCCCGGGCGTTGCTCGGTGCCGCCCGCGTCGAGATCGCGCACCGGGTCGGGCTGATCGACGAGAACGCGTGGGCGTTCGTCTGGGTGATCGACGCCCCGATGTTCGAGCGGGTCCGTGACGACAAGGGCAACGACGTCGGCTGGACCGCGGTGCACCACCCGTTCACCTCGCCGAACGAGGAATGGATCGACCGGTTCGAGGAGGCTCCGGACCAGGCCCTGGCCTACGCCTACGACATCGTCGCCAACGGCAACGAGATCGGCGGCGGCTCGATCCGCATCCACCGCTCCGACGTGCAGCGGCGGGTGTTCGACCTGCTCGGAATGGACGAGGCCGAGCAGCGGGAGAAGTTCGGCTTCCTGCTCGACGCCTTCCAGTACGGCCCGCCGCCGCACGGCGGCATCGCGTTCGGCTGGGACCGGATCACCATGCTGCTCGCGGGCGCCGACTCGCTGCGCGAGGTGATCGCCTTCCCGAAGACCGGTGGCGGGTTCGACCCGCTGACCCAGGCGCCGGCGCCGATCACCCCCGAGCAGCGCAAGGAGGCGGGCGTGGATGCCAAGCCTCCGGCCGGTCCGGGCGAGTCCCCGGCTGCGCCTGCGGTGGCGAAGCCCCACTAGCCCGGAGCCGAGGTGACGCTGCTGCCCCGGCGGGCGATATGCCCGCCGGGGCGCACCGACGCCGTCCGCGACCTGCTGCTCGCCGAACCCGGGGCTACCCACCTGATCGTGTCACCGGGAGTCGCAGTGCGCCCTCCCGGCGACGCCGTCATCCGGGACGAACTGGTGGCCCGCACCGGCGAGGAGTCCCGGCTGTCGGTCAGCTTCCAGATCTTCCTCACGATCGCATGTCTGCTGGCGGCGATCGGCGCGGGCACCGACTCGCCGGTGACCGTGGTCGGGGCGATGGTGCTCGGCCCGGAGTTCGGACCGCCGGCGGCGGTCTCGGTCGGTCCCTTCTCGCTGATCGTCGCGCTGCTCGCCGGCGCCGCCGGAATGCTCGCGCTGACCTCGGCGAAGTCCGCGTCGCTCGTCGGCGTGTTCATCTCGGTGACGACCGTCCCCGCGGCGGCGTTCGTGGCGGTGGCGCTGGTCGAGCGCCAGCACGCCCGGGCCGCCGAGTCGGCGCTGCAACTCCTGGTGAACCTGGTGGGCATCGTGGTCGCCGCCGCCGTCGTACCGGTGCTCAACCGACGCTCCCGGCACCGGAGGTTCCCGGGCCGGAGGGTGTCGGCCGGGTAAGGTCTCCTGCGATGGTTCGTGACCTGGCCGATTTCCCCAGGCCGGTGCTCGCGGCGCTGGCTGCAGCCGAGCGTCTGCTCACTCGGCGGTTCGGCGCCACCGTGGTTCTGGCGGATCCGGAGGATCTCGGGGGCAGCGCCCGGTCGGTGGTGGCCCGGGCCCGGGTGGCCCGCAACCCGTTCTCCATGCCGCGCACGCTGGTCGTCAAGCACTACCTGTCCGAGCCCGAGCCCGACCGGCCGGACCCGTTCCACTACGAGGTGGCCAGCTGTCAACTGTTCACCGCGCTGCCCGCGGAGGTCCGGACCAGCCCGGTGATCATCGCGCACGATTCCGATGCCCGGCTGCTGGTGCTGGAGGATCTCGGACGTAGCTCCACGCTGGCCGACAAGCTGTTCGGTCCGGACCCGGCGGCCGCGCAGCGCGACCTGTTGAGCTGGGCCCGTGCGCTGGGCCGGATGCAGGCCGCCACCGCTGGCCGGGAGAACGACTTCGGGGCGCTGCTGCGCAGGCTCGGTGAGCGCGCCTGGCGGGACCCGGTGGCCGACGACGCACGCGCCGCGCTGGCCGGGCTGCCCGACCTGCTGGAGTCCGCGCTCGGGGTGCGGGCGCACCCGGCGGCGATCCAGCAGGCGCACGACACGGCGCGGCTGCTCGGGGGCACCCGCTACCGGGCGTTCAGCCCCTCGGACACCTGCCCGGACAACAACCTGGTGACCAGCCGCGGGGTGCGGTTCGTCGACTTCGAGTGGGGTTGTTTCCGGGACGTGGCGCTCGACGCGGCGTACTTCCGGGTCCCGTTCCCCGCCTGCGAGGCGAGCTTCGCGCTGCCCGAGGGCATGTCCGAGGCGATGCTCGAGGCGTGGCGCGACGAGATCGCCTCGGTCTGGCCCGATCTCGACGACCCGACCCGGCTCGAACGCCGGCTGCTCAACGCGCAACTGCTGTGGGTGTGGCTGTGCACGTGGTGGCTGCTGCCACGGATCCTGGTCCGGGACACCATGATCGGGCCCGACGCCGGCCGGTCCCCCCGGATCAGCACCGCGCTCGCCGACTACTGGCGACGGCTCGGCGAGGCCGCGGCGGCCGAGGGTCTCGACGCGACGGCCCAGCTCGCGGTGACCGTCACCGGGGCGCTGCGTGAGCGATACACCGACGCGCCCGCGGTGCTGCCGCTGTACCCGGCGTTCCGCAACGCGGCCGGCTGACAGCCGGCACCCGCCGCGCACCGCCTCGGGGGAGCGGGCGGGCGAACGGGCGGCGCCGGACGTTCCCCGGGCGTCCCGCGGCACGTCATCCGTCGCACACCGGCGGTGAGCCCGGATCGGTGAGGGTGACCACCGTGACCGTGCAGACCGTCCCGCCCACGTCACCGTCGTTCTCCTCCGCCGCGCGCCGGGTCCGCGCCCTGGTCGCCCTGGGGGACTCCACCGCAGTGGGCCTCGGCGACCCGCTGCCCGGCCGCGGCTGGCGTGGCTTCCCGGCCCTGCTGCGCGACGCCCTCGGCGGGCCGGGGGAGGTCGTGCTGACCAACCTGTCCCGCACCGGGGCCCGCATGGCCTGCGTGCGCCGTGAACAGCTACCCGTCGCCCTCACCTGCCGCCCCGACGTCGCGGTGCTGGTCGTCGGCATGAACGACACGCTGCGTTCGGACTTCGACCCCGTCGCCCTGCGGGCCGACTGCGCGACGACGGTGGGGGCGCTGCGGGCGGCGGGGGCCCACGTGCTGATGCTGCGCTACCACGACCACACGCGGGTGTTCTGGCTGCCCGCGCCCCTGCGGCGGGCGCTGCGCCGGCGGATCGAGGAGCTCAACGCGGTGACCGATGCGATCGGGGCGAGCGATCCCCGCAGGATCGGGGTGCTCGACCTGCACCTGCTGCCCGGTGGCTACGAGCGCGCGGCGTGGAGCGTCGACCGGCTGCACCCCTCGGAGCGCGGGCACCGGATGCTCGCCGCCGGGTTCGCGACACTGCTGACCGGGGCCGGCTTCGCCGTGCCGGAGCCGGTCGGGCTGGGGTGCTCGGGCGGGCGCACGGTGACGGCGGTGCACCGCGCGGGCTGGCTGGTCGTCAAGGGCGTGCCCTGGCTGGCCCGGCGCGGCCGCGACCTGGCCCCGGTGATCGTGCAGGGGCTGGCGAGCGAGCTGTCCCGTGGGCCCGCCGCCTCCCGTTGGACAGCGCCGCCGCACCCGGGGCCTGGCCTCCGCGGCCGGTGAGGCCCACCATGGGCTCATGTGTGAGGGCGGCGGCACGCCCGCCGAGGTCGCCGCGGCCATCCCGCGCCCGGCGACGGCCCCGGCGGTGGATCCCATCGCCCTGGAGCCGGTCGACGAGGTCGTCGTCACGACGCTCATGGACAACAGCTACGACGCGCTGATGGGCGATACCGGCCTCGCCCGCCGCGCGCCGTTCTCCCGGCTGGCCCAGGTCCCGGCCCCGCAGTTCGAGGAGGGCCGCACGTTTCCCGGCCTGGTGGCCGAGCACGGCTTCTCCGCACTGGTGACCACCCGCCGCGGCACGACGTCGCACACCGTGCTGTTCGACACCGGGGTGTCCCCGGACGGGATGGCGGTGAACATCGAGCGGCTCGGCCTCGACGTGGGCGTGATCGAGGTCGTGGTGCTCAGCCACGGCCACGTCGACCACGACGGAGGCTTCCCCGGGCTCGCCCGGTTGCGGGGCCGCAGCGGGCTGCCGCTCACCGTGCACCCGCTGGTCTGGAGCCGGCGGCGGTTCGTCCTGTCCGACCAGCCGCCGTGGGAGCTGCCGACGCTGAGCCGTTCCGCGCTGGAGGCCGAGGGTCTGCAGGTGATCGAGCGGCGGCAGCCCTCGCTGCTGCTGGACGATTCGGTTCTCATCACCGGGGAGGTCGATCGCACCACGGAGTTCGAGCGCGGGCTGCCGAACCACGAGGCCTGGCGCGACGGGCGCTGGGAGCCCGATCCGCTGATCCTCGACGAGCAGGCGCTGGTGGTCCACGTCCGTGGGCGCGGGCTCGTCGTGCTCACCGGATGCGGGCACGCCGGCGCGGTGAACATCGCCCGGCATGCGATGCGGCTGACCGGAGTGGACCGGCTGCACGCCCTGCTCGGCGGTTTCCACCTCACCGGGCCGGCCTTCGAGCCGGTCATCGAACCGACCGTGGCGGCGTTCGCCGAGATGGCGCCGGACGTGCTGGTGCCGGCGCACTGCACGGGCTGGAAGGCCCAGCACCGGCTGGCCGCCACGCTGCCCACCGCGTTCGTGCCGAATGCGGTGGGCACGTCCTTCACCCTGGCCGGATCCGGACCCTAGGTGCGCGGACCGGCGAGGTCGGCGACGCGGTCGGCCGGCACAGCCGGAGGCTCAGGCCGCCGCGTCCCGGGGCCGGGGTAGTAGGAGCCCGAGGGCCACCGTCGGCGACGCCACCGGTAGCAGGGCCTCGATCCGCCACCGCAGGACGCGGGTGCAGGTGCGGCAGATCCAGGTGATCCGGCCGTCGGGCGCCCGCTACAGCGAGCGGAGGAACCGGCCCATCCGCTCGAGGGCCTCCTCGAGCAGCGGCAGCGCCGTCGCGTAGGAACACCGGATGTGGCCCTCGCCGGACGGGCCGAACACGCTGCCCGGGACCACGGCCACGCTCTGCTCCTTGAGCAGCCGCTCGGCGAAGGTCTCGGAGTCGAGGCCCGAAGACCGGATGCTCGGGAACGCGTAGAACGCGCCACCGGGCTCCGGGCACTCCAGCCCGATCTCGCGCAGGCCCTTGACGAACACCCGGCGACGGCGGTCGTAGTCGGCCACCATCTCGGTGACGTCGTCCTCCGCGGCCGAGAGCGCCTCGACGGCGGCGAGCTGGGAGATGTGCGGGGCGCACAGCATCGTGTACTGGTGCACCCGCACGCACAGCTCGGCGACGGCCTCCGGCGCGCAGATCCAGCCGACCCGCCAGCCCGTCATGGCCTGAGCCTTGGAGAACCCGCCGAGCAGCACGGTGCGCTCCCGCGCCCCGGGCAGCGCACCGAGGCAGGTGTGCGCACCGGTGTAGGTGAGCCGGTCGTAGATCTCGTCGGAGATCAGGTAGAGATCGTGCTCCTGCGCGAGCCGGACCAGTGCCTCCAGCGCCTCCCTGGGCTGCACCGCGCCCGTCGGGTTGGCGGGCGAGCCGATCAGGACGGCCTTGGTCCGCGGCGTGATCGCGGCGGCGACGACCTCGGCGCTGATCGCGAAGCCGTCCTCCCAGCTGGTCGGGACCCGCACCGGCACCCCGCCCGCGAAGGCCACGCACGGCTCGTACGCGACGTAGCAGGGCTCCGGGATGATCACCTCGTCGCCGGGGTTGAGCAGTACCCGCAGGGCGAGGTCCAGGCCCTCGGAGACACCCGTCGTGATCAGGCACTCGGTCGCGGGGGAGTAGCGGGCGTCGTACCGCTCGGCCAGGTCGGCGCAGATCAGCTCGCGCAGCCGCGGCAGGCCCGCGTTCGAGGTGTAGGTGGTGTACCCGTGCTCGAGGGCGTAGATCCCGGCCTCGCGGATGCGCCACGGCGTGACGAAGTCGGGCTCGCCGACGCCCAGGGAGATGACGTCGTCCATCTCCGCGGCGATGTCGAAGAACCGGCGGATGCCCGAGGGCGGGCAGGCGGCGATGACCTCGTTGAGCGGCTTCACGGCGTCACCGGCAGCCGGTGGTCGGGTTCGGGCTCGGTGAAGACGTCGCCGTCGCGCTTGTGGGTCTTGAGCACGAAGTGGGTCGCGGTGGCCTGCACCCGGTCGATCGTCGACAGCTTCTGGCTGACGAAGTCGCTGACCGCGCGGATGTCGCGGCCGACGACCGTGCAGCGCAGGTCGTGACTGCCGGAGACGAGATAGACGCTGCGGACCTCGCCGAAGCGCGAGATCCGGTTGGCGACGTCGTCGAACCCGACCCCGCGTGCCGGCGCGACCGACACGTCGATGAACGCCGTCACCGACTCCGAGTGCTGACCTTCCACCGAGTCCCAGTCGATGACCGCCTTGTAGCGGCGGATCACGCCCGACGCCTCGTACTCGGCGATCCGGGCCGTGACCTCCTCGACCGGCAGCCCGGTCATGGTTGCGATGGTGTCGTGGGACAGGTGGGCGTCGCGCTCCAGCAACTCGAGGATCTCCCGCACGCTGCGACCCTACGACGCCGCCGCCACGAGCCGCCGCACGGCATCGCCGCAGCACCGGTTCGGGGCAGCACACGCAGCCGCGCCGGGGCTCGGCACGCTCTAAGGTGCCGGGCCATGTCCATGTACCCCCCGCCCGGCGGCTACGAGCGCCCGGCGTCGACCGACCCGCTGGTGCCGCTGAACCTCGACCAGTGGTTCGGCAAGGTGTTCGGCGTCGTGCGCCGGAGCTGGCCATCGCTGTCGGTGATCCAGCTCGCGGCCGCCCTGCCGGGGATGCTGCTCGGGGGGCTCGCCCAGTGGATCGTGCTCGGCGGGGCGGCGCCCACCCCGGAGACGGCGGTCACCGCCGGGGCGGCCGGCGGGGTTGTCGCGATCGTGTTCTCCCTCTTCGCCCAGGGGGCGTCGGTCTTCGTCGCGATCCGGGAAGCGGTCGGCCGTCCCGTGCAGGCCGGGGCCGCGCTGCACTTCGCGGCGGGGCGGGCGTTGCCGCTGCTCGGCTGGGGCCTGGTCGGCGGGGTGCTGATCTTCCTCGGACTCCTGCTGCTCGTCGTCCCCGGCATCTACGTCACGACCGTGGTCGTCGCCGCGCTGGTCGGGGTCGTCGTCGTCGAGCGCGGGGGCATCGACCGGGCGTTCACCCTGGTCAACCGCCGGTTCCTGCCCACGTTCGGGCGCATGGTGATCTTCTTCGTGGTCGGGTTCGGGTACTCCTCGATGGTCGGTGCGGTCGTCGCGCTGGTCAGCGAGCCGGGCTCGCTCAACGAACTCCTGCTGAGCGGGGTGCTGGCGTTGCCGCTGTCGCTGGCCTCGGTCGGGGTGGCCGTCGTGACCTACGCGGAGCTGCGGTTCCACGAGGATCCCGCGGTCAGCAGCGGCCGGCTCGCCGTCGAACTGGAGCGCTGACCCCGGCGCGCCCCTACCGAATGACAGCGGTGTCATTCACCGCGGCCCTCCCGGCAGCCCGCCACCGATCTTGTACTAACGTCCGCCCCGCTCGTGCTGCGCGAGGCCTCGCACCGGCCCCGCGTTCGTGGGGGGCGGACACGAGGACACGTGCACCAGGATCTGAGGAAGGACGATCACTCCGTGACGTTGAAGGCAAGCCTGCTCGACTCCGACCGTCGGGACGGGGTCGTGGACGACCTGGTCGAGCTGGTCGACCAGGAGGTCGCCGACAAGAGCGGCGTCTCCGGCGCCGTCATCAAGACCGGCTACGCAGCCGTGAAGAAGATCAAGCCGGGGATCATCCGGTCCGCGATCGACTCGATGCTCGACGAGTTCGTCGACGCCCTCGAGCCCTTCTGGGCCGAGTTCCAGGCCCAGCCGGCCGGGGACTTCGGCGCGTTCCTGGCGGCCCGGCCGGAGCAGGCCTCCGAGGCCCTGCTCGCCGTGACCGACCGGCGCGCCGAGCGCACCAGCCGTGAGGCCGTGAAGTCGGTGTACTCGAAGCTGCGCGCCAACGCACAGCAGAACGTCATCGAGGCCCTGCCGCGCCTGGGCCGCGTGATCGAGGCCCGCGCCGCGGCCTGATCCGTCGTCGCCGAGGGCCGGGACGGCCGGGGTAGCCCGCCGTCCCGGCCCTTTCGCGTTCCCGTGGCCGGCGTCGCGCCCCGGCCGCGGGCCCGTTCCGGGTACGCGGTGACCGAGCCCGCTCCGGCCACTTTCGCGCGGTCGCCCGCGAGCCATGATCTTCGGTGTCGGGACAGGGCCTGCACGGGTGCAACTCCTGCCCCGTTTCCGGTGATCATGGTGCCGGCTCGGGCCGGCCCGACACCGGGCGCACGCAGAACGCCCTACCCGTGAACCGCGCCCGGCCGGCCGCGGCAGCCACCCCGGCGGATCCGTCGCTCCACGTCGATGCGGGTCCTGTCGGCCCTCGATGGCAGGCTGGGCACCGATGAGCACCGACGGCCTGTTCGAACTCGACGACACGCCGGTGGCCGGGGACGGCGTCGCGGGGAGCACCCCGGAGCGCCCCTCGGCCACGGCACCGCTGGCGGTGCGGATGCGGCCACGATCGCTGGACGAGGTCGTCGGCCAGCGACACCTGTTGCGCCCCGGCGCCCCGCTGCGCCGGCTCGTCGAGGGCGGCGCGCCGGCCTCGGTGCTGCTCTACGGCCCGCCCGGGACGGGCAAGACCACGCTCGCCCGGCTGATGGCCGGCGCCGACGGGGGCGCCCGCCACTTCGTCGCGCTCTCGGCGCTGTCGGCCGGGGTGAAGGAGCTGCGCGCGGTGATCGAGGACGCGCGCCGCCGCCTCGACCGGCACGGCCGGCCGACGGTGCTGTTCATCGACGAGGTGCACCGGTTCTCCAGGACCCAGCAGGACGCGTTGCTGGGCGCGGTCGAGGACCGGCTCGTGCTGCTGGTCGCCGCGACCACGGAGAACCCGTCGTTCTCCGTCGTGTCTCCGCTGCTGTCGCGTTCGCTGGTCCTGCAACTGCAGTCGCTCGACGAGGGCGAGCTGCGCGAGTTGCTGCGCCGCGCCGTCGCCGACCAGCGCGGTCTCGACGGTGCGGTGACGCTGACCCCGGACGGGGAGGACACGCTCGTGCGGCTGGCGGCCGGGGACGCCCGGCGTGCGCTCACCGCGCTCGAGGCGGCGGCCGACGGTGCGCTGTCCGATCAGCGGTCGGATCGGCGCGCCGATCAGGACCCGGGCGACGGCGGTCCCGCGGTCATCGACGTGGCCGCCGTGGAACGCGCGGTCACCGAGGTCGCGGTGCGTTACGACCGCGCCGGTGACCAGCACTACGACGTGATCAGCGCGTTCATCAAGTCCATCCGCGGCTCCGATCCCGACGCCGCGTTGCACTACCTGGCCCGCATGATCGTCGCGGGCGAGGACCCGCGTTTCATCGCCCGCCGGCTGATGGTGCACGCCAGCGAGGACATCGGGCTGGCCGACCCGACCGCCCTGCAGGCCGCGACGGCCGCCGCGCAGGTCGTCCAGCTCGTCGGGATGCCGGAGGCCCGGCTCGCGCTGGCCCAGGCCACCGTGCACCTGGCCACCGCACCGAAGTCCAACGCGGTGATCGTCGGGATCGACGAGGCGATGGCCGATGTGCGGGCCGGGGCCGTCGGTGCCGTGCCGCCGCACCTGCGCGACGGGCACTACGCCGGCGCGCAGAAGCTCGGCAACGCGGTCGGTTACCGCTACCCGCACGACGCGGCGGACGGCGTGCTCGCCCAGCAGTACCCACCCGACGCGCTCGTCGGCCGCGACTACTACCGGCCGACCACGCACGGGGCCGAACGGGTGCTGGCCGAGCGGCTGCCCAAGCTGCGCCGCGCGGTGCGGGGGGAGCGGTAGACCGCGGCCCTCACCGGTGTCAGGCGGGGTCGCGCTGCACCGGGCAGCTCATGCAGCGCGGGCCGCCGCGGCCGCGGCCGAGCTCGCCGCCCGGGATCTCCAGCACCTCGATCCCGTTGTGGCGCAGGTAGGTGTTCGTGGTGACGTTGCGCTCGTAGGTCACGACCACACCCGGTTCGACGGCGAGCACGTTGCACCCGTCGTCCCACTGCTCGCGCTCGGCGGCGTGCACGTCCTGCTCGGCGGTGAGCACCCGGATCTCCGGCAGCCGCAGCGCGGCCGCGATCGCGGTGTGCATGTCCTCGGGCGGATGATCGGTCATCCGCATCTCCTTGTCGGTGTCACCGGGCCGCACCGTGTAGGACGGCAGCATCCCGAGGCCCGCGTACTTCGTGAACGTCTCCGGATCGACCATGGTCATCACCGTGTCGAGGTGCATCAGCGCGCGCGTCTCGGGCATCCGCAACGCGACGATCCGGTCGACCTCACCGCCGGCGAACAGCCGCCGGGCGAGGCGCTCGACACCCTGCGGGGTCGTGCGCTCACTCATCCCGATCAGCACCGCACCGCCGCCGAGCACGAGCATGTCGCCGCCCTCGGTGGTCGCCGGCCCGTTGACCGAGCCCTCGGACCAGACCTCGAACGGGGCGTCGGCGAACAGCGGGTGCCACTTGTAGACGGCCTCGTAGTGGACCGTCTCCCGCATGCGCGCCTTCTTCTTCATGCTGTTGATCGCGACGCCGCCGTGGATCCACGCCGAGGTGTCGCGGGTGTAGAGGTGGTTGGGCAGCGGCTCCAGGACGAAGTCGTCGGGGTCGAGCACGTGGAAGGCGATCGAGCGCGGCTCCGGGATGCGGTCGAGCACCTCGCGCTTGGTGATGCCGCCGATCAGGTGCTCGGTCAGGGTGTCGCCGTGCATGGCGTCGAAGGCGTTGCGCAACGCGTCGATGGCCAGCGGGCCGTACACCCGGTCGTCGAAGATCCGGTCCAGGATGTACTTCCTCGCCTCCGGGATCTCGACGGTGCGCCGCAGCAGGTCGCCGAACTGGTGCACGGTCACGCCGCGCTCACGCAGCACCGCGGCGAACCGGTCGTGCTCCTCCTGGGCCCGGTGCACCCACAGCACGTCGTCGAACAGCAGCCGGTCCTTGTTGCCGGGGGTCAGCCGTTTCAGCTCGAGACCGGGCCGGTGCAGGATGACCTGGCGGAGCCTGCCGACCTCGGAGTCCACGCGGTACGGGCTCATCGGCTCATCCTCCGCCTGGAAACATCACCTGTCTGTCGGTTGGTGGTGTGATGGGCGGGTGCGACTGGACCGGGTGGACGAGCAGATCATCGCGTTGCTGGTGGACGACGCCCGGCGCAGCTACGCCGTGCTGGGCGCGAAGGTCGGCCTGACGGCGTCGGCGGTGAAGCGGCGGGTCGACCGGCTGCGTGCGGGCGGTGCGATCACCGGGTTCACGGTCCGGCTCGATCCGGGCGCGCTGGGCTGGACCGTCGAGGGGTACGTCGAGCTGTACTGCCGCTCGAGCACGCCCCCGGAGGTGATCCGGGCGGCGGTGGGCCGCTTCGCCGAGGTGGTCGACGCCAGCACGATCTCCGGCGAGGCGGACGCGATGCTGCGGATCCTGGCCACGGACATGCGCCACTTCGAGCAGGTGCTCGAGCAGATCGGGGCCGAACCGTTCGTGGCCCGGACGAAATCGGTTCTGGTGCTGTCGCCCCTGCTGCGCCGTACCGCGGGCCTGCTCCCCGCCTGATCCCCGCGAGTCGCCGCATTCCCGCGGGCGAGTCGCGGCATGTCCGCGTTCGCAACGAATCGTCGCGGGGGCCACCCGACGCGCAACGAATCGTCGTCGACGCGCAATGGATCGCGATTGTCGCTGCGTCAGGGTGTTCCTACCGTGGAAGGTGACCGGGCCGCGACGTCGCGCCCCTGCACCCCCCACCCCGGAGCGAGCCCGTGACGGCCGTCCTGCCGAGATCCTTCGCCACCGCGGCGCCTGCGGAGCGCACCGCCACCCGCCGGCACCACCTGATGTGCCCGCCGACGTGCTTCGCGGTCGAGTACGCCATCAACCCGTGGAGGGCGCCCGCCGGGTTCCCCCGCGTCACCGAGCCCGTGTTCGTCGACGAGGGCGAGGGCGAACGGCGGGCGCACGTCGAGGCCGCCCGGGTGCTCGGCAGGCCGGTGGTCACCCTCGAACTCGTCGACCCGCGCTACCACCACCTCGACACGGTGATCGCCGTCCTCGACAGCACGACGATCGCCTACCTCCCCGAGGCGTTCACAGCCGCATCCCGCGCCGTGCTCCCCGCCCAGGCCCCCCGGTTGGCCGCGGCCCTCGCCGGCCGTGGCGTCGTCCCCGTTCCCGTCGACGTGTCCGAGCTGCTCAAAGGCGGCGGCGGACCCGAGTGCTGCACGCTGGAGGTGCGCGCATGACCCTCATCGCCGACAGCCCGACCACTTGCCACGAGCGGCTGATGGCCGAGCACTCCGCGCACAACTACCACCCGCTTCCGGTCGTCATCGCCGAGGGCGCCGGGGCGTGGGTGACCGACGTCGAGGGGCGCCGCTACCTCGACTGCCTCGCCGGGTACTCGGCGCTGAACTTCGGCCACGGCCACCCGGCGCTGCTCGCCGCCGCGCACCGGCAGCTCGACCGGGTCACGCTGACCAGCCGGGCGTTCGGCAACGACCAGCTCGGGCCGTTCTGCGCCGAGGTCGCCGAGCTCGTCGGCAAGGACATGGTGCTGCCGATGAACACCGGCGCCGAGGCCGTGGAGACCGGGCTCAAGGTCGCCCGGAAGTGGGGCTACGAGGTCAAGGGCGTGCCGGAGAACCGGGCGCACGTCATCGTCGCGGCGCGGGCGTTCCACGGCCGCACGATCAGCATCGTCAGCTTCTCCACCGACCCCGAGGCACGCGGCGGCTTCGGCCCGTTCACGCCCGGGTTCACGGCGGTCCCGTACGGCGACCCCGACGCGCTGCGGGCCGCGATCACGCCCGAGACCGTCGCGGTGCTCATCGAGCCGATCCAGGGCGAGGCGGGCGTCGTCGTCCCGCCGGCGGGCTACCTGCCCGCGGTGCGGGAGATCTGCTCCACGGCGAACGTGCTGTTCGTCGCCGACGAGGTGCAGTCCGGGCTCGGCCGGACCGGACACGTGCTGGCCACCCGCGCGGCGGGTACGGACGCCGACGTCTACCTGCTGGGCAAGGCGCTCGGCGGCGGGATCACGCCGTTGTCCGCGGTCGTCGCCGACGCCGACGTGCTCGGCGTGCTGCGGCCCGGCCAGCACGGCAGCACGTTCGGGGGCAACCCGCTGGCCTGTGCGGTCGGCCGGGCCGTGATCGAACTGCTCGAAGACGACGGACCCGGCGGGCTGCTCGCCCGGGCCCGAACCCTGGGTGCGGTCCTGCACGCCCGGTTGGCCCGCACGCTCGGCCGCGGGGTGCTGGCGGTGCGCGGGACCGGGCTGTGGGCCGGGATCGACATCGACCCGCGGCTCGCGAGCGGCCGGGAGGTGTGCGAGCGGCTGGCCCGGGCCGGCGTGCTGGTCAAGGACACGCACGGGTCCACGATCCGGCTTTCGCCGCCGCTGGTCGTCACGGCCGAGGAGATCGGCGTCGCGGTGGACGCCCTGGAGGCGGTGCTCGCCGACCTCCGCCGGCCGCGCGGCGCGGGCCTGCGGCGCCGGGTCAGCCGAGCGTGACCTGCAACTGCGGCACGTTCGGACCCTCGGCCGATCCGAACCGCTTCCAGCCGAGCGGGTCGGTCTCGTCGGCGGCCCGCAACTGCATCGTCCCGTTCGCGGCCTTCGCCGCAGCCCAGGACCGGACGAGCTCGGTGACGTCGACCTCGGTCCACCCGGCTGCGCAGGACGCGTTGTTGCCGCGGGTCTCGGTGCTCGTGGCCCACGCGCGATCGGCGGCGGGCTGGTTGGCCCACCGGGTCGCCGGGCCGACGACGGGGGAGGACCACACCTCCCAGGCCGCCGGGCGGCACGACGAGGACCAGTCCTGGTGCAGTCGCAGGACGGCCCCGGTGATCGGCCGGCCGGTCACCGGGGCGAGGTCCCAGGTCAGGTAGCTGCGCGCGACCGCGGTCCCGTCGTAGCTGCCCAGCCGCAGGTCGGGGTCGCCGGAGGTGTCGGTGTTGAGCACGTTCGTCTGCACGGTGGTGTCGAACGGCGCCGGGGTCGCTCCGGCCGGGGGTGCGGCGGCGACCACCCGCTCGGCCGCCGTCTCCCGCTCGGCCAGCGAGCCGGACAGCGGGGTACCGGACGCCGGGCCGGCGCCGGGGACGGCCTCGGCGCGGCCGCGCAGGGCGAGCGCCGGCGCCGGGGCCGTGGTGGGCCCGGACCGGTGCACCGACGCGACGAAGCCGGCCCGGGTCGCCTCGACAACCAGGTCGTAGCCCGGTCGGACCTGTGTGTACACGGCCCGGTTGCCCTCGAGCTCCGGGGCCGGCAGCGGGGTGGGCCAGTCGAGCGCCGCGGAGCCGCCGCCGGCGAAGCGCACGGAGGGCCCGGTCGGCCCGAGTACCAGGTCGTGGATGCCGGCGGCCGGGCGGACGAGGCCGTCCGGGTCGGTGCGCAGGGTGAGGTCGACCGGCACCCACTCGGCGCCGCGCTGCACCTGGACCGGCCCGGAGTACAGGGTGACGCGGCGGACGCCGTCGGGTCCCGTCACGGTGTCACTGGTCTCCGTGCGGTTCGCCACCAGCGGCCCGGGCCCGGCGGCGCCGACCGGTTCCGCCGCCGCGGCGGCCCCCTGGGCCGCCGTCACCATCAGCACCGCGCCGAGCGCGGCGGCCACGATTCCTCGCCTCATGATCGTCAGAGATAGGCGCGCGCCACGGTGCTGACAAGATCCGGTGGTCCGAACCGCACCTCGGTGCAGCACGCCCACCCGTTCGGAGTCACCACATGGTGGGCGAGTGCTGACGCTCGGTGTGAACGGCGCTCAGTTGCCGTCGCGGAACGGTCGCCCTTCGAGGCCGCTCGCCGCCAGGATCTCCGGCCGGAGCGAGCCGAACAACACGGTGAGTAGCAGCTCCGCGGTGTGCTCGTGGGGCTCGTGCGGACGGTTGATCGCCCGCAGCAGCAGCAGGTTCACGACGGCCCCGCTGATCTCCAGGGCCGGCGGATACGGGTGCAGCTGACCGGTGCTCTGGCCGTCCTCGATGAGCCCGAGGATGGTCGCGGGCACGGGCGCGACGTTGCGGGGGTCCATGTCGTCGGCCGGGTCGGGCGGACCCTCGACGCGGATCGTGTAGTCCTGCACGGCCGAGCAGAACGCCGCAGTGAGCCCATGGTGGCGCCAGCTGGTCCGCGCAAGGGCTCTGACCTGGTCCGCCAGCGCCGCGACGACGGGACGGTCCGCCGCTCGGTCCCGTTCGGCCTGCACGACGAGTGGGCTGATCAGCGGTGCATAGACGTGCCCTATGAGGACATGCTTCGACGGGAAGTGGTTGTACGCCGTGGCGGCGCTGACTCCGGCCGCGGTGGCGATGTCCTCGACCCGGGTTCGCAGCCAACCCCGTGACGCGAAGGCCGCGTCGGCCGCGTCGAGGAGAGCCCGCCGTGTCCGGTCGCGTTTGGTCTGCGCGGCGCGGGCTCGGGGATCGTCCGAACGGATCTCGGGGGTCGGGGTCATCGAGCGCAGAGTAGCTGGGAAAAGGCCAAGTTGCCCTTGACTCCAACTTGGATGTCACCCAAAATGCTTACTTGAAATATGAACGGTCCGCTCGGCGCCGGGCACAGCGCAGAACGGACCGCAACGGGGGATGTCACGCGCGCGGATCGTCGGGGTCAGCGTGTATCGCGCGGCCGGTCCGGCGTCTCCTGCGCACGACCGCACGACAACCGCGAGTCGTCTCGAGACCAGGGGCGATGAGCGGTCTGCGTCCGCGCATGACACCGGCGCGCACCGGCCGGTGATGGGGAGGGGAACCCGACGATGCACGCCACCGCTGATCACGGCCTCGCGGCCGAGAGCCGATGACCGCCGCTGCCGGCGAACCCGGCAACATCATGTCCGACGGCGCCGCCGCCACCACGCCGATCACGATAGTCACCTCCCCCGCAAGCGCGACCGGAGGAGCCGCGGAGGCGGCCGCCGGGCCCGCGACCGGGGCGGAGAAGGTCTCCGTGCTCGAGGAGCTCATCGGCGATGCCGTGAAGGGCCGGCCGGGGGCCCGGGACCGGCTGCTGGGCGAGATCCATCCGCTCGTGCTCCGCTACTGCCGTGCCCGGCTGGGCCGCCAGGAGACGGCGGTGGGTTCCGCCGACGACATCGCACAGGACATCTGCCTGGCCGTGGTCAGCGCGCTGCCCACCTACACGGTCAAGGGTCTGTCGTTCCGCGCCTTCGTCTACGGCATCGCCGCGCACAAGGTGACCGACGCGTTCCGGGCGATCGGCCGCAACCGTGCCGAACCGGTGGCCGACGTGCCCGATGCCGCGCTGAACGACGACAGCCCGGAGCACCGGATCCTCGCGGTGGAGCTCAGCGAGCGGCTCGGCGACCTGCTGCACCGGCTCACCCCGCGCCAGCGCGAGGTGCTGGTGCTGCGGCTGGCCGTCGGGCTCAGCGCCGAGGAGACCGCCCAGGCCGTGCGCTCGACGCCCGGCGCGGTGCGGGTGACCCAGCACCGTGCGCTCGGCCGGCTACGTCAGATCCTCGTCGAGGGCGGCGCGTCCACCGGCCCCGACCCGGCGAACCCGGAGGGGGACGAGATCGCTGACTCCCGGGTCGGCTGACCGGCGCGGAAGTCGGGGAGTAGCCTGACCGACGATCACTTTCACCAGTGTCGGTCGGGCGCAAGGAGGGCACGTGTCGGCTGGTCAGATCGCTGCACTGATCGCCGCGGGAGCCTTCGTGGTCCTAGTGGTCCTGCTCGCGGTGCCGTTGTTCAAACTCGGCCGCACGCTGGACGAGGCGACCATCGCGATCCGCAAGGCCCACGAGGGCAGTGCACCGTTGCTGAGCGACGCGCAGACCACGCTGCACCAGGTGAACACCCAGCTCGAGCGGGTCGACGGCATCACCTCCAGCGCGCGCACGGTCACCAGCAACGTGTCGGTGCTGACCTCGCTGTTCACGGCGACGCTCGGGGGGCCGCTGGTGCGGGCCGCCGCGTTCTCCTACGGGCTGAACAAGGCCATCAAGGCGCGCAAGGCCGGCAAGGACGCCGGGGCGCACTCGCTGCGCCAGCGCCGGAGCAAGCGCCGGGGGGCGAAGTGAAGCGGCTGTTCTGGCTGGGCGTGGGGGTCGCCGCCGGGGCGTACGCCAGCCGGCGGGCGACCCAGGCCGCCCAGAACCTCACCCCCGCCGGGATGGCCGCCAACCTCGCCGACGGGCTGCGCGAGCTCGGCGCCGGGCTGGGCGCGTTCGGAGCCGAGGTGCGTGCGGGCATGGTCGCCCGCGAGCAGGAGCTGAGCGAGTTGGTGGAGCGGCGCACGGGTACCCAGGTCCCTACCGTCGCCGACGCGCTGGTCGAGGAGCCCGCGCCGCGCCACGGAGCGCGAGCGCGCCGGGCAGGGCACTAGACCACCGCCGATCCGCTGCCCTGCCGTCGCAGCATCCCAGATCGCACAACTCGAAAGAGCCGTTCCGACCGTGCAGACCCATGAGATCGCCCGCCGCTTCACCGACTACTTCGTCAACGCCGGACACACCCGTGTGCCCAGCGCCTCGCTGATCCTCGACGACCCGAACCTCCTGTTCGTCAACGCGGGCATGGTGCAGTTCAAGCCGTACTTCCTCGGGGAGGCGCCGCCGCCGTACCCGCGGGCCACCTCGATCCAGAAGTGCGTGCGCACCGGCGACATCGACGAGGTCGGCCGGACCACCCGGCACAACACCTTCTTCCAGATGGCCGGGAACTTCTCCTTCGGCGACTACTTCAAGGCGGGCGCGATCGAGCACGCCTGGAACCTGGTCACCGGCAGCCAGGACGCCGGGGGGTACGGCTTCGACCCGGACCGTATCTGGGTCACCGTGTATCAGGACGACGACGAGGCCGCCGATCTGTGGCGCCGGATCGCCGGCATCCCGGCCGAGCGCATCCAGCGCCGCGGGATGGCCGACAACTTCTGGTCGATGGGCATCCCCGGGCCGTGCGGGCCGTGTTCGGAGATCTACTACGACCGGGGGCCGGAGTACGGCCGGGAGGGCGGCCCGGTCGTCGACGAGGACCGGTACCTGGAGATCTGGAACCTCGTCTTCATGCAGAACGTCCGCGGCGAGGGCGGCGGCAAGGACAACTTCCCGATCGTCGGCGAGCTGCCGGCGAAGAACATCGACACCGGCATGGGCGTCGAGCGGGTGGCGTACCTGCTGCAGGGCGTCCAGAACGTCTACGAGACCGACCTGGTTCGCCCCGTGATCGCCCGTGCCGAGGAGCTGTCCGGTCGCCGGTACGGGATCTCGCCGGAGGACGACGTCCGGTTCCGCGTGATCGCCGATCACGCCCGTTCCGGCGTGATGATCATCGGCGACGGCGTGACGCCGTCGAACGACGGTCGCGGCTACGTCCTGCGCCGGCTGCTGCGCCGGATCGTGCGGTCCTCCCGGCTGCTCGGGGTGCACGAGCCGGTGCTGCCCGCGTACGCCGAGGTGGTTCGCGACGTGATGGCCCCGGCCTACCCGGAGATCGTCACCGACTTCGACCGGATCGCCGCCGTGGTGCGCAACGAGGAGGAGGCCTTCCTCGTCACGCTCACCGCGGGCTCGAAGATCTTCGACGTCGCCGCCACGGCCACCAAGCAGGCCGGCAGCACGGTGCTGGCGGGGGACAAGGCGTTCCAGCTCCACGACACCTACGGCTTCCCGATCGATCTGACGCTCGAGATGGCCGCCGAGGCCGGGCTCACGGTCGACGAGCAGGGCTTCCGCCGCCTGATGGACGAGCAGCGGGCCCGGGCCAAGGCCGACGCGGCCGCGCGCAAGACCGGCCACGGCGACGGCAGCGCCTACCGAGCGGTGCTCGACACCGCGGGCAGCAGCGAGTTCCTCGGGTACTCCGAGCTGATCGCCGAGTCGGTGATCGTCGGGCTGATCGTCGACGGTACCGGCGTGCCGGCCGCGGGTGAGGGCACCGCCGTCGAGGTCGTGCTCGACCGCACCCCGTTCTACGCCGAGGGCGGCGGCCAGCAGGCCGACACCGGGGTCATCGTCGGCCCCGACTTCACGATCACCGTGTCCGACGTGCAGTCGCCGGTCACCGGCCTGATCGTGCACCGCGGCACCGTCACCACCGGCGAGGCCCGCATCGACACGCTGGTGCACGCCGAGGTGGACACCGACCGGCGGGTGGCGGTCTCGCGCTCGCACTCCGCCACCCACCTCGTGCACGCGGGCATGCGCCGCGCACTGGGCGACTCCGCCGCCCAGGCCGGCTCGATGAACGCGCCGGGCCGGCTGCGGTTCGACTTCACCTCGCCCGGCGGGGCGGTGCCGGCCTCGGTGCTGGCCGACGTCGAGGACGAGGTCAACGCGGTGCTGATCGCCGACCACGACGTGCGCTCGTTCATCACGACGCCCGACGAGGCGCGCAAGATCGGGGCGCTGGCCCTGTTCGGGGAGAAGTACGGCGACTCCGTGCGCGTCGTCGAGATCGGTGAGTACTCCCGCGAGCTGTGCGGCGGTACGCACGTGCACCGCTCGGGCCAGCTCGGGCTGGTCAAGTTGCTCTCCGAGGCCTCCATCGGCTCCGGCGTGCGTCGCGTCGAGGGCCTGGTCGGGCTCGACGCCTTCCGCTTCCTGGCCAGGGAGCACGTGCTCGTCTCGCAGCTGGCCGACCAGTTCAAGGCCCGCCCGGAGGAGCTGCCCGAGCGCATCGGCGGCGTCGTCGAACGGCTGCGGGCGGCCGAGCGTGAGCTGGAGAAGGTGCGCGCCGACGCGGTGCTCGCCTCCGCGGGCTCACTGGCCGACGGCGCCGAGGACGTCAACGGGATCGCGCTCGTCGCGGTCTCCGCGCCCGAGGGCGTCAGCGGCAACGACCTGCGGGCGCTGGCCTCCGACGTGCGGGGCCGGCTCGGGTCGCGCCCCGGTGTGGTCGCGCTGTTCTCCACCGACGGTGGTGATTCGGGCAAGGTGTCGTTCGTCGTCGCGACGACGTCCGCCGCCCGGGACCGCGGGCTGGCCGCCGGGAAGCTCGTCCCGGCGTTCGCCAAGGCGGTCGGTGGCCGTGGTGGCGGCAAGCCCGACCTCGCGCAGGGTGGCGGCACCGACCCGAGCGGTGTACCGGCCGCGGTGGAGGCGCTGCGCCGCGAGCTGGCCGGGGCGGCCCGCGGGTGACCCCGGAAGCGGCGACCCGGGGACGCCGGCTCGGTATCGACGTCGGTGCCGTCCGGGTCGGCGTCGCGCTGAGCGATCCCGACGGGATCCTGGCGACCCCGCTGGTCACGGTGCCGCGGGACGTCGAGGGTGGGTCGGACCTGCGGGCGCTCGCGGATCTGGTCGCCGAGCACGACATCGTGCAGATCGTGGTCGGGCTGCCCCGCACCCTGGCCGGCCGGGAGGGCCCGGCCGCCGAGGCCGCGCAGGCCTTCGCGGCGGCGCTGGCCGAGGTGGTCGACGTGCCCGTCGCGCTGACCGACGAACGGCTGACCACGGTGGTGGCCGCCCGGCAGCTGTCCGCGCGCGGGGTCAAGGGCCGCAAACAGCGGGCCGTGGTCGACCAGGCCGCCGCCGTGGGGATCCTTCAGGGCTGGCTGGATGCGGCACGGTCCGGGCGACGGGGCACGGACACCTGACGTGGCCACTGCGTCCGGTCACCGGTCCCGTCTGTCCCGTGTGGGGGAGGCCTGGTTACCCTCCGAGGTTGTGGAACGGGCGACGGGGTACCGGACAGAACCGACATTCTTCCCCTTGGGTGCGGGTGTTCGTCCCGATGAGGCCCGCACGCGCCGGCCCGGTCTGGTCGCGTGAACCGCGGCGTGGACACCTTCTCGAGCCGACGTGAGGAGCTGGCTGCCCGGCGCGCGAAACAGCGTGACCAGGCCCGGCGCCGGCGCCGGCGGACGATCGTGGTGCTGCTGTCGATCGTGCTGCTGCTCGGCGTCGTCCTCGGCGGTGGTGCCTATCTGCTGGACTCGGTCTTCGGCACCGACGACTTCGACGGGCCCGGCGAGGGCGACGTCGTCGTCCGGGTGCTCGACGGCGACTCGACCACGCAGATCGGCGGCATGCTGGTCCGGCGCGGTGTGGTGGCCAGCGTCGAGGCGTTCACCGAGGCCGCCGCGGGCAACGACCGCATCCGCTCGATCCAGCCCGGTTACTACCAGGTGCGCTCCCGGATGTCCGGGGAAGCCGCCGTCGAGCGGATGCTCGATCCGGCGGCCCGCGTCGGCCAGCTCGAGATCCGCGGCGGGGTGCAGCTCGACGACACCCGGGCGCCTGACGGCACGGTCACCCCCGGTGTGCTCAGCCTGATCTCGCAGGCCAGCTGCGCGACCCTCGACGGGGAGCGGCGCTGCGTGAGCGTGGACGACCTGCGCACCACGATGGCCACGACCGATCCCGCCGAGCTGGGTGTGCCCGCATGGGCGGTCGAGGACATCAACGGGGCCGACCCGGTGCGCCGCCTGGAGGGGCTGTTCGTCCCGGGCGTCTACGACGTCGCCCCCGGAACGCCGGCGGCCGACGTGCTGCGCGGGCTGCTCGCGGTGTCCGTGGCCAGGCTCGAGGCGACCGGGATCGTCGACGGGGCCGATGCGGTGGGGCTGGCGCCGTACCAGGTGCTCGTCCTCGCCTCGCTGGTCGAGAAGGAGGGGATCACCGCGGACATGCCCAAGGTGGCCCGCGTGATCTACAACCGGCTCGACATCGACCAGCGGCTCGAGCTCGACTCGACGGTCAACTATCCGCTCGACGTGCAGGCCCTGCGCACGACGGCGGAGGCCCGCGCCCAGGTGGGGCCGTACAACAGCTACGCGGTCTCCGGGCTGCCGCCGACCCCGATCGCGGCGGCCGGCCGGTCCGCGATCGCTGCGGCGCTGGGGCCCGAGGCCGGGCCGTGGTTCTTCTTCGTCCGGTGCCGGACCGACGGCACGTCGTGCTTCGGGACGACCCTCGCCGAGCACCAGGAGAACGTTCGCCAGGCCGTCGCCAACGGCGCCTTCTGATCACGGATCGACGGGACATGGCCGCGCAGGACGAACCCCCGCCGCGGCGGCTCTCACCCGCGATCATCCGGGCCGAGGTCGACCACGGGACGGCGGAACTGATCGCCGACCCCGACCGGCCGCTGGCCTGGACGCTGCTGGTCAACGACACCGCCCAGTCCCACGTCGACCTGTCCGACCCGACGCACCTGGAGTTCGAGTACGTGCGGCGGCTCGGGCACGTGCTGGACGCCGCTGCACCGCCGACGCGGCCGCTGCGCGTACTGCACCTCGGCGGTGGGGCCTGGACCCTGCCGCGCTACGTCGCGGCGACCAGGCCGGGATCGTGGCAGCGGGTCGTCGAACTCGACGGGGCGCTCGTCGACCTCGTCGCCGCCCGGCTCCCGGCCGACGGGCTCGACCTCGACGTGCGCGTGGGGGACGCGCGCTACGAGCTGGAGCAGGTGCCGGACGGCAGCGTCGACGTGGTGGTGGTCGACGTGTTCGCCGGGGCCCGGATCCCCTCCCACCTCACCTCGGTGGAGTTCGTGCGCGGGGTCGCCCGGGTGCTGGACGTGGACGGGATCCACGCCGCGAACCTCGCCGACGGCCCCCCGCTGCACTTCGCCCGTGCCCAGGTGGCCACGGCGGCCGCGGTGTTCCCCGAGCTGGCGCTGCTGGCCTCGCCGGAGGTGCTGCGGGGCCGCCGGTTCGGCAACCTCGTGCTGGCCGCCGGGCGCCGCCCGCTGCCGGTACGCGAACTGACCCGCGCCGCGGCCGCGGACCCGTTCCGGGCGCGGGTGGAGTCGGGCCGCGAGCTGTGCCGGTTCGCCGCCGGGGCGCAGGTCGTCACCGACCGGACGGCCGGGCCCTCGCCGGTGCCGCCGCCGGGGTTCTTCGGACGGCCCGCGGAGTGACGGTGAGACAGCGGGCCGCCGCCGGGACGCGGCGGGCTCCCGCTCGCCGGCGCGGGTTCCACGTAGCGGTCCGTCCCGACGTTCTTCGTTCAAGACCGGCCTCGGGGCGGCGGGTTGTGCACATGCCGGTGCGCTGATCCACAGCCGCGGGGCCTGATCTGGTGCAGCCGGGGCCGCGGGAACAGCATCGAAGCATGTTCGCCACCCCAGCCGGGGCCGCCTCCACCGCCGCCGTCTCGGTCGCCGCCTCCACCACCGCGACTGCCGGTGCCGTCGCCGCTGCCTCCACCGCCGCTGCCAGCGCCGTAGCTGTCGCCGCGTTCGCCGTCGCCGGCCTGCCCGCCGGAGCCACGGCCAGGCTGCTGCTCGCCCGCCTTCGCCGGGGCGCACGGGTCCCGCCCGGCTGGTGCGAGGCGGCGGTGGCGGCGCTGTGGGCCCTCTCCGGTGCGGCGTGGAGAGCGGGTGCGCTGCCCTTCGGCTGGCTGCCCGTGCTGCTCGGGCTCGGCTGGCTGGCGGTCGCGGCGGCGGCCGTCGACGTGCTGCACCACCGGTTGCCGGATGCCTTGACGCTCCCGGCGCTGCCCGGCGTGCTGCTGTTGCTGCTGCCGCTCGGGCCCGCAACGGTGCTGCGGGCCGCAGCCGGTGCCGCCGTCCTGTCGGCCGCCCACGCCCTGGTGCACCTGGTGGTGCCGCGCGCGCTGGGGGCGGGCGACGTGAAGCTCGCCGCGCCGCTCGGTGCGGTGCTGGCCGCGGTGTCCTGGGCGTCCGTGCCGCTCGGGGCGCTGCTCGCGGCGGTCATCACCGGGTCGGTGGCCGTGGTGGGCCTCGCCCGCGGCGTGCTGGCCCGGGACGCCGAGTTGCCGCACGGCCCTTCGATGCTTGCCGCCGGGTGGCTGGTGGTGGCGGGTACGGGCGCCACCGCCGGGACGGGGTGAGAGGATTGCCTTCGTGTTGCGTTGGATCACCGCCGGGGAGTCCCACGGTCCCGCGCTGGTTGCCGTCCTCGAGGGCATGGTCGCCGGCGTCGAGATCACCACCAAGGAGCTGGCCGCCGAGCTGGCCCGCCGCCGCCTGGGCTACGGCCGGGGTGCGCGGATGAAGTTCGAGGCCGACGAGCTCGAGGTGATCGGCGGGGTTCGGCACGGGGTGACCCAGGGCGGGCCGGTCGCGGTCCGGATCGGCAACACCGAGTGGCCCAAGTGGGAGACCGTGATGGCGGCCGACCCGGTGGACCCCGAGCTGATCGCCAACCGGGCCCGCAACGCCCCGCTCACCCGGCCTCGGCCGGGACACGCCGACCTGGCCGGCATGACGAAGTTCGGCTTCGACGACGCGCGCCCGGTGCTCGAGCGGGCCAGCGCGCGGGAGACCGCGTCCCGGGTCGTGCTGGGCACCGTCGCCAAGGCGTTCCTCAAGCAGGCCCTCGGCGTCGACATCGTGTCCCACGTCATCGCGCTCGGTGAGGCCGAGGCGCCCGATGGCGAGCTGCCCGGCCCCGGTGACCTGGAGCGGGTGGACGCCAGCCCGGTCCGGGCGTTCTCCGAGGCCGCCACCGAGGCGATGGTGGCCGAGGTCGACGCCGCGCAACGCGACGGCGACACCCTCGGCGGGGTCGTCGAGGTGATCGCCTACGGGATGCCCGTCGGTGTCGGTTCCTACGTGCACTCCGACCGGCGTCTCGACGCCCGGCTGGCCGCGGCGCTGATGGGCATCCAGGCCATGAAGGGCGTGGAGATCGGCGACGGCTTCCGCACGGCCCGCCGGCGCGGTAGCGCGGCGCACGACGAGATGGTGCCCGGCGACCCCGTCCAGCGGCTGTCCAACCGCGCCGGTGGCATCGAGGGCGGCATGACCAACGGCGAGCCGGTGCGGGTCCGGGTGGCGATGAAGCCCATCTCCACGGTGCCCCGTGCGCTGCAGACCGTCGACGTGGCGACCGGTGAGCCTGCACAGGCCATCCACCAGCGCTCCGACGTGTGCGCGGTCCCCGCCGCGGGAGTGGTGGCCGAAGCGATGGTCGCGCTGGTCCTGGCCGACGCGGTGCTGGAGAAGTTCGGTGGGGACTCGCTGCCGGAGACGGCCCGCAACGTGCGGGCCTACCGGGAGGCCGGCGGGAGCATGGCGCGATGAGCGGCCGATGAGCGGCCCCGTCCGCCCCACGCTGGTCCTGGTCGGACCACCGGGATCCGGCAAGAGCACGGTCGGGAGGGTACTGGCCCGCCGGCTCGGCGTGAGCTTCACCGACATCGACGTGCTGATCGAGGAGCGGATCGGCAAGACCATCGCCGACATGTTCACCCAGGACGGCGAGGACGCGTTCCGGGCGCTGGAGCGCGAGGTCGTCGCCCGTGCCCTGGTGGAGACCGACGGTGTGCTCGCGCTGGGCGGCGGCTCGGTCCTGGCGGCGGCCACCCGCGAGGCGCTGCGCGGGCACCGGGTGGTGTCGCTGAAGGTCGGGCTGGCCGACGGCCTGCGCCGCACCGGCATGTCCACCGCACGGCCGCTGCTGGCCGGGGTCAACCCACGCGCCACGTTCAAGGCGTTGCTCGACGCCCGCGCCCCGCTGTACCGCGAGGTCGCCACGGTCGAGGTCGACACCGTCCGGCGCAGCGCGAACCAGGTCGCCACCGCTGTTCTCGCCGCGCTGGGGGAGGCCGCCGAACCGGTCGAGCCGACCGAGGACGACCCGCTGGACAGGCCCACACCGCATGACGCGGTGCCACTGCCGGATCCGCTGACCCGCCCCCGTTAGGGTCTGTCGGCATGGACGAACCGGTGCGGATCGAGGTCGCCGCGGAGCGGCCCTACCAGGTGCTCATCGGCCGTGATGCGCGCGCCGAGCTGACCGGGGTGATCACCGGGCTGGGCGCCGCCGCGGCCGTGCTGGTGCACCAGCCGGCGCTGGCCGACGTCGCGGAGCGGGTGCGGGCCGAGTTGGAGGCTGCGGGCGTCGACGCGCACCGCGTCGAGGTGCCCGACGCGGAGGAGGGCAAGTCGCTGGCCGTCGCCGGGTTCTGCTGGGAGGTCTGCGGCCAGGTCGGACTGACCCGCGGTGACGTGGTGATCGCGCTGGGTGGGGGAGCCGTCACCGATCTCGCCGGATTCGTCGCCGCCACCTGGATGCGCGGGGTCAGGGTCGTGCACGTGCCGACCACGCTGCTGGCCATGGTCGACGCCGCGGTGGGCGGCAAGACCGGCATCAACACCGCGGCGGGCAAGAACCTGGTCGGTGCCTTCCACGAGCCGTCGGCCGTGCTGGTCGACCTGGCCACCCTGGAGACGCTGCCGCCGGTCGAGCTGGCGGCGGGGATGGCCGAGATCGTCAAGGCCGGGTTCATCGCCGACCCGATGATCCTCGACCTCATCGAGCGCGACCCGGCCGTCGCGCTGGACCCGACCGGAGACGTGCTCCCCGAGTTGGTCCGGCGCTCGATCCAGGTCAAGGCCGACGTGGTGTCGGCGGATCTGCGCGAGTCGCACCTGCGGGAGATCCTCAACTACGGCCACACCCTCGGGCACGCCATCGAGCGCCGCGAGGACTACACCTGGCGCCACGGCGCCGCGGTGAGCGTCGGCCTCGTCTTCGCCGCCGAGCTGGCGCGCGCCGCCGGCCGGCTCGACGACGCGACCGCCGACCGGCACCGCGCGGTGCTCACCGCGCTCGGGCTGCCGGTCTCCTACGTCCCCGGAGTGCTGCCGGAGCTGGTGGAGACCATGCGCGGAGACAAGAAGGCCCGGGCCGGGATGCTGCGGTTCGTGGTGCTCGACGGGCTGGCGAAGCCCGCCCGGCTCGAGGGCCCCGAGCCCGAGCTGCTGGAGCAGGCCTACGCGGCCGTCAGCGGGAACGCCGCGGGCTGAGCCGGCCCCCCGCCCGGCGCGCCTTGCGGGTGATGGCGCTCCACGCGCGTTACCGATGCCATGCGCGCGCCCGGACGCGCGCGTGGCGGGCAGAACCCGCGCGTGGCGACGGAACGCGCGGGGTGGCCCGCTGTTCGACGGGCGGCGCGGCGAACCCGTGTGGTGCCGCTCGGCGATGCCCGTACGGCTCAGCCGAACGCCGTCCGGAACTCCTCCAGCGACCCCGGCCGGAACACCATGTTGCTGCGCCGCACCTCCGACAGGGCGGCCGACGCCTCCGGCGAGTACCGGTGACCGGGATGCACGACCGGGTCGCCGGTGAGCGCCGCCAGCCGCTGGAGGCTGTCGTACATGGCGTCGGGGTCGCCGCCGGGGAAGTCGGTGCGACCGCAGCCCTGCAGGAACAGGGTATCGCCCGCGACCAGCCTCCCGTCGACGAGGAAGCACTGGCTCCCCGGCGTGTGGCCGGGAGTGTGCAGCAGCCGGATCGGCACCGCCCCCACCTCGACGACGTCGTCGTGGTCGTGCGGGGTGAGATCGGTGGCCGAGATCCCGGTGGAGCGACGCACCCACTCGGCCTCGTGCCGGTTGACGTGCACCGGCACCGGCGCCGCACCCAGCAGCTCGGCGAGCCCCGCCAGCGGGTGCCCCATGAGCGAGCCGCCCACGTGGTCGGGGTGGTGGTGGGTGACGAGCACACCGGCCAGCCGCATGTCGTCCGCGGCCAGCACGTCGAGGAGGTCGCCCGGGGCGTAGGCCGGATCGACCACCACGGCCTCCCGCGACGCCGGATCGCCGATCAGGTAGGAGAAGTTGACCATCTGGGTGGCGATCGGATCGCCCACCGCGAAGTCCTGGCCGGAGAGCAGCTGACGGAAGTACACGCCGTCGTCCATGGGCGCCAGCCTAGGCTGACCGGGTGCCGCCCTCCCCGTTCTCGTCCCGCCGCCAGGCGCTGCGCGAGTTGCTGCGCACGGCCGACCTGGATGCGCTGCTGGTGACCGACCTGGTCAACGTCCGCTATCTGACGGGCTTCACCGGTTCGAACGCGGCGCTGCTGGTGCACTCCCGCGACGAGGAGGGCACCCGGTTCTGCACCGACGGGCGCTACGTGGCGCAGAGTGCGACCGAGGTCCCGGACCTGCAGCGGGTGATCGAACGGTCGAGCGCGCTCGCGCTCGCGGAGGCGGCCGCCGGCCTCGGGGTCCGCCGGCTCGGGTTCGAGTCCGACGCGGTGACCGTGGAGGCGCACCTGGCGCTGACCGACGCGGCCGGGGCGGTGGCGCTCCAGCGCGCCCCGGGCCTCGTCCAGCAGCTCCGGCTGGTCAAGGACGAGACCGAGATCGCCGCGTTGCGGACGGCCTGCGCGGCCGCCGACAGCGCGTTCGCCGACCTGATCGCGGCGGGCGGGTTGCGCCCGGGCCGGACGGAGCGCGCGGTCGCCCTCGACCTGGAGAACCGGATGCGCGGGCACGGCGCCACCGGGCCGGCGTTCGAGACGATCCTCGCGTCGGGGGCGAACTCGGCGATCCCGCACCACCGCCCGACCGACACCGAGCTGCGCCGCGGTGACCTGGTCAAGCTGGACTTCGGCGCGCTGGTCGACGGCTACCACTCCGACATGACCCGCACCGTCGTCCTCGGCCCGCCCGCCGACTGGCAGCGCGAGCTGTACGCCCTGGTCGCGGCGTCGCAGGCGGCCGGACGGGCGGCGCTGGTGCCCGGCGCCACCGTGAGCGGCGTCGACGCCGCCGCCCGGAACGTGATCGTCGACGCGGGCCGCGGCGCGGAGTTCGTGCACGGGCTCGGCCACGGCGTGGGGCTGCAGATCCACGAGGCGCCCGCGTTGTCCGCGGCCGGCACCGGGACGCTGGCATCCGGGATGACGGTGACCGTCGAACCAGGGGTCTACCTCGCCGGCCGCGGCGGGGTGCGCATCGAGGACACCCTGGTGGTGCGTGAGGGCGTGCCGGAGGTGCTCACCCGCACCGGCCGCGAGCTCGTCGAGCTCTGAGGCCCGGGCGGCGACCGAGGTCCGTCCGGAGGGGAGCGTCCGCCGGTCCGGGAGCAGCGGTATCCTGGCAGACGGCATGGCGGCGCCGCCGGTGGCGGTGTCCGCATCGAAGCACCCCCGGCGCCACGGCGAAGCCGATCACCTCAGGCCCGCTCGCCGCCTCACGCGCCCGCAACGACCCAGGAGAGATCCGCACGTGGCCACCACGAACGACCTGAAGAACGGCCTGGTGCTCAACCTGGACGGCCAGCTCTGGTCCGTCCAGGCGTTCCAGCACGTCAAGCCGGGCAAGGGCGGCGCCTTCGTGCGCACCACGCTGAAGAACGTGCTGACCGGCAAGGTGGTCGACAAGACCTTCAACGCCGGCACCAAGGTCGACACCGCCACTGTCGACCGCCGCGACATGACCTACCTGTACCGCGACGGCGCCGACTTCGTGTTCATGGACGGCGACACCTTCGACCAGATCTCGATCCCCGAGTCGACGGTCGGCAGCGCCGCGAACTACATGCTCGAGAACCAGACCGCGATGGTGGCGCTGCACGACGGCGTGCCGCTGTACATCGAGCTGCCCACCTCCGTCGAGCTGGTCGTGCAGCACACCGACCCGGGCCTGCAGGGCGACCGGTCCACCGGCGGCACCAAGCCGGCGACCCTGGAGACCGGCGCGGAGATCCAGGTCCCGCTGTTCCTCACCACCGGCGAGAAGGTCAAGGTGGACACCCGCGACGGGCGCTACCTCGGCCGAGTAAGCGGCTGACATGCGTGCGCGCACGAAGGCGCGCAAGCGCGCGCTGGACATCCTCTTCGAGTCCGAGGCGCGTGGCGACGCACCCCTGGAGGTGCTGACCCAGCGCCGCGAGACCGCCGACGCACCGCCGGTCTCGGACTACGCCGGAATGCTGGTCGAGGGCGTGGTGGCCCACCGCGACCGTATCGACCAGCTGCTCGCCGAACACGCCGAGGGCTGGACGGTCGCCCGGATGCCCGCCGTCGACCGCACGCTGCTGCGGATCGGGGTCTTCGAGCTGCTGTGGGTCGATGAGATCGACGACCCGGTGGCGATCACCGAGGCCGTCGAGCTGGCCCGCACGCTGTCCACCGACGACTCGCCGCGGTTCATCAACGGGGTGCTCGGCCGGATCGCCGACATCGCCGAGCACCTGCGCGCCACCCGCTGACCCGGCGGCGCCACGCCCGCGCCGGCGGGCGTCACCCGATGAGCCCTCGGCATCAGCCGATGCCGAGGGCCACGATCGCGGTATGGCCCCGCCCCTCGTGCTCGACGAAGACCAGGCGCTGGAACTGCTCGCCTATCTGGTCACGGCCGCCCGGACACAGGTGGACGAGGCCGCCGAGTACGGCCCGATGCGATTGCTCACCGCGGCCGGCCGCCTCGCGGCGATGATCCGGCCGCGGGCGTCCGAAGGCCTGCAGGACGTGCTCGCGGGCCCGCTCGGTTCGGTTCCCCCCACGGCCGTGCCCCGGACCGGCCGGGAGGCCTATGTCGCGCGTCTGGACGGTATCTGCCGCGAGCTCGCCGAGCACCTGAGCATCCGGTTCGCGCCCGGCTGCCGGACGACCGTCACCCCCGGGTGACCGCCCGGTGACCGGAACCGACCGCGTGAACCCGGTGTTGCGGGCCATCCGCACCCGTCGCGTCGTCCGCACCATGAGCGACCAGCCGGTCGCGCGGGAGCAGATCGAGGCCGTCCTCGACGCCGGGCGCTACGCGCCGAGCGCGGGGAACCGGCATCTGCACCGCTTCGTCGCCACCAGCGATCCGGCGATCCTGCGTGTGCTGCGCATGGTCTCCCCGGGGATGATCCAGCGCCCCGCGGCGGCCGTCACGATCTGCATCGATCAGCCGCTCGCCGTGGAGTACGGCTTCGCCCGGACCAGCCCGGGCCTCTACGTCGACGTGGGGACGATCGCGGCCACCATGCTGCTCGCCGCGCACGGCATCGGACTCGGCGCCGGACCCGTGAGCTCGTTCAGCCGCGCCGCCGTCGGCGTCGTGCTGCGCCTGCCGGAGGGCTGGAGTCCGGAACTCGTCGTGTGCCTCGGCCATCCCGCGACCGAGCAGCCGCCCCCGATGGGGCGGCGACCGTCGCTGAGCTGGCGTGATCTCACCCGATGGGTCGTGCGGGGCCCCGCCGACGAGGAGCAGCGGGCCGATCACGACCGCGAGGCCTGATCGACCGGGGCTTCGAGCCGCGTGCCCGCTCTCGCTGTGCCGGCGGCGATGCACACGGCCGGAGCGGGACGGGTGCCGCCGGTCAGGACGTCATGGACGGTGAAGCCGAACCGGTCGAGCCCGGCGCGGGCCTGCTCCACGGCCCGGGCGCAGGTCGAACCGACGGGGGCGTCGAGGAACAACAGCAGCTGTCCGCCGGGCGCGAGCAACCGTCGCGTGACGGGCAGCATCGCCTCGGGCCGCGTCCAGAACGCGGCGACCCGCGCCGCGAACACCGTGTCGAACCCGCCGGTGGGCAGGTCGGTCGCCCGCTGCTCCTCCAGGCTCCCGGTGCGCAGCTCCGCACGCCCTGCGGCGATGTGCTCGGCGTTCGCCCGCATCGCCATCGCGGTCATCGCCGGCGAGCGGTCCAGACCGGTGATCCGCCCGGTCGTGAGCCTCGCCGCGACCAGCGACACCACGACCCCGTGCCCGGAGCCGACCTCGAGCAGCCGCGCGTCCGGGCCCGCGGCGACCGTCTCGGACACCCAGCGCAGTCGCTCCGACACGGTGCGGCGCACGGATGTTCAGCCCGCGACAGCGCGCAGTACGGCACCGAGCGCCAGGCCGAGCACCAGCAGCGCGCCCGCCTGCCGCACGTGCACCCACGCCAGCGCCGCGTACCACAGCGGCCACACCGGGAAGCCCTCCGGCGGCTCGGCCGGTGGTGGCCGGCGGAAGTACGGCCACACCGTCACCAGCCGCGGCACGGCCGCGACGACGAGCAGCGCCGCCCAGGGCATCGCGCCGAACAGCATCGCGAGCCCGACGAGGACGTAGAAACCGGCCATCAGGCCCAGCGTCAGCACGCGGGCGCGGCGTTCGCCGAGGATCACCGGCAGGGTGCGGATCCCGAGCGGCCCGTCGTAGGGGATCTTGTCGATGTGCTTGCCCATCAGCACCGTGGTGCACAGCAGCCCGTAGGGCAGCGAGGCCAGCAGCACCTGCCAGGGCAGCGATCCCACCGCGGCGTAGTACGTACCGCCGACCATCAGCGGCCCCCACACCACGAGCACGTCCGGTTCGCCCAGACCGCGCTTCTTCAGCCGCAGCGGCGGTGCGGTGTAGGCCACGCTGAGCACGAACCCGGCGAGCGCGAACGCGACCACCGGCCAGCCCCGGGCCAGTGCCAGCACGATCAGGATCACCAGGTCGGCGACGTTCACGGCGACGATCGCGAGGACCAGGGCGCGCCGGCTGACCAGACCGGACAGGACCGGGTGCGGCGCGTAGAGCGCTCGTGGATAGGTCGCGCTGTCGCTGCCGGCTCGCGCGTCGTAGAGGTCGTTCATCAGGTTGTTCGCGACGTGCGCCAGCGTGATCCCGACGATCGCGAGCAGCAGCCAGCGCCGGTCCAGGCCGGGTCTGCCCACGGCGAGCAGCGCCGCGACCAACCCGGAGACCAGGGTCATCGGCAGCACCGCGGCCCTGCTGACCACGATCCAGCGGGTGATCACGTCGAGCCGCCCGCTCTCGACGCTGCCGGGGGGCGGGTTCGTCGTGCGTAGCGCGTACGCCCACGAACGCAGGCGGGACCCTGCGGTGGCCTCCGTCACACACCGGATCCTACGGTCCGGCGGGACCGAGGGCAGCGAGCGGACGGCGGCGACGCCCGGTGCCCGGCATGCGCGGGGCCTCCGTCAGCGGCTGTGACCGCCGTCGCCGCCCGCAGGGGTGGCCACCGAGCGGTTCGCAGGGGTGGCCACCGAGCGGTTCGCAGGGGTGGCCACCGAGCGGTTCGTGCCGACGCGCATCGGCGGCCGTGCGCGGGTCGTGACCGGCGCAACGCTCCGGCTCCGCGCGCCCCGGGGCATGACCGGGCGCGGGCGGAGCCGGGGACCGGCGATCCGTGCGGGTGGTGTCGGCATGCCCTTCCCCGAGCCATGCGGCACCCCGTCGCGGCGATCACCGATCGCGCGCGGTCTCAGTCGACGCGGTGCGCCGGCCGGGCCTCGGGCGGCAGCACGCCCCAGTCGATGAGCTGGTCGGTGAGCTCACCGGGCGTCATGTCATAGATGATCGCCAGCGACCGCAGGTCCTCGGCGCGGATCGACAGCACCTTGCCGTTGTAGTCGCCTCGCTGGCTCTGGATGGCCGCCGCGTAGCGGGCCAGCGGGCCCACCTTGTCGGCGGGCAGCTGCTGCAGCCGCTCCAGGTTGATGACGATCTTGGTGGCGGGCTCGGAACCGGAGGGGACGCGGCCCTCGGGCAGCAGCTCGGCCACGGGGACTCCGTAGAAGTCGGCCAGCTCGGCCAGCTTCTGCACGGTCACCGCACGGTCACCGCGCTCGTAGGAGCCGACCACGACCGCCTTCCACCGGCCCCCCGACTTCTGCTCGACGCCGTGCAGTGACAGCCCCTGTTGCTGCCGGATGGCCCGGAGCTTGCTGCCAAGCGCCTTGGCGTAGTCGCCCATGTGGCGATCTCCTTTTTCGCTGGTCGTGCGGCCGCGGGACCGACGTCCGTGTACTGGGTGATGCCTTGAGTTGGGCCGACGCCCGTTCTCGCCGGCGTACTGCCTCCGGCTGGTGCCCCCCGCTGCCGCGGCCACCCGTGAGACAGCTGATCGATACGGAGAGTAATCATGCGCTCGTGCCCGTCATCGGTCAAGTTGGTCGACCTCTCTCGGTGCCCAACCGGCATTTCTCCACTCGAACGGCTGATCGACAGACCCTCGTCGGCGGTACGACCTGGGGGTCCGCGGGTTCGCTGCGCGTCCGCAGCCGCCGTCACGGGGCGGCTGGGGCACGAGTGGGTGTGACGGGCGCCCGGGGAACGCCGGGCTCCGGCGGGGGCCGCCGGGGACAGGGTGTGACGCTCCTGATGCCGGACGCCCACGAGCCCGGTGTGGCGGCCGAGCGCTGCTAGCGTGGACGTCGACAACATCATCCTTTAAGGCCCGTCCGGTGAGGCGGGGAAGGAGAGCCTCGTGGCGAACGACCGCCGCGGGGACGTCGGAGGTGCGGCTCCCGATCGGGAACTGCTCAGCGCCGCCGATGTCACCCGCACCATCGCGCGCATCGCGCACCAGATCATCGAGAAGACCGCCTTCGAGCCCGCCCGGGCCGAGGACGTCGTGCTGATCGGCATCCCCACCGGCGGAGCGGTGCTCGCCCGCCGGCTCGCCGCGGCGATCGCGGAGTTCACCGGCACCGCGCCCGCCGTCGGCTCGGTGGACCCGACGCTCTACCGCGACGACCTGCGCCGCCAGCCCGCCCGTGCGCTCGAGGACACCGCCGTGCCGGAGTCGGGCCTGGACGACAAGCTCGTCGTGCTCGTCGACGACGTGCTGTTCTCCGGTCGCACCGTGCGCGCCGCCCTCGACGCGCTGCGTGACCACGGCCGCCCGCGGGCCGTGCAGCTCGCCGTGCTGATCGACCGGGGGCACCGCGAGCTGCCGATCCGCGCCGACTACGTGGGCAAGAACGTGCCCACCTCGCGCAGCGAGACGATCCTCGTCTCGCTCACCGAGATCGACGGACGTGACGGCGTCGCGCTGCGCCGCGGTCCGGGCGACACGGGGGCGGGGGAGGACGCGTGAAGCACCTGCTGTCGGTCACCGATCTCGACGCCGCCGCGGCCAACGGCCTGCTCGACACCGCCGACCGGCTCCGGCAGGCCCTGCTGGGCCGTGAGGTCCGCAAGCTCCCCACTCTGCGCGGGCGCACCGTCATCACGATGTTCTACGAGGACTCCACCCGCACCCGGGTCTCCTTCGAGATCGCCGGCAAGTGGATGAGCGCCGACACCGTGAACGTCAGCGCGAAGGGCTCGTCGGTCTCCAAGGGCGAGTCGCTGCGCGACACCTCGCTGACGCTGTCGGCGATGGGCGCCGACTGCGTGATCGTCCGGCACCCCGCGTCGGGGGCCGCGCACCGGCTGGCCGCCTGGGCCGACCGGGACGCGACGATGACCGGCACCCACACGTCCATCGTCAACGCCGGTGACGGCACGCACGAGCACCCCACCCAGGCGCTGCTCGACGCGGCCACCCTGCGCGACCGGCTGGGCTCGATCGCCGGGCGCCGGATCGGCATCGTCGGCGACGTGCTGCACAGCCGGGTCGCCCGGTCGAACGTGTTCCTGCTTGCCACCCTCGGCGCCGAGGTCGTGCTGATCGCCCCGCCGACGCTGCTGCCGGTCGGCGTCGAGCAGTGGCCGTGCCGGGTGAGCCCCGAGCTCGACGCCGAGCTGCCCGGGCTCGACGCGGTGATGATGCTGCGGGTGCAGGCCGAGCGGATGCACGGCGCCTTCTTCCCGTCGGCGCGTGAGTACGCGGTCCGCTACGGCCTGTCCGACCAGCGCGCCGCCCTGCTGCCCGAGCACGCCGTCGTGCTGCACCCCGGCCCCATGGTGCGTGGCATGGAGATCGCCCCCTCGGTGGCCGACTCCCCGCGCGCCGCCATCCTCGCCCAGGTGCGCAACGGCGTGCACGTGCGGATGGCCGTCCTCTACCACCTGCTTGCGGGAGCCCCCGAGTGAACCTGTTCATCCACAACACCCGTCCCTACGGCGAGGGCGACCCGGTCGACGTGGTGGTCTCCGACGGCGTGATCACCGAGCTGGGTGCCGGGCTGACCGCACCCGAGGGCGCGGAGACCATCGACGCCGACGGCCTGGTGCTGCTGCCCGGCTTCGTCGATCTGCACGTGCACCTGCGCGAGCCCGGCGGCGAGGAGTCCGAGACCATCGAGACGGGCTCGCGTGCCGCGGCCCTGGGCGGGTTCACCGCCGTGTTCGCGATGCCGAACACCGACCCGGTGGCCGACAACGCCGTCGTCGTCGAGTACGTGCACCGCCGCGGCGCCGAGGTCGGGCTCGTCGACGTGCACCCGGTCGGCGCCGTCACCGTCGGCCTGGAGGGCGCCAAGCTCGCCGAGCTGGGCACGATGGCCCAGTCGGCGGCGAACGTGCGGATGTTCTCCGACGACGGCCGCTGCGTGAACGACCCGCTGATCATGCGCCGGGCCCTGGAGTACGCCTCCGCGCTCGACGTGGTCATCGCCCAGCACGCCGAGGACCACCGGCTGACCGCGGGCGCGCAGGCCAACGAGGGCGTCGTCGCGTCGCGGCTCGGGCTGGCCGGCTGGCCGGCCACGGCCGAGGAGACCGTCGTCGCCCGCGACTGTGCGCTGGCCCGCGAGGCCAGGGCCGCGCTGCACGTCTGCCACGTGTCCTCGCAGCGCACCATCGACGTGCTGCGTGCGGCCAAGGAGGCGGGCGTGCGGGTCTCGGCCGAGGTCACCCCCCATCACCTGCTGCTCACCGACGCCGCGCTGACCAGCTACGACCCGGTGAACAAGGTCAACCCGCCGCTGCGTACCGCGGCCGACACCAAGGCGATGCGGGCCGCGCTGGCCGAGGGCGTCATCGACGTCGTCGCGACCGACCACGCCCCGCACGCGGCGCAGTACAAGGACACCGAGTGGGCCGCGGCAAAGCCGGGCATGCTCGGCCTGCAGACGGCGCTGTCGGTGCTCGTGCACACGATGGTCGAGCCGGGCCTGCTCGACTGGCGCGGGGTCGCCCGGGTGCTCTCGGAGCGGCCCGCGGAGATCACCGGGCTGCCCGACCAGGGCCGCCCGATCGCGGTCGGGGAGCCGGCGACCTTCGCCCTGGTCGACCCCGAGGCGCAGTGGACCGTGCGCGGCGCGGCCCTGGCGAGCAAGGCTTCGAACACTCCCTACGAGGGCATGCGCCTGCCCGGCGTGGTGGTCGCCACCGTGCTGCGCGGTCGGGTCACCGCCCGGGACGGACAGGTGCGCAATGGCTGATGCGGTCCTCGTCCTCGAGGACGGCCGTGTCTTCCGCGGCGAGGCGTACGGCGCGACGGGGCAGAGCCTCGGCGAGGCCGTCTTCACCACCGGGATGACCGGCTACCAGGAGACCCTGACCGACCCGTCCTACCACCGTCAGATCGTGGTGCAGACCGCCCCGCAGATCGGCAACACGGGCTGGAACGACGAGGACGACGAGTCCACGCGGATCCACGTCGCCGGGTACGCGGTCCGCGACCCCGCCCGGCGTCCGTCGAACTGGCGGTCCACCCGCTCTCTCGGGGACGCGCTGACCGAGCAGGGGATCGTCGGGGTCGCGGGGATCGACACCCGCGCGGTGGTCCGGCACCTGCGGGAGCGGGGCGCCATGCGGGCCGGGGTCTTCTCCGGCGACGCGCTGGCCGCCGACGCCGAGCTGATCGACCGGGTGCTCGCCGGCCCCCGCATGGAGGGCGCCGACCTCTACGGGGCCGTCACCACCCGCGAGCCCTACGTGGTCGCGGCGGCGGACACCCGGCGGTTCACCGTCGCGGCGCTCGACCTCGGCATCAAGTCGAACACCCCGCGGATGCTCGCCGCGCGCGGCGTCGAGGTGCACGTGCTGCCGGCGACGTCGACGATCGAGGACATCCTGGCGCTGGACCCCGACGGGTTCTTCCTGTCCAACGGCCCGGGCGACCCGGCGACCGCCGACGGGCCGGTCGCGCTGACCCGGCAGGTGCTGGAGCGGCGGATCCCGCTGTTCGGCATCTGCTTCGGCAACCAGATCCTGGGCCGCGCGCTGGGCCGCGGGACCTACAAGATGCGCTACGGGCACCGCGGCATCAACATCCCGGTGGTCGAGCACGCCACCGGCCGGGTCGCGATCACCTCGCAGAACCACGGGTTCGCCGTCGAGGGCGAGGCGGGGGAGCGGTTCGACACCCCCTTCGGACCGGCCGAGATCAGCCACACCTGCCCGAACGACGGCACCGTGGAGGGCATCGCGGGCCTGACGTTCCCGGCGTTCAGCGTGCAGTACCACCCCGAGGCCGCGGCCGGCCCGCACGACGCCGCCGACCTGTTCGACCGGTTCGTCGAGCAGATGGCATCGGCGCGCGAGAGCGGCGGCCGGCACCGGCTGAACGAGGAGAACATCTGATGCCGCGCCGCGAGGACATCCGGCACGTGATGGTGATCGGCTCCGGGCCCATCGTCATCGGTCAGGCCTGCGAGTTCGACTATTCCGGCACCCAGGCGTGCCGGGTGCTGCGCGAGGAGGGCATCCGGGTCAGCCTGGTCAACTCCAACCCGGCAACGATCATGACTGACCCGGAGTTCGCCGACGCCACCTACATCGAGCCGATCACGCCGGAGTTCGTCGAGCAGGTCATCGCCGCAGAGCGCCCGGACGCGATCCTGGCCACCCTGGGCGGGCAGACCGCGCTCAACACCGCCGTCGCGCTGCACGAGAACGGTGTGTTGGAGCGCTACGGCGTCGAGCTGATCGGCGCCGACATCGACGCGATCCGGCGCGGCGAGGACCGGCTGAAGTTCAAGGAGATCGTGCAGTCCGTGGGCGGCGACGTGCCGCGCTCGGCGGTCTGCCACTCGATGGACGAGGTCCGGGCCGCCGTCGCCGAGCTCGGGCTGCCGGTGGTCATCCGGCCTTCGTTCACGATGGGCGGGCTCGGCTCGGGCATGGCCCACGACGACGCCGACCTCGAGCGTCTCGCCGGGGGCGGGCTCGACGCGTCCCCGGTGCACGAGGTGCTCATCGAGGAGTCGGTGCTCGGCTGGAAGGAGTACGAGCTCGAGCTGATGCGCGACCGCAACGACAACGTGGTGGTCGTCTGCTCGATCGAGAACATCGACCCGATGGGCGTGCACACCGGCGACTCGATCACCGTCGCGCCGGCCATGACGCTCACCGACCGCGAGTACCAGCGCATGCGCGACGTCGGTATCGCCGTGCTGCGCGCGGTCGGCGTCGACACCGGCGGCTGCAACATCCAGTTCGCGGTGCACCCGGACACCGGGCGCCTGGTCGTCATCGAGATGAACCCGCGGGTGTCTCGGTCGTCCGCGCTGGCGTCGAAGGCCACCGGCTTCCCGATCGCGAAGATCGCCGCGAAGCTCGCCGTCGGCTACACCCTCGGCGAGATCCGCAACGACATCACCGGCGAGACCCCGGCGGCGTTCGAGCCGACGCTGGACTACGTCGTGGTGAAGGTGCCGCGGTTCGCGTTCGAGAAGTTCCCCGGTGCCGACCCCGAGCTGACGACGACGATGAAGAGCGTCGGCGAGGCGATGGCGCTCGGCCGGTCGTTTCCGGAGGCGCTGGGCAAGGCGCTGCGCTCGATGGAGACGACCGCTGCCGGGTTCTGGACCACGCCCGACCCCGACGGTGAACCCGACGTCACCGCTCCCACCGACGGCCGGATCTACGCCGTCGAGCGGGCGCTGCGGACCGGGTCGACCGTGGACGAGGTCGCCGGGCGCTCGGGCATCGACCCGTGGTTCCTCGACCAGATCGCCGCGCTCGGGGAGCTGCGCACCGCCCTGCTCGACGCGCCGGTGCTCGACGCCGCGCTGCTGCGCCGGGCCAAGCGGGCCGGCGTGTCGGACCGGCAGATCGCCGCGCTGCGCCCCGAGTTCGCCGGCGAGGACGGCGTGCGGACGCTGCGCCACCGGCTCGGCATCCGGCCGGTCTACAAGACCGTCGACACCTGTGCCGCCGAGTTCGCCGCGAAGACGCCGTACCACTACAGCGCCTACGAGACCGACCCCGCCGCGGAGTCGGAGATCGCCCCGCAGACCGAGAAGCCCAAGGTGCTCATCCTGGGCTCGGGGCCGAACCGGATCGGGCAGGGCATCGAGTTCGACTACTCGTGCGTGCACGCGGTGATGGCGCTGCGCGAGGCCGGGTTCGAGACCGTCATGGTCAACTGCAACCCGGAGACGGTGTCCACCGACTACGACACGGCGGACCGTCTCTACTTCGAGCCGCTCACGTTCGAGGACGTGCTCGAGGTGGTGCACGCCGAGCAGCGGTCCGGGACCGTGGCCGGGGTGATCGTGCAGCTCGGCGGGCAGACCCCGCTCGGGCTCGCGCAGCGGCTCACCGCGGCCGGTGTCCCGGTCGTCGGAACGTCGGCCGCGGCGATCGACCTCGCCGAGGACCGCGGCGCGTTCGGCGAGGTGCTGCGCAAGGCGGGCCTGCCGGCCCCGGCGTTCGGCATGGCGACGTCGTTCGACCAGGCCCGGGAGATCGCCGGGCGGATCGGCTACCCGGTCCTCGTGCGCCCGTCCTACGTGCTCGGCGGGCGCGGCATGGAGATCGTCTACGACGAGGAGTCGCTGGCCGGCTACATCGCCCGGGCCACCGCGGTCAGCCCGCAGCACCCGGTGCTGGTCGACCGCTTCCTCGACGACGCGATCGAGATCGACGTCGACGCGCTGTGCGACGGCGAGGAGGTCTTCCTCGGCGGCGTCATGGAGCACATCGAGGAGGCGGGGGTCCACTCCGGCGACTCCTCCTGCACCCTGCCGCCGATCACGCTGGGCCGCAGCGTGCTGGAGGTGGTCCGCCGCTCGACCGCGGCGATCGCCCACGGCGTCGGTGTCCGCGGGCTGCTCAACGTCCAGTACGCGCTGCACGGCGAGACGCTCTACGTCCTCGAGGCCAACCCGCGGGCGTCGCGCACGGTGCCGTTCGTGTCCAAGGCGACGGCGGTGCCGCTGGCCAAGGCGGCCGCCCGGATCATGCTGGGCGCCACCATCGCCGAGCTGCGGGCCGAGGGGCTGCTGCCGGCCGGCGGCGACGGTGGTGAGCTGCCGGTCGACGCTCCGGTCGCGGTCAAGGAGGCCGTGCTGCCGTTCAACCGGTTCCGCACCCCGGCCGGGCAGGGCGTCGATCCGCTGCTCGGACCGGAGATGAAGTCCACCGGCGAGGTGATGGGCATCGACGCGTCCTTCGGGCCCGCGTTCGCGAAGTCGCAGGCCGGGGCGTACGGCTCGCTGCCCACCAAGGGCCGGGTGTTCGTCTCGATGGCCGACCGGGACAAGCGGGCCATGGTGTTCCCGGCGCGCCGGCTCGCCGACCTCGGCTTCGAGGTGCTGGCCACCGAGGGCACCGCGGAGGTGCTGCGTCGCCACGGGATCGAGGCCACGGTCGTGCGCAAGCACTCCGAGCGCGCGACAGGGGCCGAGACGATCGTCGACCGGATCCTGGCCGGCGACGTCGACCTCATCGTCAACACCCCGTACGGGAACTCCGGGCCCCGCGTCGACGGCTACGAGATCCGCTCGGCGGCGGTGTCCCGCGGGGTCCCGTGCATCACGACCGTGCAGGGTGCGGCGGCCGCGGTGCAGGGCATCGAGGCGATGATCCGCGGCAGTATCGGCGTCCGTTCGCTGCAGGAGGCCCACGCCGCGCTGAGCAAGGCCCGCCCGTGACCGGATCCGGAGGGGGCACCGTGAGCACCGGACCCGGAGGGGCCACCGTGAGCAGCGTGAGCGAGGACGTACCGGGCGTGCGGCGGTTCGGGGCCCGGCTGGATGACGCGGTGGCCGCGCGCGGGCCGCTGTGCGTCGGGATCGACCCGCACCCGGCGCTGCTGGCCGAGTGGGGGCTGACCGACGACGCCGGCGGCCTGGAGCGGTTCGCGATGTCCGCCCTGGAGGCGCTGGCCGGGCACGTCGCGGTGATCAAGCCGCAGTCGGCGTTCTTCGAGCGGCACGGCTCGGCCGGTGTCGCCGTGCTGGAGCGGCTGCTCGCCGCGGCGGCGGACACCCCGACGCTGACCCTGCTCGACGTCAAGCGCGGGGACATCGGGTCGACCATGGACGGGTACGCCGACGCCTACCTCGGTGTCGGTGCGCCGCTCGCGGCCGACGCGATCACGCTCTCGCCCTACCTCGGGCTGGGCTCGCTCGCCCCGGCCGTGCGCATCGCGGTCGACGCCGGGCGGGGCGTGTTCGTGCTGGCCCGCACGTCGAACCCGGAGGGCGGCGAGGTGCAGCTCGCCGGCTGGGCGGGCCGCAGCGTCGCGCAGACCGTGGTCGACGGTGCCGCCGCGCTGAACGCCGGCGTCGAACCGCTGGGCGACGTGGGCGTCGTGGTGGGGGCGACGGCGGAGCACGGGCTCGAGCTCGGCGCGCTCAACGGCGCGGTGCTGGCCCCCGGGCTGGGGGCGCAGGGCGCCGGCCCGGGCGACCTCGCCGCTCGGTTCGCCGGCGTCGACGGACTGGTGCTGCCCACCGCGTCGCGGTCCGTGCTGCGCCACGGCCCCGACCCCGCCGCGCTCCGCGGCGCCGCGGAGGCGCTGCGCGACGAGCTGGACCGGGCCAGGACGGCCGCCGGGTAGGGGTGCTACCACCCTGGCCGCCTCCCCGCCGCCGCAGGCACGCTGGGCGCCTCAGGAGGGGAGGGGGCCGGTGGTGGACGTTCTCATCGTCGACGACCAGCGGCCGTTCCGGACCGTCGCGCGGACGGTTGTGGGTCTGGTCGGGGGATGGCGGGTGGCCGCGGAGGCGGGCAGCGGCGAGGACGCGCTCACCGAGGCGGAGCGGGTCCACCTACACCGCCGACGACCTCCCGGCCGACGCGACCAGGTGCGGCGCGGCGGCCTACATCCGCAAGGAGGACCTGACGCCGGCCGCGCTGCGCCGGTTGCACGCGGGGTGACGCCGGCCGACGATGTCCGAGCTCTCCGGACTGTCCGTTTTCTCACGTTCGGTGACGAACCGAGCCACCCGGTCCCCACGGCGCGGTGAACGGCGGGTTACGAGACCCTTCATCGGCGCTCGGCGTGATATCGCCCATCTGAGTGGCGTGTGTGCCAAACCCACTGGTGGTACCCCCGATGACGGCTCGAAAGTGCGCCTGAGTACGTTCGCTCAAGAGCTTGCGGGTGCTCCCGCAGGATCGATGATTCGTCAGGACTGCACGACCGAAAGACGGAGGAGACCGTGGCCCTTCCCCAGCTGACCGAGGAACAGCGTGCTGCCGCATTGGAGAAGGCCGCGGCGGCGCGCCGGGCCCGGGCAGAGCTGAAGGACCGGCTCAAGCGCGGCGGCACCACGCTCAAGGAGGTGCTCGCCCAGTCCGACACCGATGAGGTACTCGGCAAGATGAAGGTGTCGGCTCTGCTCGAGGCGATGCCCGGCGTCGGCAAGGTCCGCGCCGCTCAGATCATGGAGCGGCTCGAGATCGCGCCCAGCCGGCGGCTGCGCGGCCTCGGCGACCGGCAGCGCAAGGCGCTGCTGGCCGACTTCGAGGCGTGAGCTGTAGTCCAGCTCCGCACGACCCCCCGAGAGGCCGGCTGATCGTCCTGGCCGGCCCCTCGGGTGTCGGAAAGAGCAGTGTCGTCGCGCGGCTGCGTGAGGTCCTGCCCGAGCTCTACTTCAGCGTCTCGGCCACGACCCGGGCCGCCCGCACCGGCGAGGTCGACGGCCGGGATTACCACTTCGTGACCCAGGCCGACTTCGACGGGCTCATCGACCGAGGCGAGTTGCTGGAATGGGCTGAGATCCACGGCGGCCTCCAGCGCTCGGGAACTCCGCGAGAGCCCGTGGAGCGGGAGCTGAGCGCGGGTCGGCCGGTGCTCGTCGAGGTCGATCTGCAGGGGGCGCGGGCGGTCAAGGCCGCGATGCCCGAGGCCGTGACGGTGTTCCTGGAGCCGCCCTCGTTCGACGAACTGGCCCGCCGGCTCACCGGTCGCGGCACCGAGTCCGCCGCGCAGCTGGCCCGCCGGCTGGACACCGCCCGTGCGGAGATGGCCGCTCGCGACGAGTTCGACGTGGCCGTGATCAACGACGACCTCAAGGCTGTCGTCGCGCGATTGGTACACTTGGCGGTCGATCGCGCGCCGCTTCCGTGCGCGGACCCCGATCTCTCCCCACAGGAGTCTCTCCAGTGAGCATGCCGCTGACCGGTGCTGTCGTCAGTCCTACCCCTGAGGGCATCACCAACCCGCCCATCGACGACCTGCTCGGCCAGGTCAGCTCCAAGTACGCCCTGGTGATCTACGCGGCCAAGCGGGCGCGCCAGATCAACGACTACTACTCGCAGCTGGGCGAGGGCCTGCTCGAGTACGTCGGCCCGCTCGTCGAGCCGGGCCCGCGCGAGAAGCCGCTGTCGATCGCCATGCGCGAGATCCAGGGCGGCCTGCTCGAGCACACCGAGGGCGAGTAGTCCTCGTGAACGGCCCCCGGGTCCTGCTGGGAGTGGCCGGGGGCATCGCGGCCTACAAGAGCGCGGAGCTGTTGCGGCGACTCACCGAGAGCGGCCACTCCGTGCGTGTGCTGCCCACGGCGTCCGCTCTGGAGTTCGTCGGCGCGGCGACGTTCGAGGCGCTCTCCGGCCAGCCGGTCCAGACCGGCGTGTTCGCGGACGTGCCCGCGGTCCCGCACGTCAAGCTCGGCCAGGAGGCCGACCTGGTGGTGGTCGCCCCGGCGACCGCCGACCTGCTCGCGCGCGCCGCGCACGGTCGCGCCGACGACCTGCTCACCGCCTCGCTGCTCACCGCGCGGTGCCCGGTCCTGTTCGCCCCGGCGATGCACACCGAGATGTGGGAGCACGCCGCCACCCAGGACAACGTCGCGCTGCTGCGCTCCCGCGGGAGCGTCGTGCTGGAACCGGCGTCCGGCCGGCTGACCGGCAAGGACACCGGCCCCGGCCGGCTGCCCGACCCGGCCGAGATCGCCGAACTGGCCCGGCTGCTGCTGGAGCGGCCCGACGCGCTGCCCCAGGACCTCGCCGGTCGCCGCGTCGTCGTCTCGGCCGGTGGCACCCGCGAGCCGCTGGATCCGGTGCGCTTCCTCGGCAACCGGTCCTCCGGCCGGCAGGGCTACGCGCTGGCCCGGGTGGCCGCGCAGCGTGGCGCCGCGGTGACGCTCGTCGCCGCACACACCGCCGAGCTGGGCGATCCGGCGGCGGTCGACGTCGTGCGGGTCGGCTCGGCGGCCCAGATGCGCGACGCGATGCTGGCCGCGGTCAAGGGCGCCGACGCGGTGGTCATGTCCGCGGCGGTCGCCGACTTCCGGCCCTCCGCGCTGGCCGAGCACAAGATCAAGAAGGGGTCCACGGACCCCGACCCACTGGTGCTCACCAAGAACCCGGACATCCTGAGGGAGCTGGTCGGGGGGCGGGAGCCGGGTCAGGTGATCGTCGGGTTCGCGGCCGAGACGGGTGACGCCGACGGCGACGCGCTGCACCACGGTCGGGCCAAGCTCGCCCGCAAGGGCTGCGACCTGCTGGTGGTCAACGCGGTGGGCGACGGCCGGGCATTCGAGGTGCCCGACAACGCCGGCTGGCTGCTGGGCGCCGACGGCTCCGAGGTCGAACTGGCGAACGGGTCCAAGGCGCTGCTGGCGTCGCGGGTGTGGGACGCGGTGGCGTCCCGGCTCTAGCCGGCCGCACGCCGGGGCGCATCGCACCCGCACCCGGTGGCCCGCGTGGGATCGTCCGACCGCGATCTGGGTCCGACGGATCGGCGGGTTAGGCGGGGAGGGACGCCGCGCCGGAGCGTGCCCGGCGCGCGAGCACCGCGGCGAACACCCCCGCCGGAAGGAACATGACGAGCCCGTAGATCGCAGCCGGGATCGCCATCTCCGCATCGGCGAGCAGCGCGGGGCTCAGTGCGATCGTGATGGCCAGGACGCTGTTGTGGATGCCGATCTCCATCGAACACGCGATCGACCGGCGCCGGTCGACCCGGGCGAACCGTGGGACCACGTAGCCCACCGTCAGGCTGATCACCGCGAACAGCAGCGTCAGCGGTCCGACGGCCACCACCCCGTCCAGCAGGATCTCCCGGTTCTCGAGCACGGCGGCCGCGATGACCAGCACCAGCACCACGACCGAGGTGATCTTGACGGGGTGGTGCATCCGGTCCGCGAAGCCGGGCGCCAGCCGGCGGATCAGCATGCCGAGCGCCACCGGGACCAGCACGATCGCGAAGACCTGAGCGACCTTGTCGAACTGCAGCCCGATCCCGGCCGCCGGATCGGCGAAGTGCACCAGGGACAGATTCACCACGATCGGTAACGTCACCACCGACAGGGCTGAGTTGACGGCGGTGAGCGACACGTTGAGCGCCACGTCGCCGCCGGCAAGGTGGCTGAACAGGTTCGCGGTGGTGCCACCGGGGGAGGCGGCGAGCAGCATCATCCCGACCGCGAGCGCCGGGGCGAGCCCGAAGGCCGTCACGAGGCCCAGGCAGATCACCGGCAGCGCGACGACCTGGCAGACCAGGGCGATCAGCACCGCGCGGGGATGGGCCAGGACCCGGGTGAAGTCGCCGACGGTCAGCGAGAGCCCGAGGCCGAGCATCACGACGCCGAGCGCGACGGGCAGGAACACGGCGGTCAGCAGCGACTCCACGGTGGGCACACCCCGGTTCGACCCGGATGCGCCTCCGGTCGGCACCGTGCCGAACCACACCGAAAGCCACGAAGCGGGCACGGATCGCCGCAGAGTGGCCCCGCGGGGCGGGCGCTGTCAACGCGTCGGCCGGGGTACCCGGCGCGGCCCGCCCCGCGGGCGAGCCTCAGGGAAGCAGGCGTCCGGTGCCGGCCTCGGGAGTCTCCGTCGACGTCGGCTCGTCCTGGTCGGCCGGCTCCTCGCTCGGCGCCGCACGGCGGGGTTCGCGGGTCGGCTCCGCGTCCGCGGGGCGGCGGTCGCTACCGGCGGACGGCGAGGTGGTGGGGGCACTGCGGCGCTCGGCGGCGGCCGGGGTGCTCGTCGGCGCGGTGGAGCGCGAGGCGCCGGTGGTGAGGGCGTTCCGGGCCGGGGTGGCGCCGTCGACCGACACGAACTCCTCGGCCGACCAGCCGCCCAGGTTCGTCAGCTTCACGAAGCCGTTGCGCTTCTCGCCGACGGTCACCTCGGTCCCGCGCTCGCAGACCGCGATGATGCGCGCGGTCGGGCTCGGCTCGGCCCGGACGTTCACGTTGTCCGTGCAGCGGCCCGGCTCGGCCGCTCCGGCGGTCCCGGCGGCGAGCGCCATCATGGTGGTCGCGCCGACCGCGACCAACCCGCCGACAACAGCGGCCGCGCGGCCCGGTCGTTGCAGCTTCATCTCGGGGAACCTCCGTGGGGTGGGCATGACAACAAGGCCCAACGAGTGGCGCCGTTACCGATTCGCTACCGCGCGCCACATCACCCCATGCGGTGACGGAATGGCGGCGTGTCGCTGAGATGTTTACGGTGCGTAGCAAGTGGCGCTGGCCGAGGACGCGGCGATCACGTCGTGGGGTCGACTAGGCTCGCCCGGCAGCGATCAAGCGGAAATCAAGATGAGGTGCGGGCGTGTCGAACGTGGGCCGACGGTTGTTCACCAGCGAATCGGTGACCGAGGGTCATCCGGACAAGATGTGCGACGCGATCAGCGACTCGGTGCTCGACGCGCTGCTCGCCCAGGACCCGCGCAGCCGCGTGGCGGTCGAGACGCTGGTCACCACCGGGCAGGTGCACGTCGCCGGTGAGGTGACGACGTCGGCGTACGCGGACATCCCCACCCTGGTCCGGGACAAGATCCTGGAGATCGGGTACGACTCGTCGGCGAAGGGCTTCGACGGGAACTCGTGCGGGGTCAACGTCGCGATCGGCGCGCAGTCGGCCGACATCGCGCAGGGCGTGGACACGGCCTACGAGAGCCGCGTCGAGGCCAGCGAGGACGAGATCGCCCGGCAGGGCGCGGGTGACCAGGGCCTGATGTTCGGCTACGCCAACACCGACACCCCGGAGCTGCTGCCGCTCCCGATCGCGCTGGCGCACCGGCTTGCCCGCCGGCTGACCGAGGTCCGCAAGTCCGGTGTGCTCCCGTACCTGCGCCCGGACGGCAAGACCCAGGTCACCATCGAGTACGACGGCGACAAGGCCGTCCGGCTCGACACGGTGGTCGTCTCGAGCCAGCACGCCGCCGACATCGACCTCGACGGCATGCTCGCCCCCGATATCCGCGAGCACGTCGTCGGTCCGGAGATCGCGCATCTCGGCCTCGACACCTCCGACGTGCGGCTCCTGGTCAACCCGACCGGACGGTTCGTCGTCGGCGGCCCGATGGGCGACGCCGGCCTGACCGGCCGCAAGATCATCGTCGACACCTACGGCGGCTTCGCCCGCCACGGCGGCGGCGCGTTCTCCGGCAAGGACCCGTCGAAGGTGGACCGCTCCGCCGCGTACGCGATGCGCTGGGTGGCGAAGAACGTCGTCGCCGCGGGGCTGGCCGACCGGATCGAGGTCCAGGTCGCCTACGCGATCGGCAAGGCGGCCCCGGTCGGCCTGTTCATCGAGACCTTCGGTACCGAGCACGTCGACCCGGCCCGGATCCAGTCGGCGATCACCGAGGTGTTCGACCTGCGTCCGGCGGCGATCATCCGTGACCTCGACCTGCTGCGGCCGATCTATGCGCCGACCGCCGCCTACGGGCACTTCGGGCGCACCGACATCGACCTGCCGTGGGAGAGCACCGCGCGCGCCGACGCCCTGAAGTCCGCCGCGGGCGCGTGAGCGGCCGCGTCCCGAACCGGTCGCACGGGTGAACGCCGCAGCAGCCGCGCGCGCCGGCCGCGCAGCACCCGACCGGACGCGGCCGGCGACGGCTCCCGGCGGCGCCCGCCTGCGCGGGAGCACCCGGGTGACCCGCGTGCGAGCGGCCCTCGCGCGCGTCGTCGGTGCCGCGCGCGGGCCCGGTCGCGCGCGGGGTGGCCAGAACCCGCGCGTCGTGGGCGCATGAGCGGATCGCCTCGTGAGCTTTCTCGACCCGGCCGAGGCCGTGACCGTCCACCGGGCGGCGGACCCGCCCGACATCGCCGGTCCGTCGTCGGTGCGGTTCGTGGCCCCGGGATCGGTGACGGCGGGCCGGTACGGCCTGTTCGAGTACCGGATGGCGCCGTCGACCCCGGGGCCCGGCCCGCACGTGCACCGCACCTTCTCCGAGTCGTTCTACGTGCTCTCCGGTGAGCTGTCGATCTACGACGGCGAGCGCTGGGACCGGTTCGGCGCGGGCGACTTCGCCCACGTCGCGGACAACGGGGTGCACGCCTTCCGCAACGACGCCGGCGTCGAGACCACGTTCCTCATCCTCTTCGCGCCCGGCATCGCCCGGGAGCGCTTCTTCCTGGAGCTCGCCGAGATCCGCGAGACCGGACGTGAGCTGAGCGAACAGGAGTGGGTGGAGTTCTACGCCCGGCACGACCAGGTCAACCTCTGACCGGCCCGGGACCGTCGGTGCCCGCTGTCATGCTCCGGCCATGTCGCCGTACCCGGGTTCGCCGGGGGCCGGGGTGCGGGCCCCGGTGAAGCCGTCTGATAGACCCGCGTCCGTGACGCGCACGGCCCGCACCAGGGGGGAGTGGCGGCCGGCGGCGGAACTGCCGGTCGGCCGGATCGCCGTGGACGTCCCGCTCGCGCATCTGGACCGCCCCTTCGACTACCGGATACCCGAGCATCTCGACGCCATGGCCGTGCCCGGTGTGCGGCTGCGGGTGCGATTCGCGGGCCGGCTGGTGGACGGGTTCCTGCTGGAGCGGGTCGCGGAGTCCGGGCACTCCGGGCGGCTCTCCTGGGTGGAGAAGATCGTCTCCCCGGAGCCGGTGCTGACCACCGAGGTCGCGGCCCTGTGCCGATCCGTCGCCGACCGCTACGCCGGGGTGCTGGCCGACGTGCTGCGACTCGCGGTCCCGCCCCGGCACGCCCGCGTCGAGGCCGAGGAACCCGCGAAGCGCGAGGCCGCCGAGGTCGGGCTCGTCGACCGGGCCGGCTGGGGTCGCTACCCGCGCGGCCCGGCGCTGCTCGACGCGCTCGGCGGTGGGCGGGCCGCGCACGCGGTCTGGCAGGCGCTGCCGGGCGAAGCGTGGGCCGACCGGCTGGCGGAGGCCGCGGCGGTCACCGCCGCGGGGGGCCGCGGTGCGCTGATCGTGGTGCCCGACCAGCGCGACGTCGATCTGCTGTACGCGGCGTGCGCGGCCCGGCTGGGGCCCGACGGCGTCGTCGCGCTGACCGCGGAGCTGGGTCCGGCCGAGCGCTACCGCCGCTGGCTGGCCGTGCGGCGGGGAGCGGTGCGGGTCGTCGTGGGCACCCGGTCGGCGGCGTTCGCGCCGGTCGAACGGCTCGGGCTGCTCGCCGTGTGGGACGACGGCGACGACCTCCACGCCGAGCCCCGGGCCCCGTACCCGCAGGTCCGTGACGTGCTGGTGCTGCGCGCGCACGCAGCCGGGGCGGCGTTGCTCGTCGGCGGATACGCGCGCACGGCCGAGGCGCAGCTGCTGGTGGAGTCGGGCTGGGCGCGGGAGGTGGTGGCCGACCGGGCGACCGTGCGCGCCGCCATGCCACGCGTCACCGCGATCGGGGAGACCGACGGCCAGCTCGCCCGCGACCCCGACGCCCGGGTCGCCCGGCTACCCGGCGTGGCGTTCGAGGCGGCCCGCGCCGCGCTGACCGCCGGTCGACCGGTCCTGGTGCAGGTACCGCGTTCGGGTTATCTCCCGTGGCTGGCCTGCGCGGCCTGCCGCGACACCGCCCGCTGCCGGCACTGCGCCGGCCCGCTCGGGCTGCCCGCAGGCGGATCCGGGGCCGACGGCGCCGCGGCGGCGGGCCTGCCGCACTGCCGGTGGTGCGGGCGCGCCGAGCCGGTGTTCCGCTGCGCGGCCTGCGGGTCGCGCCGGCTGCGGGCCAGCGTGGTCGGTTCCGGCCGCACGGCGGAGGAGCTCGGCCGGGCGTTCCCGGGCACCACCGTCCGGTCGTCCGGGGGCGGCGCCGCGGTGCTCTCGCAGGTCCCGGCCCGGCCCGAGCTCGTCGTCGCGACCCCCGGCGCGGAACCCCCGGCCGAGGGCGGGTACGGCGCCGCCCTGCTCGTGGACGCCTGGGCCATGCTGAGTCGCCCGGACCTGCGGGTGGCCGAGGAGACGCTGCGCCGCTGGCTGACTGCCGCGGCGCTGGTGGTGCCGCACACCGCGGGCGGCCGGGTCGTGGTGGTCGCCGAGTCCGCGCTGCCGACGGTTCAGGCGCTGGTCCGGTGGGATCCGGCCGGGCACGCCGCCGAGGAGCTTCGTGCCCGCACCGAGGTGGGTTTTCCGCCCACGGTGCGGATGGCGGCGCTCGAGGGCAGCCCGGACGCGGTGGCGGAGGTGCTGGCGGCCACCGGGCTGCCGACCGGGCTCGAGGTCCTCGGGCCGGTCGAGATCAACGGTGCCGAGGTGGGCGAGGCGGGAGACCGTGGCGGACCGGGCGTCCGGGAACGGGCCCTGTTGCGGGTGCCGCGGAGCGAGGGCCGGGCGCTCGCCGCGGCCCTCGCCGCCGCGCAGGCGGCCCGGACCGCACGTAAGGCTCCCGAACCGGTACGGGTGCGGCTGGATCCGGCGGAGATCGGCTGAGCCGGCCGGCCGGGGCGCGGGGTCGGGCCGGGACCCCGCGGGCGGCCACCACCCAGGCCTCGTCCCGCGTCCCGGCGCCGCCGGGTGTCGAGCACCGCGGCCGCCACGGGTGGCGTGGCAGAATCGAAGGTCGCCGCCCGCCGGCGCCGAGTGCCCGCCTCCCCGAGTGTGTGCGGCACTCCCATCCCGACCCCGTCTAAGGAGACCTGTGTCCGTCCAGCCCGTCCGGCTCTTCGGCGACCCGGTGCTACGCACCCCGGCGGTGGAGGTCACGACCTTCGACGCCGAGCTGCGCAAGCTCGTCGCCGACCTGACCGACACCATGCACGACGAGGGCGGCGCCGGCCTGGCCGCTCCGCAGATCGGTGTGGGCCTGCGGGTGTTCACCTACGACGTCGACGGATTCTCCGGGCACCTGGTCAACCCGGCCTTCGACGTCGTGGGTGAGGAGGAGCAGGTCGGCCCCGAGGGGTGCCTGTCGATCCCCGGCCTGAGCTGGGACTGCCGGCGGCACCTGCACGTCGTCGCCCACGGCTGGAACATGCACGGCGAGCCGGTCGCGGTCGAGGGAAGTGAGATGCTGGCCCGGTGCATCCAGCACGAGACCGACCACCTCGACGGCGTGCTGTTCGTCGATCGGCTCGACCCCGAGACGCGTCGGCAGGCGATGGCCGAGATCCGCGCGGCGCAGTGGTTCGGCACCCCCGAGCCGGTCGTGAAGACCAGCCCGCACCCGCTGTTCGGGAAGGCCCGGTGAAGCTGGTCTTCGCTGGTACGCCCGAGCCTGCGGTGCCGTCCCTGCGCGCGCTGCTCGACTCGCCGCGGCACCAGGTCGTCGGGGTGCTCACCCGTCCCGACGCCCCGGCCGGTCGCGGTCGCAGGCTGATGCGCTCCCCGGTCGGCGCGCTGGCCGACGAAGCCGGTATCCCGGTGCTCACCCCGGCCCGGCCGTCGGACCCGGAGTTCCTCGACGCGTTGCGCGAGCTGGCCCCGGACTGTGTGCCCGTGGTCGCCTACGGCGCGCTGGTGCCCCGCGCCGCGCTCGACATCCCGTCCCGGGGCTGGGTGAACCTGCACTTCTCGCTGCTCCCGGCCTGGCGGGGCGCGGCCCCGGTGCAGGCGGCGATCCGGCACGGCGACGACGTCACCGGCGCTACGACGTTCCGGCTGGAGGAGGGCCTGGACACCGGGCCGACCTACGGCGTGGTGACCGAGACGGTCGGACCGGCCGACACGGCGGGGGCGCTGCTCGGCCGTCTCGCGCAGTCGGGCGCGGGCCTGTTGGCCGCGACCATGGACGGCATCGCCGACGGCACGCTGCAGGCCCGCCCGCAGCCGGCCGACGGCGTCTCGCACGCTCCCAAGGTGACGGTCGCCGACGCGCGGGTGGACTGGTCCGCCCCGGCCGTCGCGCTCGACCGGCTGATCCGCTCGGTGACCCCCGAGCCGGGTGCCTGGGCGACGTTCCGCGACGAGCGACTCGGCCTCGGGCCGGTGCGCCCGGTGCGTACCGGAGAGGTGAGCCTGCAGCCGGGTGAGCTGCGGGCCGAGAAGCGCCGGGTGCTCGTCGGTACCGCGACCGTGCCGGTGGAGCTCGGTGAGGTGCGGCCGGTGGGCAAGCGGGCGATGCCGGCGCCGGACTGGGCGCGCGGCGTGCGTATCGAGCCCGGGGAGGTGCTGGGATGAGCGCCCCGCACGAACCTCGGGGCAGGCGGTCCCACGGCGGGCGGTCCCAGCCGCGCCGGCCGGCCGGCCCGCGGGGCGCCGGCCCGCCGCGCGGGCGCCAGGGGCCGGGCCGCCCGCCGGAGGCCGACCCGGCCCGGCAGGCCGCCCTGGAGCTGCTCACCGCGGTCCGCGAGCGTGACGCCTACGCCAACCTGGCGTTGCCCGCGATCCTGCGCCGTCACCGGTTGCGCGACCGCGACGCCGCGCTGGCCACCGAGCTGGGCTACGGCACGCTGCGCGCGCAGGGCCTGCTCGACGCGATCGTCGAGGCGTGCACCGACCGCCCGCTGAACCGGGTCGAGGCCCCGCTCCTCGACGCGCTGCGGCTGGGCGCGTACCAGCTGCTGCGGACCCGGATCCCGGCGCACGCCGCGGTGGCCACCACCGTCGATCTGGTCCGTGGGCGTGCCGGCTCCCGGTCGGCCGGGTTCGTCAACGCGATCCTGCGCCGCATCGGTGAGCGCGACGAGGCCGCGTGGGTGGCCGAGCTCGCGCCCTCGGCCGAGGAGGACCCCGTGGGTCACGGCGCGTTCGCGCACGCCCACCCGCGCTGGATCGCCCAGGCCTTCGCCGACGCCCTCGGCAGCCGCGGCGCGGCCGAGCTCGACGCCGCGCTCGCCGCCGACGACGCCCGGCCCACGGTGCACCTGCTCGCCCGTCCCGGCGAGATCACCGCCGAGGAGCTGGCGCTCGTCACGGGCGGCGAGCCGGCGCCGTACTCGCCCTACGGTGTGCACCTGGACCCCGGTGCCGGTGAGATCGGCGAGCTGGAGGCCGTGTCGGAGGGGCTGGCGGCCGTGCAGGACGAGGGCAGCCAACTCGTGGCCCTCGCGCTCACCCGGGCCGAACTCGACGGGCCCGACACCGGGCGCTGGCTGGACCTGTGCGCCGGCCCGGGTGGCAAGGCGACCCTGCTGGGCGGGCTGGCCGCGCTCGACGGCGCGACGGTGGACGCGGTCGAGCAGTCGGAGCACCGGTCCGACCTGGTCCGGCGCGCGGTCGACGGGTTGCCGGTCACCGTGCACACCGCCGACGGGCGGTCCGCCCCACTGCCCGACGGCGTGTTCGACCGGGTGCTCGTCGACGCCCCGTGCACCGGGCTGGGTGCACTGCGGCGCCGGCCCGAGGCGCGCTGGCGGCGCCGTCCCGACGACGTCGCCGGGCTCGCGAAACTGCAGCGCGAGCTCCTCACCGCGGCGCTGCGTCACGTCCGTCCCGGCGGGGTGGTGGCATATGTCACGTGCTCGCCGCACCTGTCGGAAACCGTGGGTGTCGTCACGGCTGTGACGCGGCGGCGCGCCGACGGTCCGGCCGTGGAACAGCTCGACGCCCGGGCGGCCCTGCCCGGGGTCCCGGACCTCGGCGACGGCCGGACGGTGCAGCTGTGGCCGCACCGTCACGGCACCGACGCGATGTTCCTGGCCCTGCTGCGGCGGACCGGTTGATCGCCGCCGGTTCTCTGCGCGCCGACCGGACGGCGGGGGCGTGCTCGACCGCGAGATCCAGGTAGTCGATCAGCTGCTCCTCGGTCGGCGCCGTCGCGCCGGGGAGAAGCGCAGGTGACGGAGCCGCCGGCCCGCTCCGGCGAGCAGCCGGTGCGGGTCGGGCAGGTCGGCGCCGTGCTCGAAGCCGACGTCCACGCCGTCGTCACGGGGACCAGCGCGGCCGCCTGGCCGCCCGCCGGGTAGTGGAACCCGAGCCCGCGCCGGCCCGGGTAGACCCGCTCGCGGAGATCGGGATGCGCGCCTGCCCGACGGCCCGCAGCCGGCGGGTGAGGGCGGCGACCGCGGGCGACTCGTCGGCCAGCAGGTCGGCCAGGGACAGCGCGCCGCTCGTCATGGCCGGAGTGAACCGCACGACACCGACAGTCCTCGTCCCCGGCGCCGATGCGGATCGGGGCACGACCCTCCGGAGCATGCGCAGTAACCTGCGTGGGTGCACCCGATGATCGCCCCGAGCATTCTCTCGGCCGACTTCGCTCATCTCGCCGACGAGGCCGACGCGGTGACCGGCGAGCCCGGCCTGGGTGCCGACTGGTTGCACGTCGACGTGATGGACGCGCACTTCGTGCCGAACCTGACGATCGGCCTGCCGGTGGTCGAGTCGCTGCTCAAGGCGACCGCCATCCCGCTGGACTGCCACCTCATGATCGACGACCCGGACCGCTGGGCGCCGGCCTACGCCGAGGCCGGCGCGCACAACGTCACCGTGCACGTGGAGGCCGCCGCCGACCCGGTGCGGCTGGCGAAGAACCTGCGCGCCGCCGGCTCGCTCGCCGGGCTGTCGGTCAAGCCGGACACGCCGCTCGAGCCGCACCTCGAGACCCTCAAGCACTACGACACCCTGCTCGTGATGAGTGTCGAGCCGGGGTTCGGCGGGCAGAGCTTCATCCCCCGCGTGCTCGACAAGGTGCGCACCGCCCGGCGCCTGGTGGAGACCGGCCATCTGAAGGTCCTCGTCGAGATCGACGGCGGGATCAACGCCGACACCGTCGAGGCCGCCGCGGAGGCGGGGGTCGACTGTTTCGTCGCCGGCTCCGCGGTCTACGGCGCCGACGACCCGCTGCGTGCCGTGCAGGCGCTTCGCGAGCAGGCGGTCACAGCCGCCCCGCACCGGTGGTCGGGATGATCGGACCGACCGGGGGGAGCGGGACCCCCGAGGCCCGGATCGAACAGGCCATGCGCCGGGCCCTCGCGGCGTCCGCGCAGGTGCACGGGAGCACGAGCCCCAATCCTCCGGTCGGCTGCGTCGTGCTCGACGCCGCCGGTGAGATCGCCGGTGTCGGCGCCACCGCCCCACCCGGGGGACCGCACGCCGAGATCGTGGCGCTGCACGAAGCCGGCCCGCGGGCGGCCGGCGGCACCGCCGTGGTCACCCTGGAGCCGTGCGCGCACGTCGGCCGCACCCCGCCCTGCACGGACGCCCTCATCGCCGCCGGGATCGTGGCCGTGCACGCCGCGCTGCCCGATCCCAACCCGCTCGCGGCGGGCGGGGCGGCGGAACTACGCGATGCCGGCGTCGCCGTCACCCTCGGCACGCTCGCCGACGAGGTGGCCCGCGGTCCGCTGCGGGCCTGGCTGCACGCCGTGCGCACCCACCGCCCGCACGTGACCTGGAAGCTCGCTGCGACCCTCGACGGCCGCAGCGCCGCCGCCGACGGGACCAGCCGGTGGATCACCGGCCCGGATGCCCGCGAGCAGGTGCACGCGCTGCGCTCCACCATGGATGCGATCGTCGTCGGCACGGGAACGGCCCTGGCCGACGACCCCGCGCTCACCGCCCGCAACCCCGACGGCACCGAGCAGGCCCGGCAGCCCCTGCGCGTCGTGGTCGGCTGTCGCGACCTGGTCGCCGGATCGAAGCTGGACGCCCCCGACGTGCTGCACGTGCGCAGCCACGATCCGGACGTCGTCCTCGGTGCGCTGCGGGAGCGCGGTGCGGTCGACGTGCTGCTCGAGGGCGGCCCCCGGCTTGCGGGAGCCTTCCTCGCCGCGGGCCGGGTGGACCGGGTGCTGGCCTATCTCGCCCCCGCGCTCCTCGGAGCCGGGCCGGCCGCGCTGGCCGAGGCCGGAGTGGGAACGATCGGGGACATCCGACGGTTGCAGATTGACGACGTGTGCCGCATCGGCACCGACGTGCTGGTCGACGCCCGGCCGGTGGCCGAGCAGCAGGAGAAGGGGACGGCGTAGATGTTCACCGGGATCGTGGAGGAGGTCGGTGAGATCATCGACGTCCGCCGCACCGACGAGGTGGTCGCACTGACCGTGCGCGGGCAAACGGTCACGAGCGATGCGGCGCACGGCGACTCGATCGCGGTGAACGGCGTCTGCCTCACCGTGATCGACCCCGACGGTGCGACGGGCGGGACCTTCACCGTCGAGCTGGTCCCCGAGACCCTGCGCCGGTCGAGCCTGTCCGGGATCGGGGTCGGGTCCAAGGTCAACCTCGAGCGCGCGCTGCCCGCCGGTGGTCGCCTCGGCGGTCACATCGTCCAGGGCCATGTGGACGGCGTCGGCACCGTGCTGAGCCGCACCCCGGGCGAGCGCAGCGACGAGGTCCGGTTCGGCCTGCCGCCGGAGTTGGCCCGCTACGTGGTGGAGAAGGGCTCGATCGCGGTCGACGGTGTGTCGCTGACGGTGGCCGCCACCGACGGCGAGAGCTTCACCGTCGCCCTGATCCCCACCACACTGGCCGACACGACTCTCGGCGTGCGTCAGGCCGGGGACAGCGTCAATCTCGAAGTGGATGTCGTCGCGAAGTACGTCGAGCGGTTGACCGCCGGGTACCTCGGAGATTCCGGTGAGGAGGCTCGGGTCCAGTGAACAGCTCGGTGGACATCACGACAGGCGGTGCGCTCGACGCGGCCGCGGAGCGGTCGATGGCGGCCGGGGCCGGTCTGGCCGGCGGGTTCGAGCGCATCGAGCGGGCCATCGCGGATCTGGCCGCCGGCAAGGCGGTCGTCGTCATGGACGACGAGGAGCGGGAGAACGAGGGCGACCTGATCTTCGCGGCCGAGAAGGCCACACCGGAGCTCGTCTCGTTCGTGGTCCGCTACACGTCGGGGTACGTGTGCGTCGCGCTGACCGAGACCGAGTGCGACCGGCTCGACCTGCCGCCCATGCACCACACCAACGCCGACAGCTTCCGCACCGCGTTCACCGTCACCGTGGACGCCAAGGAGGGCATCACCACCGGCATCTCGGCGTCCGACCGGGCGCACACCATCCGTCTGCTCGCCGACCCGACGACCGGGCCCAGGGACCTCGTCCGGCCCGGGCACGTGCTGCCGCTGCGCGCCCGTGAGGGCGGCGTGCTGCGCCGTCCCGGGCACACCGAGGCGGCGGTCGACCTGGCCCGGATGGCCGGGCTGAGCCCGGCCGGCGCCCTGTGCGAGATCGTGTCGCAGAAGAACGAGGGCGACATGGCCCGCGGCGACGAGCTGCGGGTGTTCGCCGAGGACCACGAGCTCACCCTCATCACGATCGCCGATCTGATCGCCTACCGGCGACGGTTCGAGAAGCACATCGTCCGGGTGGCCCAGGCCCGCATCCCGACCCGGCACGGCGAGTTCGTGGCCTACGGCTACGACTCGCTGCTCGACGGCATCGAGCACATCGCGATGGTGGTCGGTGACGTCGCGACCCCGGAGGGCACCGGCGACGACGTGCTGGTCCGGGTGCACTCGGAGTGCCTGACCGGCGACGTGCTCGGCTCGCTGCGCTGTGACTGCGGACCGCAGCTCGACGCCGCGCTGGCCGCGGTGGCCGCCGAGGGCCGCGGCATCGTGCTCTACATGCGCGGGCACGAGGGCCGGGGCATCGGGCTGCTGCACAAGCTGCAGGCCTACCAGCTGCAGGAGGCCGGCGCCGACACCGTCGACGCGAACCTCGCGATGGGGCTGCCCGCCGACGCCCGCGACTACGGCATCGGCGCGCAGATCCTGGTGGACCTGGGCGTGAAGTCGATGCGGCTGCTCACCAACAACCCGGAGAAGCGGGCCGGCCTGGAGGGCTACGGCCTGACGATCACCGGCAGGGTCCCGATGCCGGTCCGGCCCACCCCGGAGAACCTGCGCTACCTGCGCACCAAGCGCGACCGCATGGGCCACGACCTGCCCGATCTGGACGAGGCACCCGGCCCCGGGAACCTGGTCGACGGGGCCGGGCTGTGACGGCCCGGGCGGCCGGACGGACAATGGCCCCATGAGCGGCGAAGGACGTCCTGTCGATGTCGGTGACCTGACCCAGGCGGCCGGCCTGCGGGTCGGTATCGCGGCGGCCAGCTGGCATGCCGAGGTGGCCGACGCGCTGCTGGAGCACGCGCTGGAGGTCGCGGAGAAGGCGGGCGCCGTGCCGACCGTCGTCCGGGTGCCCGGCACCGTCGAGCTGCCGGTGGTCTGCCAGGAGCTCGCGCGCAGCCACGACGCGGTCGTGGCGCTGGGGGTGGTCATCCGCGGCGGCACCCCGCACTTCGAGTACGTCTGCGACGCCGTGACGGCCGGGCTGACCCGCGTGGCCCTCGACGAGCGCGTCCCGGTGGGCAACGGCGTGCTCACCTGCGACACCCCGGAGCAGGCCCGCGCCCGTTCGGGCCTGCCGGGCTCGTCGGAGGACAAGGGCACCGAGGCCTGCGTGGCCGCGCTGCACACCGCGCTGGTGTTGCGTGGACTGCGGGAGATGCCGTGACCGCGGCGCCCCGCGACGGCGGCGGGAACCCCGGTGCCGCCGCGGTGACTGTACGGCCGCGGAAGGTGCTCCGGGTCGCCTGGGCGTGCGCTGTCCTCTCGGTCGTGTTCTTCACGGTGATCGCCGTGCTGCTGCGCAACAGCCCCACCGGGGTCTTCTTCCGGCTCGCCGACCAGATCGCGATGGTCCTCATGGGCCTGTTCGTCGCGGGCGGTGTGCTGTTGCTGGCCCGGCCGCGGGTCCGCGCGGACGCCGACGGCATCGAGGTGCGCAACATCCTGGTGACCCGGCACGTGCCGTGGGACCAGGTGCGCGGGGTGGCCTTCCCCGACGGCGCCTCCTGGGCGCGGCTGGACCTGCCCGACGACGAGTACCTGTCGATCCTCGCGATCCAGGCCGTGGACGGGGCGTACGCGGTGGACGGGATCCGGGCGGTGCGGGCGCTGTACGCCGCGGCCTCCCCCGACGGCGCGCAGGCCACGTCCGAGCAGTCCTGATCGTGGCCGAGTACTCCCAGATCCGCTACGAGGTCGCCGACCGCGTCCTCACCCTGACCCTGGACCGGCCCGACCGGCTCAACGCGTTCACCGGCCGGATGGGCGAGGAACTGCGCGACGCGTTCGACCGCGCGGACGCCGACGACGACGTCCGGGCCGTCGTGGTGACCGGGGCCGGCCGCGGCTTCTGCGCCGGGGCCGACCTCGGCGGGGGCGGCTCCACCTTCGACTACTCGCAGGCGAACGCCGACAACGCCCACCGCGACAGCGGGGGCCGGCTCACCCTGCGGATCTTCGAATCGACGAAGCCGGTGATCGGTGCGATCAACGGGCCCGCGGTCGGTGTCGGGGCCACAATGACGTTGCCGATGGACGTCCGGCTGGCCTCCGCCGACGCCCGGTTCGGCTTCGTGTTCACCCGCCGCGGCATCGTGCCGGAGGCGGCGTCGAGCTGGTTCCTGCCCCGGGTGGTGGGGATCAGCCGGGCGATGGAGTGGGTGAGCACGGGCCGGGTGTTCGATGCCGAGGAGGCCCTGCGCGGCGGCCTGGTGCGTTCGGTGCACCCGGCGGACGAACTGCTCGAGGCGGCCTACGCGCTGGCCGCCGAGATCGCGGACAACACCGCACCGGTGTCGGTGGCGCTGGCCCGGCAGATGATGTGGCGCATGCTGGGCGCCGACCATCCGATCGAGGCGCACCGCGTCGACTCGCGGGCCATGGCGGAGCGCGGGCTCTCCGCCGACGCCGCCGAGGGGATCGAGGCGTTCCTGCAGAAGCGCCCCGCGAGTTTCCCCGACCGGGTCTCGGCCGACGTGCCGGCGTTCTACCCGTGGTGGCCGGAGCGACCGTTCACCCCCTTGCCGGAGCGTCCCGCCGGGGCAGGGGACTGAGTCCCCGGGTCGGGGGATCGCGGCCCGCGCATTCGCCGCGGGCGTGACACCGCTCAGCGCTGTAGGCCCCGATCGATCGACTGCACTGCGTTCGCCTCGACGAACATGACCCACGGTAACGGGCCCGGTACGCTGCTGGTCTGGATCGATCAGCAGACCCCGGCCCCAGCTGTGAGGTGGGAGGTGCCGATGGCCGCGGCCGAGTCGCCAGTGCCCCGATTCAGGCGCGCCGCTGACCGTCGTCCCCGCGTCGTGCTGCTGGACGTCTTCGACACGATGGTCCGGCTCGACTCGCTGCGGGGGCGGTTCGTCGACGTCGGCCGCCCCGAACACGAGAGCGACCTGTTCGTCGCGCGGGCGATGCGCGACGGGATCGCGCTCGCGCTGGCCGGCCCGCACACGCGGTTCGTGCCGCAGGCGCGGGAGGCGCTGCGCGCGACCACCGGGCACAAGCTCTCCGAGGAGGCGCTCGACCACGTCCTGGACGGCTTCCGGAGCCTGCCCCCGCATCCCGACGTCGAGTTCGCGCTGGTCACCCTGGCCAAGGCCAAGGTCCCCGTCTACGCCTTCGGTTACGGCGGCGACCGGGGTACGGCCGCCGCGCTCGACCGGGCCGGCCTGCGTACCTACCTGCGCGGCACCGTCTCCAGCGACGATCTGCGTGCCTTCCGCCCCGCGGCCGAGGCCTACCTGCTGGCCTGCGAGCGGGTACACGCAGAACCCGAGCGCGTCGCGATGGTCACCGCGCACAGCTGGGACGTGCACGGCGCGATCCGGGCCGGCCTGATGGGCGGGTTCGCCACCCGGCTCGAAGGCGGCGTGCCCTGCACCATCGAAGCGCCGCACGTGCACGCGGACAGCGTCGACGAGGTCGTCGACCGGCTGCTCGCACTGCCCGCCTGACACCGGCCCCGGGCTCACGCGCCCACTGCGCGGCGCCGCCCCGCCACCGCGCCCCGGCCGAGATCGGCCCGGCGCCCGGCCGCCGCGCCGTCGGCGAACCCCGAACCCGACAGCGTGGAGCGACGGGCCCGGCCCAGGTTGGGGAACGCCTCGGCGTAGGCCCGGTCGACGCGGGCCTCGCGGTCGACCAGCACGAGCGCGGTGCTGCCGGGCCCGCCGGCCTGCTCGGCCGCCGACGCCGCCGCCTGCTCGGCGTCGCGCAGCCGCTCGTGCACCTGCGCCGCGAAGCCGTGCAGCCAGGACCGGCGGTACGCGGCGACGGACTCGCCCGCCCGCGGTGGGCGGCGGCGCACGAGCTGGGTGGTGGCCTGCAGCAGCAGCGAGGTGTAGAGGAGCTCCACCCGCTCCCGGTCCGATGCGAACCCGAAGACGGTCACCGCCTGGACCTTCCCGCTGTACGCGCCGTGCATGACCCAGCGGCACCGCAGGGCCGCGGCCGTCCAGCCCAGCAGCCGTGCCTTGCCCGCGCTGTACGGGTCCTCCATCGCGATCCGCACCATGCCGATGTCGTCGCGCCCCGGGACGGCCGCGGCGAGCAGCGCCTCGTCGATGCCGTGCCGTGCCATCAGCTCGACGGCCTTGGCGTTGTAGGTCTCGGCCTCGGCCTCGGTGCCCGCCCGTTCGGCTTTGGCGAGTAGCTTGCGGATGCGGTCCAACGTCGCGCTCATCGCGGTCCCCCTTCGAACCGATGTTCGGACGAATCAGTTCCTACCAGGCCTGCCGGACAGAATCGGCAAGCCACGCCCACTACACCTTCGCGGGCGACTTCGGACGGGACGGGGGAGGCGAGGTCGTCGGGGCCCGGTTCTACGCTGGAGGGGTCATGCCCGACCCGTCGACATACCGCCCGGCCCCGGGATCCATCCCGGAGGCCCCCGGGGTGTACCGCTTCTCCGACCCGATCGGCCGCGTCATCTACGTCGGCAAGGCCAAGAGCCTGCGCAGCCGTCTCAACTCCTACTTCGCCGACCTGTCGAACCTGCATCCGCGGACCCGGCAGATGGTCACCACCGCCGCGAAGGTGGAGTGGACCGTCGTCGGCACCGAGGTCGAGGCGCTGCAGCTCGAGTACAACTGGATCAAGGAGTTCGACCCGCGGTTCAACGTCCGCTACCGCGACGACAAGACCTACCCGGTGCTCGCGGTCACGATGAACGAGGACTACCCGCGGCTGCACGTCTACCGCGGGCCACGCCGCAAGGGCGTCCGCTACTTCGGCCCGTACGCCCACGCCTGGGCGATCCGGGAGACCCTCGACCTGCTGCTGCGGGTGTTCCCCGCGCGCACGTGCAGTGCCGGGGTGTTCCGCCGCCACGGCCAGATCGGCCGGCCGTGCCTGCTCGGCTACATCGACAAGTGCTCGGCGCCGTGCGTCGGGACCGTCGACGCCGAGCAGCACCGGGAGATCGTCGAGGACTTCTGCGAGTTCCTCTCCGGGCGCACCGACCGGATGGTGCGGCAGCTGGAGCGTCAGATGGAGGCCGCGGCCGAGTCCCTGGAGTTCGAGAAGGCAGCGCGGCTGCGCGACGACATCGGGGCGCTGCGCCGGGCGATGGAGCGCCAGGCCGTCGTGCTGGGCGACGGGACCGACGCCGACGTCGTCGCGTTCGCCGACGACGAGCTCGAGGCCGCCGTCCAGGTCTTCCACGTCCGGGGCGGCCGGGTCCGCGGCCAGCGCGGCTGGGTGATCGACAAGGTCGAGCCGACCGACACCGCCGCGCTGGTGGAGCGGTTCGTCACCCAGTTCTACGGCGAGCAGGCCGCCCTGGCGGGGGCCGCCGACGACGCTCAGCAACCGGTACCGCGGGAGATCCTCGTCCCCGAGCTGCCACCGGAGGCCGACGCGCTCGCCGAGTGGCTGTCCGGGCTGCGCGGCTCCCGCGTGCAGCTGCGGGTGCCCCAGCGCGGCGACAAGCGGGCGCTCGCCGAGACGGTGGCCCGCAACGCCGCGGAGGCGTTCACCCAGCACAAGCTGCGCCGGGCCGGCGACCTGACCGCCCGGTCGGCGGCGCTGCAGGAGATCCAGGACGCGCTCGGGCTCGACTCCGCGCCGCTGCGCATCGAGTGCGTCGACGTCAGCCACGTGCAGGGCACCGACGTGGTCGCCTCGCTGGTGGTGTTCGAGGACGGGCTGGCCCGCAAGTCCGACTACCGCCGCTTCGAGATCCGGGGCGGGGCGTCCGGCGGTGACGTCGCCGCCATCGCCGAGGTGGTCCGCCGCCGGTTCCGCCGCTACCTGGCCGAGACCGGGGCCGACACCGCCGCGGCACCGGCCACGGACAGCACCGGCGCCGCGGGCGGTAACGGTGCAGGTGATCAGGCCGAAGGACCGGTCATCAGCTCCCCGGCCACCGCCTCGCCCGACACCGCCCGCCCCGGGATCGACCCGGCCACCGGTCGGCCGCGCAAGTTCGCCTACCCACCGAACCTGCTCGTCGTCGACGGCGGCCAGCCGCAGGTGGAGGCGGCCGCGGACGTGCTCGCCGAGCTCGGCGTCACCGACGTCGCCGTGTGCGGGCTGGCCAAGCGGCTGGAGGAGGTCTGGCTGCCCGCCGAGCCCGACCCGGTCATCCTGTCGCGGACGAGCGAGGGGCTCTACCTGTTGCAGCGGGTCCGCGACGAGGCGCACCGCTTCGCGATCACCTATCACCGCAATCGCCGCTCGGTCCGGATGACCGCCTCCGAGCTCGACGACGTGCCCGGTCTCGGGCCGGCCCGGCGTCAGGCGCTGCTCAAGCACTTCGGGTCGGTCCGCAATCTCAAGGCCGCCGACGCCGACGAGATCGCCGCCGTGCCCGGGTTCGGGCCGCGGACCGCCGCGGCGGTGCTGGCGGCGCTCAACGGGCCCGCTCCGGAGCAGCCGGCGGGCCGGACCGCGGGGGAGAGCCGATGACTGATCCGGAGTCGACAGGGGCGTCCGCTCCGACGGCGCAGGGAATCGAGGTCGCGCTGGTCAGCGGACTGTCCGGGGCCGGCCGCAGCACCGCGGCCAAGGTGCTGGAGGACCTCGGCTGGTTCGTCGTCGACAATCTGCCGCCCGAGCTGATCGCCACCATGGTCGATCTCGGGGCCCGGGCGAGCGGCGAGGTCACCCGGATCGCGGTCGTCATGGATGTGCGCAGCCGGGCATTCTCGGCCGACCTCGGCGCGGTCATCAAGGACCTCGACACCCGCGGCTACAAGCCGCGGCTGCTGTTCCTGGAGGCCACCGACGCGGTACTCGTGCGTCGCTTCGAGCAGGTCCGGCGCAGCCACCCGCTGCAGGGTGACGGCCGGCTGGCCGACGGGATCGCCGCCGAACGCGAGCTGCTGCGCCCGCTGCGCGAGACCGCCGACCTCGTCGTGGACACCTCGACGCTGTCGGTTCCCCGGCTGCGGTCCACCCTGGAACGGACCTTCGGGGCCGAGTTGGCTCCGGTCACCCGGGTGACCGTGCTGTCCTTCGGCTACAAGTACGGCCTGCCGATGGACTCCGACTTCGTCGTCGACGTTCGGTTCCTGCCCAACCCCCACTGGATCCCGGAGCTGCGCGACCACACCGGCCGCGACAGCGACGTGCGTGACTACGTCCTCAGCCAGGAGGGTGCCGAGGAGTTCATCACCCGCTACCTGGAGCTGCTGAACCTGATCGGCGCCGGCTATCGCCGGGAGGGCAAGCGCTACCTCACCGTGTCGGTCGGCTGTACCGGCGGCAAGCACCGCAGCGTCGCGATCAGCGAGGAGCTGGCGCGCCGGCTGGCCGGATCCGAGGGCGTCGCGGTGAGCGTGTCGCACCGAGACCTGGGGCGCGAGTGAAGGCGGTCGCGCTCGGCGGCGGGCACGGCCTGCACGCCACACTGTCCGCACTGCGTTCGCTGCCTGACGAGATCACCGACGTCACCGCGGTCGTCACGGTCGCCGACGACGGCGGCTCGTCCGGGCGGCTGCGCCGCGAGCTGGGCATGCTGCCGCCGGGGGACCTGCGGATGGCCGTCTCGGCGCTCGCGGCCCCCGACCGCGCGGCCGGCGGCGGGTCCCGGGGCATCGACAAAGCGGCGTGGGCGGACCCGGCGGACTCGTTGTGGGTCCGGCTGGTTCAGCACCGGTTCGGCGGGTCCGGCGCGCTGGCCGGGCACGCGGTGGGCAACCTGCTGCTGGCGGGGCTGATGGAGGTGCTCGGCGACCCGGTGGCCGCCCTCGACGAGGTCTGCCGACTGCTGGGGGTCCGTGGGCGGGTGCTGCCGATGAGTCTCGTGCCTCTGGACATCGAGGCCGACGTGACCGGCTTGGACGAGGACCCGGCCAGGCCGCACCGGATCCGCGGCCAGGTCGCCGTGGCGTCGACCCCGGGCCGGGTGCGGCGGGTGTGGCTGCGTCCCGAGCGCCCCCCGGCGTGCGCCCAGGCCGTCGCGGCCGTCCGGCAGGCCGACGTGCTGCTGCTCGGGCCGGGGTCATGGTTCACCAGCGTGCTGCCGCACCTGCTGGTCCCGGAGCTGCGCGATGCGGTGATGACCACGCCGGCCCGCCGGGTGGTGGTGCTCAACCTGGCCCCGGAGCCGGGGGAGACCGCCGGGTTCTCGCCCGAACAGCACCTGGCCGTACTCTCTCAGCACGCTCCGGGTCTGCGGGTCCACGCGGTTCTCGCCGACGTGGCCGCCGTCCCGGTGCCGCACCGGCTGGACCGGGCGGCGCGGAACATGCTGTTGCCCGACGGGAGGGTGCACCTGGCCCCCGTGGCCGCGGCGGACCCTGCGGTGCCGAGACATGATCCGACGGCTCTGGCCGAGGCGCTGCGCGCCGTGCTGACGCCGCCCGCGACGATGCGGGCGGGGACCCAGCACTCCGCGCCCGCCCGTCCGGGGGCCGTCGAGAGGAGGACATGACGGTGGCGAACCCTCCAGCGCAGGTCGTTTCTGTGTTGATCCCCCTTGGGAGGGCCCTGCGATGGCGATGACGGCGGCGGTCAAGGACGAGCTCAGCCGCCTGACGGTGACCAAGGCGTCGTGCCGCCGTGCCGAGGTGGCATCGTTGCTCCGCTTCGCCGGAGGGCTGCACATCGTCGGTGGCCGGGTGGTGATCGAGGCCGAGGTGGACACCGGTTCGGTGGCCCGGCGGCTTCGGCGCGAGATCCAGGAGCTCTACGGGCACACGTGCGAGGCGCACGTGATCACCGCGGGCGGACTGCGCCGTGGTGCCCGGTACGTGATCCGGGTGGTGCGCGACGGTGAGGGGCTGGCCCGCCAGACGGGCCTGCTCGACGCCCGTGGCCGCCCGGTGCGCGGTCTTCCCCCGCCCGTCGTGTCCGGTGACGTCTCCGACGCGGAGGCGGCCTGGCGGGGCGCGTTCCTGGCCCACGGCTCGCTCACCGAGCCGGGGCGCTCGTCCGCGCTGGAGGTGACCTGCCCCGGCCCGGAGGCGGCGCTCGCACTGGTCGGCGCGGCCCGGCGGCTCGGGGTCACGGCCAAGGCGCGGGAGGTGCGTGGGGCCGACCGGGTGGTCGTGCGCGACGGCGACGCGATCAGCGCGCTGCTCACCCGGATGGGCGCGCACTCGTCGGTGCTGGCCTGGGAGGAGCGGCGAATGCGTCGCGAGGTCCGGGCCACGGCGAACCGGCTGGCGAACTTCGACGACGCCAACCTGCGCCGCTCCGCCCGGGCCGCGGTGGCCGCTGCGGCGCGGGTGCAGCGGGCGCTGGAGATCCTCGGCGACGACGTGCCGCAGCACCTGCTCGCCGCCGGCAGGCTGCGCGCCGAGCACACGCAGGCCTCGCTGGAGGAGCTCGGCCAGCTGGCCGACCCGCCCATGACGAAGGACGCGGTGGCCGGCCGGATCCGCCGGCTGTTGCACATGGCCGACAAGCGGGCCGCCGACCTGGGCATCCCGGACACCGAGTCGGCCGTGACCGCGGAGATGCTCGAGGAGACCTGATGCCTCGGCGCCTCGCCGGGGCCCGGGCGGTCCGGTCCGGCCCGGTCGGAGCGTGATCGCCGTTCCGGGGGCTGTAGCCGCGGGAATCGCGGCCGGGGCCGCCGGGACGCCGATCAGGGTGGGCGGGTCGCCGATCAGGTGGGCGGTCGGGAGGTCCGGGCGGGGATGCTCCCGGTCCGGTAGGTACTCGCCGCGCCGACCGCGGTCCGTGCTGCCCGGATGTCGATCACGGGCGGAGCGGTCCCGTCACCGGCGGTGCGGTATCGGACACATCGTGACGAAGTCGGCGCAGGTCATCCGGCGTCCGCTCCTGCCGGGGCCACCGCCGGGGGATAGGGTGACTCGCGGTTCCACGAGGACGATGGATGACTCCAAGGAGGCACGCGTGACGGTGCGGGTTGGCGTGAACGGGTTCGGGCGGATCGGCCGCAACTTCTGGCGGGCGGTGGACGCCCAGCGCGCGGCCGGCACGAGTGACATCGAGATCGTCGCGGTCAACGACATCACGGACAACGCGACGCTCGCCCACCTGCTGAAGTACGACTCGATCCTCGGCCGGCTGCCCTACGAGGTGACCTCGACCGACGACGAGATCGTCGTGGACGGCAAGGGCTTCAAGGGCCTCGCGGTGCGTGACCCCGCCGAGCTGCCGTGGAAGGACCTGGGCGTCGACGTGGTGGTCGAGTCCACCGGTCTGTTCACCAAGCGCGAGGCGGCGGCGAAGCACCTCGACGCCGGCGCGAAGAAGGTCGTCATCTCGGCCCCGGCCACCGGCGAGGACCTCACCGTGGTCAAGGGTGTGAACGACGACGCCTACGACGGTTCGCAGACCATCGTCTCGAACGCGTCCTGCACCACGAACTGCCTGGCCCCGATGGCCAAGGTGCTCGACGACCTGGTGGGTATCGAGAAGGGTCTGATGACCACGATCCACGCCTACACCCAGGACCAGAACCTGCAGGACGGCCCGCACAAGGACCTCCGCCGGGCCCGTGCCGCCGCGCTGAACATCGTGCCGACCTCGACGGGCGCCGCCAAGGCGATCTCGCTGGTCCTGCCGCACCTGAAGGGCAAGCTCGACGGCTACGCGCTGCGGGTGCCGATCCCCACCGGTTCGGCCACCGACCTCACCGCGACCGTCGGCCGGGAGACCACCGCGGAGGAGATCAACGCGGCGATGAAGGCGGCCGCGGAGGGCCCGCTCAAGGGTGTCCTGAAGTACACCGAGGACCCGATCGTGTCGTCGGACATCGTGACCGACCCGCACTCGTGCATCTTCGACGCCGGCCTGACCAAGGTCATCGGCGACCAGGTGAAGATCGTCGGCTGGTACGACAACGAGTGGGGCTACTCGAACCGGCTGGTCGACATCACCGCACTGGTCGCGTCGAAGCTCTGAGCCGCGTCATGAAGACTGTGGCCGACCTGATCGGCGAGGGCGTCGCCGGGCGGACCGTGCTGGTCCGCTCGGACCTCAACGTCCCCCTCGACGACGCCGGGAACATCACCGACGACGGCCGCATCCGGGCCTCGGTGCCGACCATCCAGGAGCTGTCCGGCGCCGGTGCGCAGGTGATCGTCGCCGCGCACCTCGGGCGGCCGAAGGGCGGTCCGGACCCGAAGTACTCGCTGGCGCCGGTCGCGGCCCGTCTCGGCGAGCTGCTCGGGGCGCCGGTCCGGCTCGTGCAGCTCGCCGACGGCACGCCGAGCCTGGCGGCCGGTGACGTGGTGCTGCTGGAGAACATCCGGTTCGACCCGCGCGAGACGTCGAAGAACGACGACGAGCGCGCCGCACTGGCGACCGAGCTGGTCGCGTTGACCGGCGAGAACGGCGCGTTCGTGTCCGACGGCTTCGGCGTGGTCCACCGCAAGCAGGCCTCGGTCTACGACGTCGCGCAGGATCTGCCGGCCTACGCCGGTCAGCTCGTGCAGGCCGAGGTCGGGGTGCTCAGCCAGCTGGCCGGGGACCCCGAGCGGCCCTACGTCGTCGTGCTGGGCGGCTCGAAGGTCTCCGACAAGCTCGGCGTGATCACCGCCCTGCTGCCGCGGGTGGACGCGGTGCTGGTCGGCGGCGGGATGTGCTTCACCTTCCTCAAGGCCCTGGGCCACGGGGTCGGTGACTCGCTGCTCGAGGCCGACCAGGTCGAGACCTGCCGCCGGTTCCTGGAGAGCGGCAAGATCGTGCTGCCGACCGACGTGGTGGTGGCCGACCGGTTCGCCGCCGACGCCGAGACCGCGGTCGTCGCCGCCGACGCGATCCCGGACGGGCGGCTGGGCCTGGACATCGGGCCCGACAGCGTCGCCCGGTTCGCCGAGGTGCTCGAGGGCGCGGCCACGGTGTTCTGGAACGGGCCGATGGGCGTGTTCGAGATGGCACCGTTCGCGTCCGGGACGCGCGGGGTCGCGGAGGCGGTGACCAAGGCCGGCACGAGCGTGGTCGGAGGCGGTGACTCCGCGGCCGCGGTCCGCGCGCTGGGGCTCGACGAGGCGGCCTACTCGCACATCTCGACCGGCGGCGGGGCGTCGCTGGAGTACCTGGAGGGCAAGTCGCTGCCCGGCCTGTCCGTATTGGAGCAGTAATGGCCCGCAAGACGCTCATCGCCGGCAACTGGAAGATGCACCTCAACCACCTCGAGGCCATCGCGTGCGTCCAGAAGCTCGCGTTCGCGCTGCCGGAGAAGTACTACGACAAGGTCGACGTCGCGGTCTTCCCGTCGTTCACCTCCATCCGCAGCGTGCAGACCCTCATCGAGGGCGACAAGCTGCTGATGGTGCACGGCGCCCAGGACCTGTCGCAGCACGACTCCGGGCCCTACACCGGTGACGTGTCCGGTCCGATGCTCGCCAAGCTCGGTTGCCGGTTCGTCATCGTGGGTCACAGCGAGCGCCGGGAGATCCACCACGAGGACGACGTGATCGTCAACGCCAAGGTGCGTGCGGCGTTCCGTAACGGGATCGCCCCCGTGCTGTGCGTGGGGGAGGGGCTGGAGGTGCGCGAGGCCGGCCGGCACGTGGAGCACACCACGGCCCAGCTGTCGGCCGCACTGCAGAAGGTGACCCCGGAGCAGGCGCAGAGCCTCGTGGTGGCCTACGAGCCGGTGTGGGCCATCGGCACCGGGCGGGTGGCGACCCCGGCCGACGCGCAGGAGGTCTGCGCCGCGCTGCGTGCCACGATCGCCGGGAAGTACGGCGACGAGCTCGCCGGCGGTGTCCGGGTCCTGTACGGCGGCTCGGTGAAGGCCAAGAACATCGGCGAGATCGTCGCCGAGCGTGACGTCGACGGCGCGCTCGTCGGCGGCGCGAGCCTGGACGCCGACGAGTTCGCCCAGATCTGCGCGATCGCTGCGGGCGGTCCGCTGCCGTAGACAATCGGAGGGTCCGGGACCGTGGGCGGTCGCTCGCCGTCGACGAACGGTCCCGGGCCTCCGGCCAGGATGTATGCACAACCCGGGACGAATGGGCCAGCGGTCGCGGGTACCCTGGCGGGCCCGAGCGAATGAGGATGGGATGAAGCTCGCCCTACAGATCGTGCTGATCGTCTCGAGCATCCTGATGGTGCTGCTGATCCTGCTGCACCGCGGTCGCGGCGGCGGCTTGTCGAGCCTGTTCGGCGGTGGCGTGCAGTCCAGCCTGTCCGGCTCGAGTGTCGTGGAGAAGAACCTGGACCGGCTCACCTTGTTCGTGGCGGCGATCTGGCTGATCGCGATCGTCGGCACCGGCATGCTGGTCAAGGTCGGGGTCTGAGGAGGCATGGCGATGGCTGGTGGCAACGCGATCCGCGGCACCCGGGTGGGCGCCGGACCGATGGGTGAGTCCGAGCGTGGAGAGACCGCCCCGCGCGAGCGGATCTCCTACTACTGCTCCAACGGGCACGAGACCAAGCCTTCCTTCGCCGCCGAGGCGGAGATCCCGGAATCGTGGGACTGCCCGCGCTGCGGGCTCCCGGCCGGCCGGGACAACCAGAGCCCGCCCGCGCCGCCGCGCAACGAGCCGTACAAGACGCACCTCGCGTATGTGAAGGAGCGCCGCAGCGACGCCGACGGTGCGGCCATCCTCGAGGAGGCGCTCGGCCGCCTGCGGGCCTCGCGCGAGCTCTGAGGAGCCCGTGGGCATCCGCGAGGCGCTGCGCGGGAAGCTGAAGCGGGCGGTCGACGAGGTCGTCGCCCGCCAGCTGGCGGAGCAGCTCGCGGATCTGCGGAAGGACCTGGACGAACTGCGTACGAGCGTCGAGGACCGGGTCAGCCGTGAGATCGACCGGGCGGTCGCCCAGACGCGCGAGGCCGAGGTCCGCAGCCGCCGTGATCTGCTCGCCGCCGCGGACCGTGAGGCCGCGGCGTCCAGCGCCCGGTTCCTCCAGCGGGAGATGCCCGAGGCGGTGAGCCTGCCAGACCCGCGGGCCACCCTGGAGTACGCGCTGTCGCGCGCCCCGGCCGGGTCGATGGCGCTGGAGTTCGGCGTCTACACCGGAGCGACGCTCGCGGCGATCGTGGCCGCCCGTGGCGGTGACGTCTACGGCTTCGACTCGTTCGACGGCCTGCCCGAGACCTGGCGGCCCGGCTTCCGGGCGGGGACGTTCGACGTCCGCGAGCCCCCCGAGGTCCCCGGTGCCGAGCTGGTCGTCGGCCTGTTCGAGGACACCCTGCCCGGCTTCCTGGCCACGCACCCCGCTCCCGTCGACTTCCTGCACGTCGACGCCGACCTCTACGGCTCCGCGGTCACCGTGCTGGACCTGGTGGGGCCGCGGCTGCGGCCGGGCAGCGTCATCGTGTTCGACGAGTTCTTCAACTACCCGGGGTGGGAGGCCCACGAGGCGCGGGCCTGGCAGGAGTACGTCGCGGCACGCCCCGGGCTCGGGTTTCGCTACGAGGGGTACACCATGGACAACGAGCAGGTCGTCATCCGGCTCACCTGAGCCGGCCGGCGATCCGGATCAGCTGCCCGGTGAATGCGACGGTCAGTCGGTCGGCTGTGGTCCCCGCGGGCACCGCGACGGTCACCACC
>NZ_JAAXKZ010000109.1 GCF_012911875.1 Pseudonocardia bannensis | reverse complement strand
GCCCCCGACGGCGCCCCCGACGGCGCCCCCGACGGCGCCCCCGAGGGCGCCCGCAGCCTCCTGCGGACCGATCCCGCCGCCGGCTGCGGGCAGCAGCATGTCCCTGCTGCGTCCGGCCGGGGCACCTCGGCCGCGCAACCACACCTGGACCCGGCGCGAGCACAGCCGGCCGCCCCCTCCGCCGGTCAGACCCTGCCACCGGGTGCGCGCGCACCCCAGCTCGACGTCCGCCCCGGGCCACGGGCCGAGCGCGAGCAGCACCGCCCCGCGCTGCCGGGCCCGGGCCATCAGCCTCTGCCGGTCGGCGGCACGCACCCCGGCGAGCTCCGCGCCGGCCACCGCGACCAGGTCCAGCCCGTCGAGCAGGGCCGCGGTGACCGCCACCAGGTCCCGGCCCGGGTGCGGCACCAGCGCCAGCCGCTCCAGCCGGATCCCCGCCTCGGCCGCAGCCACCAGTCCCAGCTCCGGCCGCCCGACCACAGCCGCCCAGGCTCCGTCGGCGGAGGCCCCGGCGAGCAGCGCGAACAGCAGCGAGGTGGCCCCGGGGGTGGCGGCGACGGCCACCGTCGACCCGCGCCGCAACCCCCCGACCGGCAGCAGCCGGGCCAGCGGACCCATCACCGGGAGCAGCCGCCCGCCGGCCCCCACGGACACGGGCGGCCGGGCGCTCCCCGACCGGCTCTCCATCCGGCGGAGCAACCCGCGAGCCCTCTCCAACCGGCTCGTCGCATCGGCCGGTGCCGCCTCGACCACCGCTCATGCCTCCCCCAGCACGTCGGGACCGCGCCGCGGGGAAGTCGGCGACTGTTCGAACTTATGTTCGGACTATACGGACGCGAACCGTCCCCCTCAACACCCTCCCGGATGGCGGGATCAGCGGTGTCGGAACCAGTACGGGCGGCGCAGGATCGGCGGTTCAGGGGGATCGGGAGATGCGCTGTCGGACGAGGTCAGCAGCCTGGGCCGCGACGCTCAGCGTGGTCTTCCTGCTCGGCCCGGTGGCAGGGACCTCGTCGGCGGCACCCGCCGGCAGAGCGCTGCGAGCCGCACCGGGACCGGCGCGCTCAGTGCGCGAAGTGGCGCGTGCCCGTCAGGTAGAGCGGAATCCCCGCGGCCGCGGCCGCCGCCGTCACCTCGGCGTCGCGTACCGATCCGCCGGGCTGGACGACGGCACGCACGCCGGCCTCCAGCAGCACCTCGAGCCCGTCGGGGAACGGGAAGAACGCATCCGAGGCGGCCACCGAGCCGCGTGCCCGGTCCCCGGCCCGGGCCACCGCGAGCCGCGCCGCGTCGACCCGGTTGACCTGGCCCATCCCGACTCCGACGGCCGCACCGTCGGCGGCCAGCAGGATCGCGTTGGACTTCACCGAGCGGCAGGCCCGCCACGCGAACGCCAGGTCGGCCAGCACGTCGTCGGACACCGGGTCCCCGGTCGCGAGCGTCCACGTCGTGGGGTCGTCGCCGGGCGCGTCGATCGCGTCGCGCTGCTGCAGCAGCAGCCCACCGCTGATCGGGCGCATCTCGGCCCCGCCACGCACCACCTCGCCGGGCAGCCGCAGCAGCCGGACGTTCTTCTTCCGGGTGAGGATCTCCAGCGCACCCGGCGCGTAGGACGGCGCGAGCACGACCTCGGTGAAGACCTCCGCGATCTGCTCGGCCATCTCCTCGGTGATCTCGCGGTTGGCCGCGATGACCCCGCCGAACGCGCTGACCGGATCGGTCGCGTGCGCCTTGCGGTGGGCCTCGGCGATGTCACCCGCCGCACTGACCGCGATCCCGCAGGGGTTGGCGTGCTTGATGACCGCGACCGTGGCGGCGTCGCCATGGTCGTGCGCGGCCCGCCAGGCGGCGTCGGCGTCGACGTAGTTGTTGTAGGACATCTCCTTGCCGTGCAACTGCTCGGCACTCGCCAGGCCGCCGCGGGCCTGCGCGCCACCGGAGTAGAGCGCCGCGGCCTGGTGCGGGTTCTCCCCGTAGCGCAGCGTGGCCTGCCGCTGCCAGGTCGCGCCCACCCACTCCGGGAACGGCCCGGCGTCCTGCTCCGGGGCCAGCACGCTGCCCATCCAGGACGCGACGGCGACATCGTAGGTCGCGGTGTGCCGGAACGCCTCGGCCGCGAGCCGGCGCCGGTCGGCCAGCTCGAAGCCGCCGGACTTGACCTGCTCCAGGACCCACTCGTACCGGGCCGGGTCGACGACGACGGCGAGACTGTCGTGGTTCTTGGCCGAGGCGCGGACCATCGCGGGCCCGCCGATGTCGATCTGCTCGACGCACTCGTCCGGGCTTGCGCCCGAGGCCACCGTCTCGGTGAACGGGTAGAGGTTCGACACGAGCATGTCGAACGGCGCGACACCGAGCTGCTCGAGCTGGGCCAGGTGCTCGGGCTTGCGGGTGTCGGCGAGCAGCCCGGCGTGCACCCGCGGGTGCAGCGTCTTGACCCGGCCGTCCAGGCACTCCGGGAAGCCGGTCAGCTGCTCGACGGGGGTGACCGGGACCCCGGCGTCGGCGATCCGCTGCGCGGTCGACCCGGTCGAGACGATCTCGACCCCGAGGGCGTGCAGCCCGGTGGCCAGGTCGAGCAGACCGGCCTTGTCGTAGACGCTGATCAGCGCCCGGCGTACCGGCCTGCGCTCGCTGCTCACGGGATCCTCACCTCTCGTCCGCTCACGCTGGCTCCCTCACGGGTCAGCGCGTCGACGGTGCCCACGAGCAACCGCCGTTCCTCGATCTTGATGCGTTCGTGCAGCTCGGCCTCGGTGTCGCCGGGCAGAACCGGGACCGCCTGCTGGGCCAGGATCGGTCCGGTGTCGACGCCGGCGTCCACCAGGTGGATCGACGCGCCGGTGACCTTGACCCCGTGCACGAGCGCCTCCCGCACCGGGTGCGGCCCGGGGAAGGCCGGCAGCAGAGCCGGATGGGTGTTCACCACCGGGCAGCCGATCCCGGCCAGGAACCCCGCCCCGAGGATCTTCATGAAGCCGGCGCTGACCACCAGGTCGGGCCGGTGGCCGGCCACGGCGGCGGTCAGGGCGGCGTCCCAGGCAGCACGGTCCGGGTGGTCGACCGTGCGCACGACGAAGGTGGGGACGCCGGCACGCTCGGCGCGGGCCAGGCCCTCGATGCCGGTACGGTCGGCCCCGACCGCCACCACCTCGGCCGGGTAGCCGGGCTCCGCGGCGGCGTCCAGGAGTGCCTGCAACAGCGTTCCCGAACCCGAGACCAACACCACGACCCGACACGGTGCGGGGAGCTCGACCCGGTAGGTACTGCGCGACAACGCGGGCAACAACGCTCCTCGATCACTGGTGGCGACACGTCCAGAGTAGGCCGCGGCGTGGGTCACAGCGTGGCCGCCCGTCGGGTTGCACGCCCGGTGAGCGGCACGAGCGTGCCGCCAGTCGGCTGCGAACCCGACTCAGCGCGCGCCCGCGCGGATCAGGAGGAAGTCGCGCCGGGGTTCTCCTCCGCCGTGCGTTGCGCCGCAGCGGCCTGCCGGGCACGCAACGCCACGAGCTCTGCGACCGTCCGTGGCTTCGGCCCGGCGGGATCGGAGCGGTCCGCGCTCCCGGCGGCCCGGGGCTCGGGCGCGTCGTCACGTACGGAACGGGCGACGCCCTCCGCACGGATCACCGAGTCGACCCCGGGTCCGGCCTCGTCATCACCCGCCGCGGCGCGTGGGGCGACACCCTCGGCGCGGCGTTCCGTGCGGCGCTCGGCCCGACGCGCATCACGGCCCTCGGTCCGACGCCCGGCCCTGCGCTCGCTGCCACGCTCGATGCGGCCTCGACGGCGGCGCTCCTGGCGGCCCGCCCCTGTTCCACCGTCACCGGACGGGTCCGCGACGCCGTCAGCGAACTCGTCGGTCGCGCGGTCCCGTCCCTCGGTGTGGGCGTGATCGCCGCCCTCGGTGTGGGCGTGGGCGCCGGCCCCGTCTTGGGTGTGGGCGTGATCGCCGGGCCCGTCGTAGGTGTGGACGCGATCGCCGCCCTCGGTGCGGGCGTGATCGCCGCCCTCGGCATGGATGTGGGTGCGGTCGCCGCCTCCGGTATGGGCGCGGGCGCGATCGCCGCGCCCGGCATGGGTACGGGTGCGGTCGCCGTCCTCGGTGATGCGGCCACCGTCGCCGGCCTCATCCGAGCCGGCACCGTCCCGACCGTCGGCGCCGGTCCCGTCCCGGCCACCGGCGCCGGCCTGGTCGCGGTGAACCTCGCCCCGGGAGCTGTCACCACCCTGGCCGCGGGCTTCGCCACCGCCCTCCGCGTGGTCCTCGATGGCGTCGGTGCCGTCCTCGCGGCCGTCGGCCTGGTCACTCGATTCGCCGGTCGCCTCCGAGTCCTCGGCATCGACGACCGAACCGGCCCCACCGACCTCGTCGACCTCGTCGACCTCGTCACGGGCCTCCCCGTCCCGCGCGTCATCGTCGTCCCACTCCCCGCCCGGGTCGTAGGCCTCGGACCCGTACCCCTCGTACTCCCCGTCCTCGGCCCCGACCGCCCCGGCGGCCCGTTGGAACGCCGCGATCAGCAGGGCCGGCCCGCCGATCCACAGCAGCACGGCGGGCACGACCAGCTCGACGGGCAGCCGGACCGGATCGAACGGTCCCGCGGCCAGCCGGCCACCGGCCAGCAGCGCGAGCAGCCCGATACCGAGCGCGACGAGTCCGGTGGCGGCGCCGGCTGCCCGCAGCCGGTCGGCGACCCCGCCCGCGGCGCCGATCGCGCGGCGGCAGGCCAGGCCGACGAGGACCCCGACACCCACCGGGAGCAGGAACACCGCGACGGCCCAGGCCGGTGGCGCCCCGGCCGGGATCGCGGCCAGCAACGGGAACGACAGCACCGAACCGGGTCGCGCCCCGAACGGCGAGGCGGCCGCGGCCCCGACGACCAGGCCCGGGCCGATCGCCCAGGACAGCCCGGCCAGCACCGCGTTCGGCAGATAGGCCAGGGCCAGCAGGGTGACGCCGAGAGCCGGTCCGAATCCGGGTGCGATCTCCCGGTAGGCACCCTCGACCTCGAGGGCGCGCAGCACCAGTCCGGCCACCAGCACCAGCCCACCGACCGTGAGCAGGCCGAGCAGGCCGATCACGGCGGCACGCACCGCCACCCGGAACCAGCTCGGCGCGCGCTCGCGCCACTCGTCGGGCTGACCGCACGTCCGCACCACGCCGACCGCGGCGGCCACCCCCGCGACGAGACCGCCCCCGACCATCGCCGCCCACGGGGCCGCCACCACCGCGGCCGCCCGAGGCAGCAGGGCGCTGCCGAGGACGGCCACCGCGGCGTGCGCACCGGCTTGGGTGGCGAGCACGGCACCGGCGTCGGTCCGCAGCCGGCAACCCAGCCGGCGCACCGACCAGCCCGAGCCCACCATGATCACCCCGAACAGGGCGATCGTCGGCAGCATGGGCAGCACGCTCAGCGGCAGGCCCTCCAGCATGAGCGGGATCTGGTGGGCGGCGAGCCACAGCGGGATCGCCGCCGCGAACGCGCCGTCGACGGACATCCCGGCACCCGCCGTCAGCACCACCAGCGCGGCGGCCGGGACGAGCATCGCGTAGCTGACCAGGACCGTGCCCATCGCGCCGGCCAGCAGCACCCGCAGCCGGTCCAGGCCCTCGAGCGCGGTGCCCGTACCAGCGTCGGGGCTCGCCTGGGGCGCCGTGCCGCTCTCAGGGCCGGCCGATCGGTCGGAGGCGGAGAAGGTGCGGCTCACCCGGTCAGCCTCGCAGCGCGCGGCCCCGCCGACGATCAGGCACGCCGCAGTGGGTCGTTCTCACCCACCCGCGGGGCTCAGCTCGGCGGGCGCTCGTCCAGCTTCGGCTGGGAGAGGATGCGGGTCTGGTCGGTCTGCGGGCCGCGCTCGGGCCGCTCCGGCTCGGAACCCCCCTGCGCACCGTGCCGGCCGGCCGGCTCCGCACCGCTGACCGGTTGCCCCACAGGCGGGGTGGCCGGCGCCTCCGCGGCCGGGGACGGCGCCACGGTTCCCATGGCCTGGGTGACGTCCTGCCCGTGCTGGCCGCCGCCGTACCAGGACGGCGCGCCCTTCTGCTCGCCGAGCCCACCGGCCGGCGGCGTCTGCGGGGCGCCCGGCTGGCCGGCCTCGGGTCCCTGACCGGGTCCGGAGGGCTGGCCGTAGCCACCGCCGTACCCGGGCTGCTGGCCGTACCCGCCCGGGGCCTGCTGGCCGTACCCGGCCTGACCGGCGTATCCCGGCTGCTGCTGTCCGTAACCCGGCTGCTGGGCGTATCCCCCGCCACCGTAGGAACCGCCGTACCCGGGCTGCTGCCCGTAGCCCGGCTGCTGGGCGCCGTATCCCGGCTGCTGCCCGCCGTATCCGGGCTGCTGGGCGTAACCGCCGGGGGAGCCGAAGGAGCCGGGTGCGCCGGCGGCGGGCCGCGACACCGGCTGCTTCAGCACGCCCGCGTCGAACAACACCGCCGCGACCAGCGCGCCCACCTCGGCGAGGGCCAGTACCAGGATGATGACCGTCACCGCGGAGAGCACGCTTTCGGGCGCGGTGGAGATGATCTGCAGCAGGAGCAGGAAACCGACGGCGGCACCGACGGCGGCCGGCAGCAGGAACCGGCCCGCCTTCGGCAGCAGCACCGCGGCACCGAGCAGGCCACCGCCGATCAGCAACGGCCCGCTGAGCAGCGCGCCCAAGGTCAGGTCGGCGAAGAAGCCGAGCAGGTAGATCAGCATGGCGAGGCCGGCCGCGACGAGCACGAGGAGCCGCGCCGGGCCGGGTGCGAGCTGCGCGTCGGCCCCGTCCGGGTCGGACGGAGCTTTCTCGGAGGCGGCCTTGTGGGCCGGCGTCTCGGGGGGCTGGGTCATCGAGTACTCCCTCGTCGCCACGGCAACGCGGCGTCGGACGGGTTGATCGGGCGCGGGAAACGCTAACCCATCGGGTGGGACCCGGTGCGGTCGAGCCAAGCGGGCCGGCGGGCTTCGCGAGCCCCGTACAGACACCAACGCGCGGGGGGCGGCGGCCGGTTCCCCGGCCGCCGCACACCCCGCGCGTCGTGGTCGCGCGGCTCGCTCAGAGCGCGGCGATGATCTCCCGCATGAGCTCCGCGGTCTCGCTCGGCGTCTTGCCGACCTTGACCCCGGCGGCCTCGAGGGCCTCCTTCTTGGCCTGCGCGGTCCCGGCCGAGCCGGAGACGATCGCGCCGGCGTGGCCCATCGTCTTGCCCTCCGGCGCGGTGAACCCGGCGACGTAGCCGACGACCGGCTTGGTCACGTTGGCCTTGATGAAGTCGGCCGCGCGCTCCTCGGCGTCGCCGCCGATCTCGCCGATCATCACGATCGCCGCGGTCTCCGGGTCGGCCTCGAAGGCCTCCAGCGCGTCGATGTGCGTGGTGCCGATGACCGGGTCACCGCCGATGCCGATCGCGGTGGAGAAGCCGATCTCGCGCAGCTCGTACATCATCTGGTAGGTCAGCGTGCCCGACTTCGACACCAGGCCGATCTTGCCCGGGCCGGCGATGTCGGCCGGGATGATGCCGGCGTTGGACTTGCCGGGGCTGATGATGCCGGGGCAGTTCGGGCCGATGATCCGGGTCTTGTTGCCCTTCGCCACGGCGTGCGCCCAGAAGTAGGCGGAGTCGTGCACCGGGATGCCCTCGGTGATCACCACGGCCAGGCCGATCTCGGCGTCGATCGCCTCGATGACGGCGTCCTTGGCGAACTTCGGCGGCACGAAGACGACGCTGACGTCGGCGCCGGTCTCCTTCATGGCCTCCTCGACGGTGCCGAACACCGTGAGGTCCTTGCCGCCGATGGTCACGGTCTGGCCGGCCTTGCGGGCGTTCACGCCACCGACGATGTTGGTCCCGGCCGCGAGCATCTTGGTGGTGTGCTTGGTGCCCTCACCACCGGTGATGCCCTGGACGATGACCTTGCTGTTCTCGTTGAGGAAGATCGACATCTCAGGCTCCTGCCGCGGCCAGCTCGGCGGCCTTGTCGGCCGCGTTGTCCATCGTGTCCACCTGGGTGACCAGCGGGTGGTTCGCGTCGTTCAGGATCCGGCGGCCCTCCTCGACGTTGTTGCCGTCGAGCCGGACCACCAGGGGCTTGGTCGCGCCGTCGCCCAGGATCTTCAGCGCCTCGACGATGCCGTTGGCCACCGCATCACAGGCGGTGATACCACCGAAGACGTTGACGAACACCGACTTGACGGCCGGGTCGCCGAGGATGACGTCGAGCCCGGCCGCCATGACCTCGGCCGACGCGCCGCCGCCGATGTCGAGGAAGTTGGCGGGCTTGACCCCGCCGTGCTTCTCCCCCGCGTAGGCGACGACGTCGAGGGTCGACATGACCAGACCGGCGCCGTTGCCGATGATGCCGACCTCGCCGTCGAGCTTGACGTAGTTGAGGTTCTTGGCCTTGGCCTTGGCCTCGAGCGGGTCCTCGGTGCGCTGGTCGACCAGGTCGGCGTGCCCCGGGTGCCGGAAGTCGGCGTTCTCGTCCAGGGTGACCTTGCCGTCCAGGGCGATGATCTTGTCCTGCGGGTCGCGGACCAGCGGGTTGACCTCGACCAGCGTGGCGTCCTCGGAGACGAAGGTCTCCCAGAGCTTCACGATGACCTCGGCGGCCTCATCGGCCACCGCGGCCGGGATCTTCGCCTGCGCGACGATCTCGTCCGCCTTGGCCCTGTCGACACCGGCGATCGCGTCGACCGGCACCTTCGCCAGCGCCTCGGGACGCTCGACCGCCAGCTGCTCGATCTCCATGCCGCCCTCGGCCGAGGCCATGGCGAGGAAGGTCCGGTTGGACCGGTCGAGCAGGAACGAGAAGTAGTACTCCTCGGCGATGTCACTGGCCTCGGTGACCAGGACGCGGTGCACGGTGTGCCCCTTGATGTCCAACCCCAGGATGGCCTGGGCCTTCTCCTTGGCCTCGTCGGGGTCGTTGGCCAGCTTCACGCCGCCCGCCTTGCCGCGGCCCCCGGTCTTCACCTGGGCCTTCACCACCACGGCGGTGCCGATCTCGGCAGCGGCCGCGGCGGCCTCCTCCGGCGTCTCGACCGTCTTGCCCGGCAGCACCGGGACTCCGTGTGCGGCGAAGAGTTCCTTCGCCTGGTACTCGTACAGGTCCACTCGGATCTCCTGCCCACTTCGCTGTGCCAGCGGGCGGGTGCCGGGCGCGATCGCGATTCGGCTCCGGCGCCGCCCGCAGGGCTCGACCGTGCTACTGACGATGGACCCTACTGACGCCGTTCGCACATGCCCTGACCTGCCCCGGTGACAGCAATCACGCTCTCGGCGGCCGTGGCGTCACGAGGTGGTGGCGCACGCCACCGCGGCGCGTATCCCGGCGAGGAGATCGGGCCCCGGAGCCGGCCCCGCGACGATCACCGCCACGTCGGACGCGGCCCGTTCGGCAAGACCCGCGCGCAGCCCCGGCACGACCCCGGCGTCCGTGGCGGCGGGGACGGCGACCGCGTCGGCGTCCTCCTGCAACGCGGTCGCCGCGATCTGGTCGGGTGCGGCACCCGGCGCGGTGATGATCACCTCGATGCCGGCGTCGCGCAGGAAGCGGGCGAGCACCATCGCCGCCCGGGCGCCGGGATCGCCGTCGGCCGGGGCGGCGATCACGATCCGCAGTCGGTCACCCATCCGCACCCTCCATATCTCACCCACGGCCGGCAGCAGGTCGCCCCCTCGGGGCTCGTTCTCCCGCCCGAACTGGAGAAAGTAACGAAACGAGTGCTCCGAGTGGGCAACCGGCCGGATGGTGACCTACCTTTCGGACATGGCGCTGGTCCGCCCCGGGCTGACCCGCCTGGCCGCGATGGCCGGCGGGGCACGGTCGGCCGCCGCCGACCTGAGGCGCGCCACCGGCTACGCCCTGCGCACCTTCGGTGCTCCGGCCGGCGTCCGCGGTCTGGCCCTCGAAGGCGCCTGGCTCGCCGCCCACGTCGCGTCCTACCCGCTCGGGCTGATCCGCGAGACCGTCCAGGACCAGGGCGCTTACCGGACCGACACGCTCCCGCCGTCCCGGCGCAGCCTGGTCGTCGCCGACGTGCAGGCCGCCGGAACCCCGATCCTGCTCGTCCACGGGATCATGGACAACCGTTCGGTGTTCACCGTCTTCCAGCGGGCGCTGCGCCGCCGCGGCTTCGGGCTGGTGCACGCGGTGAACTACAGCGTTCTCACCGGTGACCTGCGGACCGCGGCCCACGAGCTGCGCACCCACGTGGAGCGGTTGCGCGAGCTCACCGGCGCGGAGAAGGTGCACATCGTCGGGCACTCTCTCGGCGGGATGATCGCCCGCTACTACGTACAACGGATGGGCGGGTCGGCGGCGGTCGGCACGCTGGTCACCCTGGGCAGCCCGCACACCGGCACGACGGCGGCCTACCTCCTGCCCACCCCGCTGGCCCGGCAGCTGCGCCCCGGCTCCGACGTGATGGACGAGCTCGCCGAACCCGCGCCCGACTGCAGCACCCGGTTCCTGGTGGTCTGGAGCCGGATGGATCAGATGGTCCTGCCCCAGGGCAACGCCCGGCTGATCCACCCGGACCTCCTCGTCGAGGAGCTGGAGATGCGTGACGTCGGTCACCTCTCGCTCCCGATCGACCCTCGCGCGGTGCACTGGGTGGCCTCGGCGCTCGCCCGGCCGCACGCAAAGGACCACCCTCTGCGCAGCCGTTACGGGCACCTCACCCGGGTTCCGGACGCGCTGCGTGAGGAGCCCTCCCCTGCCTAGCCCCACCGAGTGCCCCGTCGACACGCCGTCGGGGGATTTGCCTGCCCCCCGGATGCCCCGCTACTTTCGCCGGGTCCGTGTCACAGACCGATCACGACGGTGAGCAGAGCTGACCCCGATCAGTTCTGTGGGCCCCCAACCCACGCCGCCGGGAACGGTGCCGCGGACCGCCACATCGCTGTCGAGAAGGGCAGGTCTTGGCGCGCCACCGCTCCCCAAGCGGCGCCGAACCGGACCCCGACCACAGTGCGCCGACGTGCGTACTCGATGTTCGGGCAACACACCGGCTCCCAGCGCCACCCACCGCGACGCTGCGCGGTCGCGCGACGGTTGCCGCCGTCGCCGCCGGCGCCGTCGTGGCGGCGGGACAGTCGCTGGTCTCGATGCAGCCGGCGAGCCCCGTCGAGGACACCTACGCCAAGCTCGCCGCGAACGCGATGCTCCCCGTCACCGACGTCGACATCAGTGAAGCCCCGGTGCCGACGATCGCGCCCGCGATCGGTAGCGACCAGCTCGCCCCCGACGCGTTCGCTCTCCCGGTGCTCGACGCCCGGTCCGAGGTCGACGTGCAGAACCTCACCAAGGCCGTCGACATCGGAGCGCAGCTCGCCAAACGCGCCTCGTTGCTCAAGTCCGCGCTGGCGGACGGGGCCCCGCAGGCCGTGCTGTCCGGTGGCACGGCTTACGTGCAGCCCACGATGGGCCGCCTGACGTCGGGCTTCGGTGGCCGCTGGGGCACGATGCACTACGGCATCGACGTGGCCAACGGCATCGGCACGCCGATCTTCGCGGTGACCGATGCGGTGGTCGAGAAGTCCGGCCCGGCGAGCGGCTTCGGCATGTGGGTCGTGCTGCGGCACACCGACGGCACCCAGAGCGTCTACGGCCACATCAACCGTTCGCTGGTCCGGGTCGGGCAGAAGGTCAAGGCCGGCGAGGAGATCGCCGAGATGGGCAACCGAGGCTTCTCCACCGGCCCGCACCTGCACTTCGAGATCTGGCAGGCCGACGGCACCAAGATCAACCCGCTGCCCTGGCTCGCCGCGCACGGCATCCGCCTCAACGGCTCCGCCGACGACGGCCCCGCCCACGACTGACCCCACCCGACTCCGCCGATCAAGGCGGGAAGGGGCCTCGCGGAGATCGACTGACCCCCTTCTCCCCTTGATCGGCGGGTGAGGGGCGGGCGCTCAGAGCTTCTGGAGCGGGACGCCGCCGATCAGCATCAGCCGCACGGTGCCCGCGCTGCCGAAGTCGATCGTCACCGTGGCCCGCTGGCCGACACCGTCGGCCGCCACCACCGTGCCCAGGCCGTACTTGTCGTGGTTCACCCGGTCGCCGACCTCCAGGCTGATGGTGGCGTCGAGGCTGCGCTCCGGGACCTTCCAGTCGCCCCGGTCCGAGCCACCGGCCGCGCGCCGGCCGAAGCCGAAGCGGCCCACCGGAGCGGACGGGCGCTCGGGCTCCGAACGCCGCCAGTCGACGAGCTGGGCGGGCACCTCGTCGAGGAACCGCGACGCCGGGTTGGTGTTCGGTTGCCCGAACGCCGAGCGCACGATCGCCCGGGACAGGTACAGCCGCTTCTCGGCACGGGTGATGCCCACGTAGGCCAACCGGCGCTCCTCGGCCAGCTCCGCAGGATCGCCCAGCGCCCGCAGGTGCGGGAACACCCCGTCCTCCCACCCGGTGAGGAACACGACGGGGAACTCCAGCCCCTTGGCCGTGTGCAGGGTCATCAGGGTGACCATGCCCTCGTCGTTGTCCGGGATCGAGTCGGCGTCGGCGACCAGCGCCACCCGCTCCAGGAACGCGGCCAGCGAGCCGGGGGCGGGGGCGCCGACCTCGACGTCGGAGCCGTCCACGTCGGCGACGGCCGCGTCGCCCGCGAACTCGCGGGCGACGGTGACGAGCTCGGCCAGGTTCTCCAGCCGCGAGCCGTCCTGCGGGTCCTCGCTGGCCTCCAGCTCGGCGGTGTAACCGGTGCGGGCGTAGACGGCCTCCAGTACCTCGGCCGTCTCGTCCCCGCGCTCGACCAGCTCGCCGAGGTCGCCGAGCATCCGGACGAAGGCGGCGATGCAGCGCTGCGAGCGGGTGGCCAGGGCCGGCACCCTCTCGGGCTGCTCGGCCGCGATCCGCAGCGCGGCGGCGAAGGAGATCCGCTCCCGCTCGGCGTACTCCGCGACGAGCGCCTCGGCCCGGTCGCCGATGCCGCGCTTGGGCACGTTGAGGATCCGGCGCAGGCTGACCGTGTCCTCCGGGTTGGACAGCACCCGCAGGTACGCCAGCGCGTCACGGACCTCGCGGCGTTCGTAGAAGCGCACCCCGCCGACGACCTTGTAGGGCAGCCCGACGCGCAGGAACACGTCCTCGAAGACGCGGGACTGGGCGTTGGTGCGGTAGAAGACGGCGATGTCGGAGTTGCGCACCTCGCCGGTGTCGACCAGCCGGTCGATCTCGCCGGCGACGAACGCCGCCTCGTCGTGCTCGTTGTCGGCGACGTAGCCGACGAGCCTCTCCCCGTCGCCCTCCTCGGACCACAGCCGCTTGTCCCGGCGGTCCGGGTTGCGCGCGATCACCGCGTTGGCCGCGGACAGGATCGTCTGGGTGGAGCGGTAGTTCTGCTCGAGCAGGATCGTCCGGGCGTCGGCGAAGTCCTGCTCGAACTCGATGATGTTGCGGATGCTGGCGCCGCGGAACGCGTAGATCGACTGGTCGGAGTCGCCGACGACGCACAGCTCCGCGGGCTCGGCCCCATCGACGGCCGGGGCCACCAGCTCGCGGATCAGCGCGTACTGCGCGTGGTTGGTGTCCTGGTACTCGTCGACCAGGACGTGCCGGAAGCGGCGGCGGTAGTACTCGGCGACCGCGGGCAGCCGCTGCAGCAGGCTGACCGTCTCCATGATCAGGTCGTCGAAGTCGAACGCGTTGGCCTGCCGCAGCCGGGACTGGTAGCGGGCGTAGACCTCGGCCACCTTGCGCTCGTGGTCGTTGCCCGCCCGGGCGGCGGCGACGTCGGCGTCGACCAACTCGTTCTTCAGGTTGGAGATCTGCGCGGCCAGCCCGCGAGCCGGGTAGCGCTTCGGGTCGAGCTCCAGGTCGCGCGCGACGAGGCCGACCAGGCGGCGGGTGTCGTCGGCGTCGTAGACCGAGAACGCCGACCGCACACCCAGGTGCTTGGCCTCCCGGCGCAGGATGCGCACGCACATCGAGTGGAACGTCGAGACCCACATGGCGTTGGCCCGGCGGCCGACGAGCGCGTCGACCCGGCCCTTCATCTCGGCGGCGGCCTTGTTCGTGAAGGTGATCGACATGATCTCGCCGGGGTGCACACCCCGCTCGGAGAGCAGGTAGGCGATCCGGTGGGTGAGCACGCGGGTCTTCCCCGAACCGGCACCGGCCACGATGAGCAGCGGTGAACCGGCGTGCACCACGGCCTCCCGCTGCTGCGGGTTCAGCCCGTCGAGCAGGGCCGCCGCACGGGCGGACACCGGCCTGGCCGCGGCGGTGATGTTCTCGGAGGGTAGTTCGAACAGCGCGCTCATCGTGTCCCTCACGGTACCGGCGCAGGCAGACGGTGCGGTCGCGGGCGGCGGTGTGGCACACTCGTCGACGTGCCGACGCAGCGCGGGCGATTTTTCTACGGGTACCGGACCCCGGTGCCCGTGGCCGCCTGAGCACACGACCACGACGCCCCGGAGTCCGACGGACCCGGGGCGTTTCCGCGTCACGGGCACGTGCGAGCCGGGCACAGGAGGAGAGCATGTCCGTGACCACCGAGAAGAGTGCCGACTCCGAGCCGGCTGCCGCCGCGGCGGTGCCGAGCGCGGCGGAGATCGACGACCTGCGGGTCGAGATCGACCGGATCGACGGCGAGATCCTGCGACTGATCAAGCGTCGGACCGAGGTGTCCAAGCTGATCGGGGCCGCCCGGATGGCCGCCGGCGGGCCGCGCATCGTCTACAACCGCGAGATGGCCGTGCTCGCCCGGTTCCGCGAACTGGGCGCCGAGGGTCGCGAGCTGGGCATGCTGCTGCTCCGCCTCGGTCGCGGCCGGCTGGGCGGTCGCTGAGCTCCCGGCCGGTCACGGCACGGTCACGGCACGGCGGTCCCCGTCCGTGGCACTCTGTTGCCATGGGCGCCGTCGTCGGGATCGTCGCAGCAGTGGTGGCACTGGTCGGCCTGCTGGCCGCGCTGGGCCACGTCGGATATCTGGCCATGCTGAACTCGGCGGCCAAGCAGCGTGGGGCGGCCGGGCAGCCGGTCGCCGACTACGTCAGCAGCCGCTGGAAGGTGGCGGGCGGCGCTGCGGGGGTCGCCGCGCTGGGCCTGCTGCTGACCACCGGCAGCGGGGTGGGCACCGACATCCTCGGGATGCTGCTGGGTGCGGGCGGCGGTCTGGTCGGATACCAGGCGCTGAACTCCACCCGGGCGCGCTACCGCAGCCAGCCCTGACGTCTCCCACCGGCGCCGCGCGGCCGGTGGTCGTAGGGTTCGACAGTGCCGAGCCCCGCATCCACGGCCCGTGTGCGTGACGACGTCGAGCGCGTGCTCGTCGTCACCGCCCACCCCGACGACGTCGACTTCGCCGCGGCCGGGACGGTCGCGGCCTGGGTGAAGTCCGGGATCCAGGTCGCCTACTGCATCTGCACGTCCGGCGACGCCGGCGGATACGACGACACGCCGCGCGCCGAGATGGGCCCGCTGCGGGAGGCCGAGCAGCGCGCCGCGGCGGCCGAGGTCGGGGTCGAGGACGTCCGGTTCCTCGGCCACCCCGACGGGCGGCTGCTGCCCGACCTCGAGCTGCGCCGCGACATCAGCAGGGAGATCCGGCGGTTCCGCCCCGACCGGGTGCTGACCCAGTCCCCGGAGATCTGGTGGCGGCGCGTCGGCGCCTCGCACCCCGACCACCGTGCGACGGGCGAGGCCGCGCTGGCCGCCGTCTATCCCGATGCGCGCAATCCGTTCGCCCACCCGGAGTTGCTGGCCGACGAGGGCCTCGACGCCTGGACCGTGCACGAGATGTGGCTGATGGGCGCGCCGGACGAGCGGCTCAACCACGCGGTGGACATCACCGACACGTTCGACCGCAAGGTCGCCGCCCTGCAGGCCCACATCTCGCAGACCGCACACATGGGCGACCTGGAGGCGCGCCTGCGGCCGTGGCATCTGCACTGGGCGAGAACGTTCGACCTACCGGAGGGCAGGCTCGCCGAGGCATTCCAGGTCGTCTCCGTCGGTTAGCGGTCGGGGACGCTCGACGAACGGAAATAGGCCGAACGAGTGGCGGTCGATGAGCGGATGAATGACACTTGGTGAACAAATCGGAACTCCGGTAAACATCCTTGGGTTGATTCACCCAAGGGAGGACGTCTCGTCGTGGCCCCGATCGTGCACCGTGGTGGAACCGCGTCGACGGGCATCGTCACCGTCGCCGAACTGCTGACCCGCAACATCCCGGCGCAGCGAACCGCACCCGACGAGGAGCGCACCGGACCCACCACCGGCACGTACATCTCCGTCGGCAGCCTGCTGCGCCGCGAGGGTCGTGCCCCGCACGCGATCGACCGCCCGGTGCAGCCCCGCGCCAGCCAGCTCGCCGAGGAGGCCGCCGCCGCCGAGGCCACTTCCGGCCGGTCGGTCCCGGCGCGCCGAGCCGCGATCGCCGCGGGAACCCTGCTCGCCGCCGGTTCCGTCCTCACCGCCGCGGTGCTGACCGACGCCGCCTCGAACAGCTCCGACGCCCGGGAAGCGCTCGACGGCACCTACCCCGGCCGTGGCGTCCTCGACGCCGCCCCCGGGGGGTCCGCGTCGCTGCCCGGCCTCGGCGCCGTCAGTACCCTCGCCGGCGCGCCCGGGCTCGACAGCGGCATCGCCGCCCCGGCGTCGTGGATGGCGGTCGCGTTCCCGACCGCCCTGCCCACCGCTCCGAGCGCGTCCACCGGCGGCTCCGGCAGCGGCCCGGTCACGGCCGTCCCCGGCCGCGGCACCGCCGCCCCTGCGCCCGGCGCCGGTTCCCCCGCAGCTCCGCTCCCCGGCGTCGGTGGACCCGGCGCGCCGGCCGGCCCCGTCGGCCAGGCCGTGTCGGCCCCGGCCGGGGCCGTCGGCAGAGCGGTGCAGGATGTCGGTGGCGCCGCGCCCGCACCGCTGCAGAAGCCGCTCGAGTCGGTGGGCGGCACCGTCACCGAGACCGGTGGCAACCTGGGCAACACCCTCGACTCCGGCGTGAACACGGTGCAGAAGTTGGCCGAGCCGGTCACCTCGGCCCTGTCCCCGTCGGCGCGCGCCGCCGCCCCGGCCGAGCCGGAGCCGGTCCTCACCACGGTGACCGAAGGCGTCTCGGACGTCGCCGACGGGGTGGGCGAGACCGTCGGCGGCCTGGCCGGCGGGGCCGGCCGGACCGTGGGCGGGCTGCTCGACTGAGCCGGTGGCCCGGCGCGCTCAGACCAGCCGGCGGTCCGACGCCCAGCGCGACAGCTCGTACCGGTTCGACAGCTGCGTCTTGCGCAGCACGCTGGACACGTGAGTCTCGACGGTCTTCACCGAAATGAACAGCTCGCCGGCGATCTCCTTGTAGGCGTAGCCGCGGGCGAGCAACCGCAGCACGTCGCGCTCCCGGCGGGTCAGCAGATCGAGTTCCGGGTCACCGGGCGGGGCCGCGCCGGGACGGTCGGAGAACACGTCGAGGACGAAACCGGCCAGGCGTGGCGAGAACACCGCGTCGCCGGAGTGCACCCGACGCACCGCGTCGGCAAGGTCCCGTCCAGAGATCGTCTTGGTGACGTAGCCGCGCGCCCCGGCCCGGATCACGGCGATCACGTCCTCCGCCGCGTCGGAGACGCTCAGCGCCAGGAACACGACGCCGGGCAGCTCCGGACGCACCTGGCGGAGCACCTCCGCGCCCCCGCCGTCCGGCATGTGCACGTCGAGCAGCACGACGTCCGGGCGCAGGTGCCGGATCGCAGCGACCGCCTCGTCGACCGAGCCGGCCTCCCCGACGACGCTGACGTCGGCGAAACCGCGGTCGAGCTCCGCCCGGACCCCCGAACGGAACAGCCCGTGGTCGTCGACCAGGAACACCCGGATCGGCGCGGCCCCGGACTGCGGAACGGGGTCCCCGGTCTCCGGCTCGGTCATGACGCGGCTCCTTCTCGTTCGGATTCCGGGCCGCGGTTCACGGCCGGGTCGTCGGTGCTGCCGGGGCTGCTCGTGCCGTCCGGGCCGGCGGGGGCGTCGGGGCTGCGGTTGTCGCCGGCGTGCTCCCGGGCCGTCGGCTCCGTCCGCATCGACAGGTGCACCTCGGTGCCCTCACCCGCCGTGCTGCGCAGCCGGACGGTCCCGCCGTGCCGGGCCATCCTGCCCCGGATCGAGTCGGCCAGCCCGTGCCGGTCGTCCGGGACGGCGTCGGGGTCGAACCCGACCCCGCGGTCGCGCACGAACACGTGCACCTCGTCGGCCTCGACCTCCACGTACACGCTGATCTCGTCGACGCCGGCGTGCTTGGCCGCGTTGACCATCGCCTCGCGGGCAGCCAGCACCAGGGCGCGCAGCCCGTCGTCCAGCGGGCGGTCGCCGCCCACCACCACCGGGCTCACCGTCAGCGCGTAGGTGTCCTCGACCTCGCCCGCGGCGTTGGTCAGGGCCTCGGTCAGCCCGGCGTCCAGGGCCGGGCCCCGCGAGGCGACCCCGGAACGGCCGTAGCCGGTCGGCCCGTAGAGCCAGTGCCGCAGCTCGCGTTCCTGCCCCCGCGCCAGCCGCAGCACCTCGCGCGGCTGGTCGGACTGCCGCTGGATCAGGGCAAGGGTCTGCAGCACCGAGTCGTGCAGGTGCGCGGCGATCTCGGCCCGCTCGGCCTCGACGATCCGCTCCCGGCGTTCCTCGCCGAGATCGCGCATCAGGCGCACCCACCACGGCACCGTCAGCACCGCGACCCCGACCAGGGTGGCCAGCACCGCGAGCACGCCGAACTGCAGTTGGCCCAGGTCGAGGTTGCCGAGCAGGAACACCCCGATCCCGGCGGCGACGAACAGCGCACCGGCCACCACCCGGATGAGCGCGGTCCGACCGCCCCCGGCCACCCCGGTGACCCCGGATCGGGCGCCGGCCGCCCAGCGGCGGCGCTGTGACTCGTCGGCCTCCCGCCAGACCACGGCGGCCCCGACCGCGGCGACCCCCAGCGGACCGACGATCCAGCCGATCACGTTGCTGCCCAGCGCAGCCGCGGCCAGCCCGACCCCGAGCCCCAGCGCGGCCAGGCCGAGCGCCTGCTGGCGTTCCGTGCGCGGCACCGAGCGGGCGACGTCGGCGTTCTCCTGCCGGACGAACACCCACAGCAGCCCATAGGCCAGCGCGCCCGCCCCGTTCGCCGCGGCCAGGATGACGAAGGCCGACCGCACCCACAGCACCTCGACGCCGAGGTGGTCGGCCACGCCGCCGGCGACGCCGGCGACCATGCGGCCGGACCGACGACGGACCAGCGGTGTCCGGGCCGGGACCGGGGCGGCGGGCGAGCTCACGCCACCATCGTCACACGCGCGGGAGCCCCTGACATCGGGGCCGACCTCGGGGACGGCTCAGGGGCTTCCCCGATGGTTCCGGGTACCCGCACCCGCCAGGCTGGGGCCATGAACGGGACGGACGTGCATGCGACATTGCGCGAGATGTGGGAGACGCGCCCGGCGCGCCCCCAGCACGACCGGAAGGTGGCCGGGGTCGCCGCGGCCATCGCGCGCCGGTACGACATCGATCCGGTGCTGGTCCGGGTCGGGTTCGTCGTCGCCGCCTTCTACGGGATCGGGGCCGCGCTCTACATCGCGGGCTGGGTGCTGCTCCCGGCCGCCCGCGAGGACGACCCGACCGACGGGGCCGGGTCCGGTGGTCCGGTGGCCGACGCCGGCGGCCGGCGCCCACCGCACCCGATGCTGCTGCTGGGCCTGGTGGTCGCCGCGATCATCGGGATGGGCGCCATCTTCGGTCGCGACGGCGGGGTGATGCTCCCGGCACTGGCCGTGGGCGTGCTGCTGTTCCTGCTGCACCGCAGCCGTGGCCACCGCGGGATCGCGGGCCCCACCGCTGCCGGTTCCGCCGCGGCGAGCCCGTCGGGCACCGCCGCGGACCGGGCCCCTGGCCCGCAGCCCGGCCCGGCCGCGGACGCCGGTACCGACGACGTGGCCGCCGAGCCGGCGCGCGTGACGCCGCCCGCCTGGGACCCGCTGGGCGCCGCGCCGTTCGCGTGGGACCTGCCCGAGCCCTCATCGCCCCCACCGCCGCCCGCGCCCCGGCCGCCGCAGCGGTCCCGGGTGACCGCGGTGACGCTGGCGCTGGCCCTGCTCACCGGTGGCGTGCTCGGCAGCCTGCTGCTCCTCGGCGTCGGCGTGACCACGATGTCCACGCTGTTCGCGATCGTGCTGGCCATTCTCGGGACCGGCCTCGTCGTCGGCTCCTTCACCCGCGGCGGGCTGTGCGTCGTCGTCGAACTCGGGCCGCCGGGCGCGCAGCCCCGACCCGGGTCGGCGCCTTAACCCCGCCTTAGGATCGACGCAGCGCGACCATAGATCGCCGACCGGCACCGTTGTC
>NZ_JAAXKZ010000108.1 GCF_012911875.1 Pseudonocardia bannensis | reverse complement strand
GTCCCGCATCGCCTTGGACTGATCGACCGTGAACACCACATCTGGCATCGCAGACCACTACTCCCTTGTCGTGGCAATTTTTTTCCGGATCAGCCCGCGGCCGCCGGGACGGTCGGGGTGGGTTCAGGGGCCCGCCGCGCACCGCGAGGTAGGTCCGCAGCCCGGTCGGCGGAACGCCCAGGGTGAGGACCTGCCCGGCGCGCAGCACCACCACGGCGTGATGCCCGACGGGCGTGGCGTCGACCGTCGCGGGTGCGGGGGCCCCGGCCAGGGCGACGGTCAGCCGGCGCCGGGCGCGGACCGACAGGCCGCCGAACACGACCTCGATGCCGGCCGCGTCCTCCGGGTTGGCCACGAGCCGGTTCGCCAGCCGCAGCGCCGCGCGGTCCGCGGCGCCCGAGCGGCCCACCCCGGAGGCGGCGAGCCCGGGCCGGCCGAGGTCCTGCAGCAGCGCGAGCGGACCGGTGGCGAGCACCTCGATCATGACGCGGCCTGCACGAACCGCACCCATCCGCCGGGGCGCAGCAGCGCCGGGGGATCGCGGTCGGAGTCCCACAGCACGGCCTCGGTGCGCCCGATGAGCTGCCAGCCTCCCGGTGAGGATCGCGGGTACACGCCGCTGAACTCCCCGGCCAGACCCACCGCACCAGCCGGGACGGTGGTGCGCGGCTCGGCCCGGCGTTCCACCGCCAGCCGTGGATCGCCGTCGGAGAGGTAGGCGAACCCGGGCGCGAACCCGCCGAAGGCCACCCGCCAGGCCCGCGCGGTGTGCGCCTCGACCACCCCGGCCTCGCCCAGCCCGGTGAGCCGGCCGACCTCGGCCAGGTCCGGCCCGTCGTACACGACCTCGATCTCGACGGTGTCCCCGCCGGTGGGGTCCGAGGCGGATCGGACGGGCAACCCCAGCACCGCGCGCCGCAGCGCCCCCAGGTCGGCTCCGGGCGCCGTGACGAGCAGGACGGTGCGGGCCGCGGGCACGACATCGAGTACCGCGGGCAGGTCGGCGGCGCGGATCGCGTCGGCGAGCGCGAGCACGTCGGCCAGGCCGTCGACCTCGATGAGCAGGGCGGCGTTCCCGCAGGGCAGTACCTTCATCGCCGCCATCGCGCAGCCCTCATGCCGCGACGAAGGACCGCAGCGGCACGCCTGCCCCGACCAGGCCGTCGCGGATCGCGGTGGCCATCGCGACCGCACCGGGGGAGTCGCCGTGCACGCAGACGGACTCGGCACGCACCCGCACGTCGCTGCCGTCGACCGCGCGGACCACCCCGTCGGCCACCATTCGTAGCACCCGCTCGGTCGCAGCGTCGGCGTCGTGCAGCAGGGCCCCGGGCTCCGAGCGCGGGACCAGGGTCGCTTCGCGGGTGTACCCGCGGTCGACGAAGAACTCCGGCACCGCGCGCAGCCCGGCGTCCTCGGCGGCGCGCAGCAGCGCCGAGCCGGGCAGGCCGAGCACCGGAAGCCCCGGGTCGTAGTCCCGGACGGCGGCGGCGACGGCCCGGGCCTGTGCCTCGTGGTGCACCACCGTGTTGTACAGCGCGCCGTGCGGTTTGACGTAGCGCACCGCGGTGCCGGCGACCCGGCACATCCCGTCCAGCGCGCCGAGTTGGTAGACCACGTAGTCGGCCAGTGCTCCCGGCTCGACGTCGACGAAGCGACGGCCGAAGCCCATCAGGTCGGGGTAGCCCACCTGGGCCCCGACGGCGACCCCGCGGCCGGCCGCCTGGGCGGTGGTGCGCCGCAGCGTGGACGGGTCGCCGGCGTGGAACCCGCACGCCACGTTCGCGGAGGTGACGAGGCCGAGCATGGCCTCGTCGTCGCCGAGCACCCAGCGGCCGAACGACTCGCCCAGGTCGCTGTTGAGGTCGATCCCCGCGCTCACCGGTCCTGGCGTCCTCGTCACAGCGTCATCGTCCCGGACGCCGCAAGACCGGTCCGGGTCGCGCGTGACGGAAGGGCGGCCGGCGGCCCGGCCCGGTGGTCAGTGCCCCGGAGCTCCGCGGTTCCCGGTCTCCGGGGCGTCTTCGGGGTTCCCGGGCGCGGGGGCGTCGTCGGCGTCCTCGGCGAGCGTGTCGTCGAGGAGTTTCTCCAGGTCGGCGAGCTTGGGCCGCTTCCCGTCGGTCCGCAGGACGACCGCGCCGTCGTCCTCGACTCCGGCCTCGGCCAGCGCCGCGGTGATGTCGTGCGCTGCGTGCAGCGCCCCCTTGCCGAAGCGGTCCTTGGCCGCGTGCTTGGGATGAACGGGGAACTCGTCGGTCATGGTCTACCTCCGATCACCACGATAAGTGACCGGTTGTTACCCTCCCGCGGTTCGGGTAGGTCACCCGTACGAGGGTATCCGCCCGTTATGCACGGAAGGGAGACGACGCTGAGTTTTCAGGTCGTTGCGCACTGGTTCTGCAGGTCCTGCGAGGTGGAGGGCCGCGACTCCGACCGCGAACCCAGTTGCTGGAACTGCGGCGGCGCGGTCACGGTCACGGCCCGGCCCGCTGTGTCGACGGAGGGATCGGTGCCCTGGCGGGATCCCGAGTGAACGGATGACCCGTGCGCCGCGGGCGCGGCGCACGGGTCCGACGTCGGTCAGGACGACATGGCGACCTGGCCCCGGTCCTTCGTCACCGGCCCGGTCGCCGACGGCTTCAGATCGAAGTCGAAGATCGCGGTCGGCAGGTAGAGCGAGCAGCACGCGTTGGGGATGTCGACGACCCCGCTGATCCGGCCCTCGAGGGGCGCCGAGCCGAGCAGCAGGTACGCCTGCTCTCCGGAGTAGCCGAACTTCTTCAGGTACTCGACCGCGTTCAGGCAGGCGCGGCGGTAGGCGACGGTGGCATCCAGGTAGTAGTTCTCGTCGGTCTCACGGTCCACGGAGACGCCGATGAAGGTCAGGTACTCGGCGAAGCGGGGTTCCACGTTGCCCGGGATGAAGACCGGGTTGGTGGTGACCGCGTAGGTCTCCATGCCGCCCTTGATCAGGTCGACGTGGAAGTCGATGAACCCTCCCATCTCGATGGCGCCGCAGAACGTGATCTCGCCGTCGCCCTGGCTGAAGTGCAGGTCGCCGCCGGACAGCTTGGCCTCCGGTACGTGGACCGGGTAGAACACGCGCGAGCCACGGGTGAAGTTCTTGATGTCGTGGTTGCCTCCGTTCTCCCGGGCCGGAACGGTGCGCGCGCCGTCCTGGGCCACCGACTGTGCCGCGTCGCCCTGGGCGAGTCCGGCGAGGGTGTTGTCCGGGAGCGGCGGGAGGGCGAGCGGCGGCACCCGTTCGGGGTCGGTCTCGATCAGGGCCCGCTCGCGGGCGTTCCAGCGGGACAGGAGTTCCGCCGAGGGCGCGGTGCCGAACAGCCCCGGGTGGGTGATGCCGGTGTAGCGCACGCCCGGGATGTGCCGCGAGGTGCAGCTCTGGCCCTGGAAATCCCAGATCGCCTTGTACGCCTGCGGGAAGTAATCGGTGAGGAAGCCACCGCCGTTCTCCTTGGCGAAGATGCCGGTGTAGCCCCAGCCCTGCCCGGGCGCGTCCCCGTACTCCTGCGGGGGCTGCACCGGGCCGAGATCCAGGATGTCGACCACGAGCAGGTCGCCCGGTTCGGCGCCCTCCACGCCGATCGGCCCGCTGAGCATGTGTGCATGGGTCAGGTCGACGTCGCGCACGTCGTTGGCCGAGTCGTTGTTGCCGATCTGGCCGTCGGTCCACTCCCGGCACTCGACCCGGATCATCTGACCGGGCCGCACCATGACGGCCGACGGTACGTCCGGGTGCCACCGGTTGTGCCCCGGAACCGCCTGGTCCCGCATCGACTTGGACTGATCGACCGTGAACACCACATCTGGCATCGCAGACCACTACTCCCTTGTCGTGGCAATTTTTTTTCCGGATCAGCCCGCGGCCGCCGGGACGGTCGGGGTGGGTTCAGGGGCCCGCCGCGCACCACGGCGCGGGCGGGCGAGCGGCAGCAGCGCCAGGAAGACGACCACGCCGCCGATGGCGAGTCCCCACGCGATCGCGGTGGGGTTGCGCCAGTTGCCGGTGAGCATCAGGAGCGACGGGATCGCCGCGGTCACCCAGCCCTGAATGATCGTCACCCAGCCGGTGTAGCGCTGCAGCGACTCGAGCTTGAGGCCGAGCAGCAGGAAGAACAGCGACCACAGGAATGCCCAGTACAGCCAGATCACGCCGAACGCGGGATCGCCGAAGATCTGGAAGTTGGCGTAGGAGAATCCCAGTGCCGCCACGGCGACGAAGAGCGAGAACCACCCCACGCCGGTCGAGTCGAGACCGGCGAGCAGGTTGATCCCGACGTAGAGGTAGGTGAAGCCGAACAGATAGAGGCCCGCTGCTGCCAGGATCAGCCGCTCGTCGCCCCCCGCCGCCACGATCAGCAGGGTGGGTGTCAGCACCTGCAACGCGCCGACGAACAGGTTCAGCGGAGCCGCCGATCGGGGCTCCACCGCCCCGACGAGCATCAGCCCGTTCAGGAACAGCACCGCACCGACGTACAGCAGTCCGACCGTGCCCATCTCAGATCCTCCTCGCAGGGTCCGCTCAGCGAAGCGCGAGCACCGGTGGTGAGTCAGGGTCGAGGCAACGTGGCTCTGCGGGGATCGGAGACGACGGGGCGGCGGCGGACCGCCGGCGGGACCGCGGTCACCACCTCCGGGGCGTCCCGGCTGGCCTCCTCGCGGAGCCGGAGCCTGGCCTGGGTCGCGGGCATGCGGTTGAGCGCGGGGGCCGTGTACCTGCGCGCGGACGAGCGGCCGCAGCCGGGGCACTCACGCGCTGCCTCGGCCGTGCCCATCGGGAGCCGTGCGCTCCACGGGCCGCACACCGGGCATCGGTACTGGTATTCCGCCATCGCCATATCACCGCCGTCCTGACCACCGGAGTAGATCAGCGTGTCGCGGGCCGTCGGATGCAACTAGGGCCATAGGGCCCGGCCGTCCGCCTCCTATCCACTGCGGCCGGGACAGACCGTCACGCGCCCGACGACGGCTGCCCCCCGTCACAGATGATCATCACTTTTGTTGAAGTGGGCCGTGCCCGCGTTACGGCGGCGCAGACGACCGCGATGAGCCGTAGGAAGTTGCGAACCGATTCGTCTCGCCAGGCCGGTCGGCTGATCGGCCCGGGCTCGCCCGTCGTCGGGCGGTTCGTCCGCCATACCTCATGGAGTCCGCTCATGGCTGGTCCTGCTCGCCGCGTGTCGACCATGGCTCGATGCCGCCGCCATCAGCTCTGCAGGCGTGGCGCCGGCTCGGCCTCTACGGGTGACCGCTCATGCTGACGCTGGTGCTCGTGGGGCTGGCCTGGCTGCTGGTGAGCGTCGCCACCGCCCTGTGGATCGGCGCGATGGCGCGGAACATGCACGCCCAGATCCCCTCGTCCGATCTCGGCGGCACCACCTGCCCCGGCCACGAGCGCGACATGGCCCCGCGGGCCGAGCGGATCGTTCGTCAGCGGGCGTGAGCGGACACCCGGCCCCGGCTCGGCGGCGGGGTCGGTGCGTCGGGCGACCTGCTGCCGGCCTCGATCCGGCAGGGCGTCCACCGGAGCCCGTCGCGGGCTGAGCGAGCCGGGTCCCTCCGGGGCCGCGGGTCAGGGCTTCTCCGGCTGCGGCCACGGGGCGTCGGCAGGCCGCGGTGGGTGTGTCCCGGCGCGGACGTAGCGGGCCGCGGCGAGGATCCCGCCGACGGCCAGGGCGTTGGTGATGCGGCCGTCGAGCACCCAGGTCTCCGCCTCCTCGAGCGGCAGCCATCGGGTCGTCAGGAACGCCTCCTCGCCGTGCGCCTCGCCGGCCCGGGGCCCGATGGTGAGGTCCTCGGCGAGGTAGACCCGGGCCGCCTCGGTGCTGACACCGGGCGAGAGGTGCAGGTCGACGAGGGTGCTCCAGGCCTCGGCGCGCACGCCGGTCTCCTCGGCGAGCTCCCGGCGGGCGGTCTGCTCGGGCGGTTCCCCCTCCTCGTCGCACAGGCCGGCCGGCAGCTCCCACAGCAGACCGCCGACCGGCTGCCGGTAGTGATGCACCAGCACGATCTGCCGCCGGTCGTCGAGGGCGACGACGGCGACGGAGTTCTCGCGCTCGACGATCTCGCGCGTGATGGTGGAACCGTCGGGCAGGACGATCTCGTCCAGCCGCACCCGGATGCGACGCCCCTCGTGGGCGACCCGACTGTCGCGGACTTCGTAGGCCGTCACACACCTCCTCGGCGGGCCCGTGGCCCTCAACCCGTGTTCCGCAGCCCCGCGGCGATCCCGTTGATCGTCAGCAACAGCGCCCGGTGCAGGTCGGGGTCGGGCTCGTCGACCGAGCGGCGCCGGCCCAGCAATTCGACCTGCAGGTGGTGCAGCGGCTCGAGGTACGCGGCGCGCACCTCCAGAGTGTTGCGCAGCACGGGGTGGCGGGCCAGCAGCGTCGTCGTGCCGGCCAGCCGGAGCACCTCGCGCAGGGTCTGCTCGTGCTCGGCGCGGATGTCGTCGAAGATCCCTTGGTGCGCCGGGTCGACCAGCGCGCCCACGTAGTTCGATGCGATCCGCAGGTCGGTCTTGGCCAGCGTCATCTCCACGTTGCCCAGCAGGTTGGCGAAGAACGCCCACTCCCGCATCTCGTCGAGCACCGGCCCGTAACCGGCCTCGCGGGCCGCCCGCAGCCCGCTGCCCAGCCCGTACCAGCCGGGTACGACCATCCGGGTCTGCGTCCAGCCGAACACCCAGGGGATCGCGCGCAGGTCGTCGAGGGTCGGCGTTCCGTGGCCCGGCCGCCGCGACGGCCGGGAGCCGACGTTGAGCCGGCCCAGCTCGTCGACGGGGGTGGCCGCGGCGAAGAACTCGGGCAGCCCCGGGGACTCCACCAGCTTGCGGTACGCCGCCCGGGCCGCATCGCTGACCACGGTCATCGTCTCGTCCCAGCGAGCCAGCGTCGCCGCGGGCCAGCGGGCCGACTGGTGCAGCAGCGTCGCATCGAGCGTCGCGGCCAGCGTGATCTCGAGGTTGTCGCGGGCCAGCGCGGGAAGCGAGTACTTGTCGGAGATGACCTCACCCTGCTCGGTGAGCTTCATCGTCGCGTCGACGGTCCCGAACGGTGACGCCGCGACCGCCTGACCGGAGGGCCCGCCGCCGCGTCCGACCGAGCCGCCGCGGCCGTGGAACAGCCGCAGCCGGACCCCGTACCGGGCCGCCACGTCGCGGAGCTGGCGCTGCGCGCGGTGGATCTCCCACTGCGAGCTGGTGATGCCGGCCCCCTTGTTGGAGTCGGAGTAGCCGAGCATGACCTCCTGGAGGTCACCGCGCTGGCGGACGTGCCGGCGGTAGCCCGGGTCGGACAGCAGCTCGTCGAGCAGCGTGCCGGCGCGGGAGAGCTCCTCGACGGTCTCGAACAGCGGTACCAGGTCGACCGAGGAACGCCCGGTGGGCTCCGACAGGTCGACCATCCCCGCCTCGCGGGCCAGCACGGCGACGGCGAGCAGGTCGTCGGCGCCCTTGGCCATCGAGACGATGTAGGTGCTCGCCGCCTCCTCGCCGTAGCGGTGCTGGGCGTCGTGCAGCATGTCGAAGGTGGCCATCACCCGGTCCGCGGGCTCGGGCAGGTCGCCGTGCCGCGCGGCCAGCGGCCGGCCCCCGGCCAGCTCCCGGGACAGCAGCGCGGTCCGGCCCTCCCGGTCGAGCTCGGCGTACGGCGTGCCCTCCCCGCCGAGGCGGGCGTAGAGCGCGGCCAGCGCCTCGTGGTGGGCGTCGCTGTGCTCGCGGACGTCGAGGGCGGCCAGGTGCAGGCCCAGCGCGCGGGCCGACCGGATCGCCCGGGCCAGCGTTCCGCGGGCGATCCGCTCCCCGAGGTGCGCGCGCAACGACCGGTCCATCACCTCGAGATCGGCGAGATGACCGGCCGATCCGAGATAGTCGCGGCCCTCGACGTGCGGGGATCCCTCGGCCAGCCGCGTGCGGGTGTTCTCCAGGCGGGCCTGGATGTAGGAGAGCTTGAGCCGGTAGGGCTCGTGGGCGTTGAGCCGGATGTAGCGGTCGTACACCTCGGGCAGGGCGCGGCGGTCGCGGGCCAGCGACCCCCGCAGCTCCTCCGACACCCCGACGACCCGGGTGGACACGCTCAGCTCCGACACCAGCGCATCGACGAGGTCGAGGTGGATCCGCAGCGCGCGGTCCGCGTAGAGCTGCATCGTCTCGGCGCTGACCGCCGGTGTCACGTTGGGATTGCCGTCCCGGTCGCCGCCGACCCAGGTGCCCAGGACCAGCGGCCGAGCGCTCGACGGCACCTCGAAGCCGGCGGCCGTCGCCTCGGCGTCGAACCCGGCCAGCAGATCAGGGACCGCCTGGCGGCCCAGCTGCTCCATGTACCAGCCGATGGCGCGGGCCTCGTCGGCCACCGTGGGCTTGCCCGGGCGGATCTCGTCGGTCTGCCAGAGCAGGTCGATCAGCGCTGCGAGTTCGTCGTCGGACGCGCCCCGGTCGAGCGCGTCGGCCACCCGGCGCAGGGTGGCCAGCACCGACTGCCGTGACGACTCGGTGGGGTGCGCGGTGAACACCGGCCGCAGCTCGGTGCGGGCCAGCACGGCCTGTACCTCGTCGCGGTCCGCCTCCGCGGCCAGGCGTTGCATCAGGGTGCGCAATCGGTCGCCGGGCGGGCGCAGCGTGCGCAGCTCGCGGGAACGGTGCACCTGCTCGGCGATGTTGGCCAGCTGGAAGTACTGCGAGAACGCTCGGGCGAGGGTGACGGCCGTGCCCGCGTCCAACCCGGACAGCAGCCGGGTGATCTCGGCATGGGCGTCGTCGTCGCCGTCGACCGCCGCTCGTGACAGCCGGCGGACCTCTTCCACGAGCTCCAGCAGCTCCGCCCCGCCCTGGTGGGAGACGGTCCGGCCGAGCATCGTGGACAGCCGCCGGATGTCGGCGCGCAGGGCCTCGTGCTCGGACTCGGAGACGACGCCGGCGTGCGCCGCGACGGAGTCGGTGGCCGGCGGCTCCGGCTCGCGCATACTCGCGGCCTCGCGCATGGGTGCTCCGTCCCGCTGAGGGTCTCAGGGCCCGCTCGCGGCACCGGGAACGGCAGCCTCATGGTGCTCGGGTGCGGCGGAGGATGCCAATGCAGGCCGAGCATCCGTCCGACCTGTTACCCGGACATCTCCGGTTCGGAGCCCGGCCCGACACCTCCGTGCCGGCTGCCGGGTTCAGAGGGCGGGGACGGCGTCCAGGTCGGTGGCCAGTAGCTCCGCCGGCTCGGCGACGGCCCGCTCACCCTGCTCGTCGCCCCCGACTCCTCGGCCGCCCGCACCGCCGTCGCCGGCCTCGCAGCCGAGCAGCGCCTCCTCGCCAGCGCGTAACAACGCAGCCCGCGCGAGCGCCCGAACGCGTTATGGCTGCACAACGTGCTTCGGGCGGGCACCTGAGCGCATCAGGGCTCCACAACGCTGCCTGGGCGAGCGGCCGGGCGCGTGAGGACTCCATGACGCGCGGTGGGGTGGGAACGTGGGTCAGGGCCAGCGGTAGAGGTGGGCGGGGTTGTCGACGAGGACCTGGTGGCGCAGGTCCTGGTCGGGTAGCCACGCGTCCAGGACGGCGCGGTGGTCGGCCGGGGTGGGGACGGTCGGCGGCGCGACGTAGGGCCAGTCGGTGCCCCAGACGACCCGGTCGGGGGCCGTGTCGAGCACCGCGCGGACGCGCTGGTGCAGCGCCCGTGCCGCGACCGCCTCGGGCTCCCCGGGAGACAGCCGGTACGCCCCGGACAGTGTCACCCAGCAGTCCCCGGCCGCCAGCAGCTCGCGGAGCACCGGGACCGCGGGATCGGCGTCGCCGGGTGCGGGGGCGGGGATCTGCCCGAGGTGGTCGAGCACGATCCGGCCCCGGCGGGCCGCGTCCCGGAGCAGGCCGAGGTGCTCGCGCGGGTCGGTCCAGACCTCGACGTGCCAGCCCAGCGGCCCGATCCGATCCAGCAGGGCCGGCAGCTCGCGGATGTCGGCACCGCCGGCGAAGCGGTCCTGCACCCGGCACGCCCGGACCCCGCTCTCGTGCAGTTCCCGCAGGCGCGCCTCGCCGACGTCCGTGCCGACCACTGCGACGCCGCGCAGCCGGTCCGGGTGCGCGCGCAGGGCGTCGAGCAGGACCGTGTGGTCGTCGCCGTAGACGCTGGGGTTGACGATCACCCCGCGGGCCAGCCCGAGCCCGTCGAGGTGGGCCAGGAAGTCCGCCGCGGGCGCCTCGAACGGCTGGTAGACGGCCCCGGCCACGCCCGGTGTCGGTCCGGTCATGACGTGCGCATGCACGTCGACGGCGCCCTCCGGCACGGACCCGGTCACCCGGCGGCCGCGGTGAGCTCGGCCCCGCGCGTCTCGGTGAGGGCGAGACCGCACGACGCCATCACGAGGTACGCGATGCCGGCGGACACCGCGACGGCCACACCGATCGAGATCGCATCTGCCAGTACGCCCACGAGCGGCGGGAACAGCGCACCGAAGCCACGGCCGAAGTTGTAGCAGAAGCCCTGACCCGAGCCCCGCAACGAGCAGGCTGTAGGTCTGGACGTCCATGGCGTCGGTGGCCCAGCCGCCGAAGCAGGCCCGGAACGTGCGCCGCTCACGCGGAGACGTCGACCGGTGCGAGGAGCGCTCGACCGCGGGTCCGTCGGTCATCGTCACGGGTCAGCAGGAGGGCCGTTCCGGCAACCGGAAGCGGCGCCTCAGCGCGTCGGCACCTCGTGCTCGGTCATGATCAGGAACGGCAGCTCGCCCGGTGCCAGGAAGTTCGGCTCGTCGGCGCGGGTGGCGGCGTACTCCGGCGTCGTCGCCGAACGACGCATGGCCGCGACGTCGTCGAACCACGTGATGGCCACGCCGTCCCAGAGCGGGGGCTCGGCGCGCTCGTAGGCGGCCGGCACGGTGTGGCTCTGCACGTAGCGGCGGATCACGGCGATGTGCGCGGCGAGCGGGCCGTGCACCTGCGCCCAGTAGCGTCCGAACTCCTCCCGGGGCAGGTCGGCGCGCCGGGTCACGTACTCGATGTTCTTCACCCCGCCCGCCGGGACCGGCCCGTCCACCACCACGTGCTCGGCGGTCACGATCACGGCGACGCTCGCCGGGTCGAGCAGCGGGCCGGCGGTCAGCGCCCGGAACGCCGTCGTGTCGGTGGCCGCCCAGGCCGTGTCCTCGTCGTCGAACCACAGTTCGTGCACCACGTCGTAGACGGGCTCGCCGCGCCGGTACCCGCCGGGAAGGGTCAGGGACCGGACGTGCCGGCGCAGGCCGGGCAGCTCGACGACGGGTGCCGCTGCCGCGTGCAGCTTCTCGACCGGGCACCCCGGCGCCCGCTTCGCCGACACGACCAGCTTGCCGACCTCGCCCACACCGCTCACCGGTCCGTTCCCCCCGTCGTCGCCCGCCCTCGCCCACCGCGAGGGCTCCACCCGGCCGTCCGCTCGTCCGCGGCCGTCATGGCAGCGACCTCGACCGCCGCGGGCCGGGGCCGTGGAACGCGCAGTGCGGGTCGTCGCAGCCCGCGTCGACCGAGACCGGGGCCGGGACGCCGGTCAGCCGGCTGATCTCCGACACCAGCTCGGGCACGTCGACCGGCATCTGGGTCTGGGTGAGCACGGTCCCGGTGACGTGCCGGGTGAGCGCGCCGGCGTGCCGGACGACGTCCGGTGACACCCGGGCCAGCACGGCGGCGAACAGATCCTGCATGGCCTGCTGCATCGCGACCACCCCGCCCAGCCGGCCGGCACGCAGGCTCGCGACGTAGTACTCGCACCACAGCAGCGCCATGCTGGAGTGCGCGTCCCACGGGGCGACGTAGGAGACGATCGCGTGCCACAGCGCCTGCACGGGGTCGGCGATCGAGGCCGCCTGCCCGCCGATGTGCGCGTAGTAGGTCGCGGCCAGCTGCGCGAAGCCCAGCTCGACCAGCTCGTGCACGTCGGCGAAGTAGTAGTGGATCACTCCCTTGCTCACGCCCGCCTCGTCGGCGATGGTGCGGACGGTGCAGGCCGCGACGCCCCGCGTCCGCAGCAGTCGGCACGTCGCCTCGGTGATCTCGGCGCGCCGGAACTCCTGGTTCGGCGACAGGGTGCGGTCGCCGTAGGTCCGCGAGGCCATGGCGTGATCCTTCTCTGGACGTGTGTCCAGGACAACAGTACGTTCGTCCGGGAGTTCAGGTCGTTCGACCCGACGGAGGGAATGCCGTGTTCACGGGAATCATCACCCGTCAGCTCCTGCAACCCGCTCGCGGCGGGGGTGGGGAGCGGCCGGCCATCTCGCTGGAGAAGGACCAGACCTGGACCTACGCCCAGCTGGCCGAGCGGACCAACCGTTACGCCAACGGCCTGCTGGCCCAGGGTGTCCGGCCGGGCGACCGGGTCGGAATGCTGCTGTCCAACAGCCTCGAGTACTGGGCCCTCTACCTGGCCATCACCCGTCTCGGCGCGATCGCCGTGCGGCTGAACTGGCGGCTCACCGGCGAGGAACTGCGCTACGCGCTGACCGACTCCGGCAGCACCGTCCTGTGCTTGCACGGGCGCTTCGCCGCGACGATCGCGCCGGTGCTCGCCGACACCCCGGTCCGGACGTCGATCGTGTTCGTGCTCGACCCGGAGCTCGACGCCGACGCCGCGGCGTTGTCCGACGCGCTGCCGCAGTCGGTGCTGGAGGACGCCGACCCGGGCGAGCCCGCCGTGCCCGACCCGGCGCCCACCGACCCCTGCATGATCATGTACACCTCGGGGACCACCGGGTTCCCGAAGGGTGCACTGTGGACGCACGGGCACACGTTGTGGTTCGGCGCGATGCAGGCGCTGTACTGGAAGTACGACGAGCGCTCGGTGCACCTGGGCACCACCCCGATGTTCCACGTGAGCGGGTTCGAGGACTGCGTGCTCCCGGTGCTGATGAGCGGCGGGCACGCCGTGATGATGCGCTCCACCGGGCTGACCGTCGACCGGATCGTCGACGTGCTCCGCCACCACCGGTGCACCGACGCCTTCCTGCTGCCGGCGACGATCTACCAGTGGATGTCGTGGTCCGAACTGGACCGGGTCGATGTCCCGGACCTGGGACGGGTGGTGACCGGTGGCTCGCCGATCCTCGGCTGGGCCGTGGACCGGATCCGCACCCGCTTCCCGAAGGTGCGCATGGAGCAGGCGTACGGGCTCACCGAGGGCGGCGCGATGACCAGCGTCATGGACCCCGAGCGCCTCGACGACCACCGGACCAGCGTCGGCCGGCCGCTGCCGCTGACCGAGGTCAAGATCGTCGACCCGGCGACGCTCGAGGAGCTCCCCGCGGACACCGACGGCGAGCTGTGGACCCGCAGCCCGTCGGTGTGCGGGGTGTACTGGGGCAAGCCGGAGGCCACCGCGGAGACGTTCGTCGACGGCTGGTGCCGCACCGGCGACCTGGCCCGGATCACCACGGACGGCTACATCTACATCATCGGCCGGGTCAAGGACATGATCCTGTCCGGCGGGGAGAACATCTACCCCGCCGAGATCGAGAACGTCCTGGCCGACCACCCGGCCATCCAGGAGTCCGCCGTGATCGGCGTGCCGGACCCGAAGTGGGACGAGACCCCCTGTGCGGCGATCGTGCTGAACGACGGCCACAGCCTGACCGAGGACGAGGTCATCGCGTACTGCCGCGAACGCCTCGCCGGCTACAAACGGCCGCGGTACGTCGTGTTCGTCGACGTGCTGCCGCGCAACGCCAGCGGCAAGATCCTCAAGCGGTTGCTGCGCGACGAGTACGCGCATCTGGGCAGCGCACCGGCGGCGCGGTGATGACCGCGGGGACGAACGCGGGCCGGGGGAGGGCGGCACTGGTCACCGGCGGCGCGAGCGGCATCGGCCGGGCCACCGTCGCCCGGCTGCGCGACGAGGGCTGGCAGGTGCTGCTCGCCGACCTCAACGCGGAGAACGGAAAGCGCGCGGCCGACGAGCTCGGCGCGACGTTCGTCCGTACCGACGTCTCCGACGAGGACGACGTCGCCGCAGCCGTGGCGGCGACCGTCGAGGCGTTCGGCCGGCTCGACTGTGTCGTGAACAACGCCGGGGTGGGCGGCGCGTTCGGCGCGCTCACCGAGATCGAGGTCGCGGACTGGGACTACACGTTCGCCGTCCTGGTGCGCAGCGTGTTCCTGGGGATCAAGCACGGTGCGCTCGCGATGCGTGCGGCCGGGAACGGCGGGTCGATCGTCAACACCGCGTCGGTCGCGGCGTTCAGCGCCGGGGCCGGCCCGCAGGCGTACTCGGCGGCGAAGGCGGCGGTGCTCAACCTGGGCAAGGTCGCCGCCGCCGAGCTCGGTCCGGACCGGATCCGGGTGAACACGGTCTGCCCGGGGCTCATCGTGACCCCGTTGATCGGCGATGCGGTCGAGGCCGCGCGGTCGGTGATGGACGAGGCACAGCCGTGGCCGGACCTGGGACGCCCCGAGGACGTGGCCGAGGTGATCGCGTTCCTGGCCGGTGACGCATCCCGCTTCGTCACCGGTGAGGAGATCACCGTCGACGGCGGCCTGCGCGCCGCGGGGCCGCGGATGCACGCGGCCTACGGCGGCGACCCGCGCAACCGCGGCCTGGTCGGGGTGAACCGTGGGACGACCGGCGAACCACCGGTCATCCGCCGCGGTCCCGGTGCTGCGCGGTAGCGGTGTTCAAGCGGCACTCACCGGGCACGGAGGACGGCGAGCAGGGCGTCGTGCACGCGGGCGTTGCTCGCCACCACGTCGGTGCGGGCGGGCGACGCGATCGGGACGCCGTCGAAGTCGGTCACCCGTCCGCCGGACTCGGTCAGGATCAGCTGCCCCGCGCTGATGTCCCAGGGCGCCATCGCGCGTTCGCAGTACGCGGCGAAGTGTCCGGCCGCGATGTGGCACATGATCAGGGCCGGTGCGCCGGGGAAACGCACCCCGCCGCACGTGTTCAGCAGCCGCTCGAACGTCGCGGCGAACTCGGCGATCCGGGCCGGGTCGGAGGTCTGGATCTGCGTGGCCACCAGCGCCCGGTCCAGTTCGTCGGTCGCAGCCACCTGCAGCGGCAGGCCGTTGCAGGTGGCGCCGCGACCGGCCCCGGCGGTGAACAGCTCGTCGTGCACCGGGTCGTACACCGCTCCCGCGACCACCTCGTCACCGCAGCGCAGCGCCACCGACACGCAGTACCAGGGGATCCCGTGCGTGAAGTTGCTCGTCCCGTCCAGCCCGTCGACGTACCACACGTGCCGGTCGTCGCGGCCTGGCACGGTGTCCTCCTCGCCCACCACGGTGTGGTCCGGGAAGTCGCCCTGGATCAGCGACACCATCGCGGCCTGGGAGGCGTGGTCGGCCGAGGTCGACACGTCCACCCACGCGTCCTTCGACCAGACCTCCAGCGTGCGCCGGTCGGCGGCGCGCAGCACCCGCCCGCCGGCCCGGGCCGCGGTGACGGCGACGCCGAGCGCCGGCTCGATCAGCGTGCAGGTCATCGTGGCTCCCTCGTTCGTGCGGACGGCCGATGATGGCCGATCACGACCTCGCCGCGCTGCTCGACCCGAAGTCGATCGCGGTGGTCGGGGCCTCCGACGACCCCGGCAAGATCGGCGGGCGGCTGCTGCGCTTCCTGAGCGAGTACGGCTTCGCCGGTGACGTGCTGCCGGTCAACCCGACCCGGGACGCCATCCAGGGGCTGCCCGCGCTGCGCTCCGCGGACCACCTTCCCGACGGGGTCGACCTGGCCGTCGTCGTCACCGCCGCCGACGCGGCGCGGGACGCGGTGCAGGCGTGCGCACGCCGCGGGGTGCGGGCCTGCGTGGTGCTGAGCAGCGGGTTCGCCGAGCTGGACGCCGACGGCGAGCGGGCGCAGCGTGAGCTGGTCGCGGCGGCCCGGGCGCACGGGATGCGGCTGCTCGGGCCCAACTGCCAGGGCATCGCGAATCTCGCCAGCGGTGCCGTGACCAGCTTCTCCAGCTCGTTCACCAACTTCCCGCTGCGCGACGGGCCGGTCGCGATCGTCAGTCAGAGCGGCGCCGTCGCCGGCATGCTGGCGGCGCTGCAGCATCAGCACGCCACCGGCCTGCGCTACTGGGCGGCGACCGGGAACGAGGCCGACGTGAGCGTCGCCGAGCTGATCGACGCCGTGCTCGACGACCCCGGGGTGCGCGTCGTGCAGGCCTACTGCGAGCACCTGGCCGACGTCCCCCGGCTGGTCGCTGCGGCGGAAAAGGCGCGACGGCTCGGCAAGGCGGTGCTGATGGTCAAGGCCGGCGCGACGGAGGCGGGCGCGAAGGCCGCCGGATCGCACACCGGCGCGCTGGCCCAGCCGGAGGTGGTGGTCGAGGCGTTCCTGCGCCGGCACGGGGTGGTCCGGGCCCGCAGCCTCACCGAGTTGTCCGGGCTCTCCCGGATCTTCGAGACGTCGGCGCCGGTGCGCGGGAACCGGGTCGGGATCGTCAGCAACTCCGGTGGACTGGGCGTGATGATGGCCGACGTGGCGCTCACCGAGGGCCTCGAGCTCGCCGAGCTCACCGACGGCACCCGGGAGACGCTGCGGGCGGTGCTGCCGCCGTTCGCCGCGGTGGGCAATCCGGTGGACGTCACCGGGCAGATCGTGCAGCAGCCGCACCTGCTGACCCGGGTGCTGCCCGCGCTCGCCGCCGATCCGTGGGTCGACATCGTGCTGGTCGCGCTGGGCATCGTCGGCCCGACCTATGACATCGACACGATCACCGACGACGTCGCCGCGCTCCACGCCGAGGCCGCCGCTCGCGGCGTGCTGGTGGCCGTGGCGTCGGTCGGCGGGCGGCCCGATCTCGCGGAGCGGCTGACCGCGCGCGGCGTGCCCACCTTCGACGACGACGCCGCGTGCGTCCGAGCAGTGGCGCGGTTCGCCGAGCACTCGGCGTGGCTGCGCCGCCCCCTGCCGGCGGTGGCGCCCGCCGTCGCCGTCCCGCTGCCGGAGGGCGCCGGTTTCCTGAGCGAGCACGCGAGCAAGGAACTGATGACGAGCTGGGGGTTGCCGGTGGTCCCCGGCAGGCTGGCCGCCACCCCGGCCGCGGCGGCGGCCGTGGACCTGCCGCACCCGCTGGTCGTGAAGCTCTGCTCGCCGGCCGCCGCGCACAAGACCGAGCTCGGGGCGGTCCGCCTCGGGCTCACCGGCACCGCGGCCGTGGAGCGCGCGGCTGCCGAGGTGCTGGCCGCGGGTCGCGCGGCCGGGATCGAACCGATCGAGGGCGTGCTGGTGGAGCGGATGGTGCGCGGCGGGGTGGAGGTCTCGCTCGGCGCCACCTGGGACCCCGTGTTCGGGCCGACCGTGCTGCTCGGGTCCGGTGGGGTGCACGTCGAGGTGCTCCGTGACTTCCGGCTGCTGATCCCGCCGCTGAGCCGGGCCGCGGTCGTCGACGCCGTGCGCGCCCTGGCTATCCACCCGCTGCTGACCGGGGCCCGCGGGGCCGCGCCGCTCGACGTGGACGCGCTGGTGGACCTCGTGCTCCGGTTCGCCGAGCGCTTCGCCGCGACCGGTGGCGCGTTGCCCGAGATCGACCTCAATCCGGTGTTCGTGCTGTCCGACGGGGTGGTCGTCGCGGACGCGCTGGTCCGGGTGGCCGACGCGCGTCACGAGGAGGGGGCCTGATGCCGCGGATCGCCCAGGAGTTCGCCGACATCCCGTTCGCGTCCCTGGTGCCCGGCTCGGTGCACCGCACGACCTACCCGCTCACCCCGGACCTCGTCGCGGACTACGACCGGCTCGTCGGTGCCCCGGCGGGGCGGCGCACGGTGGTGCCGCCGTGGCTGTACTGCACGTTCCTGCCGATCTACCGGGCGATGGGCGGGCGGATGGAGCAGGGCAGCGTGCACGCCCGTCAGCAGGTCTCCCAGCACGGCGAGGCCCGGGTCGGGGACGTGCTCGACGTCGCGGTGACGGTCACCGAGGCGACACTGCGCAAGGGGAGGCCGACCGTCGTGCTCGACACCGTGTACGCGCGCGAGGACGACGTGGTCTGCTGCGTGACGTCGACGATCCTGTGGGGATACGCGTCCAGATGACGAGAACCTTCAGTCAGCAGGACATGGACGACTTCGGGGTGGCCAGCGGCGGGACCGGGCTGATCCACACCGAGCCCGAGTTCGCCGCCGCGACGCCGTTCGGGAAGACCCTGGTCCAGGGGGTCTACCTGCTCGCGGTGATCGAGAAGGAGTTGTACGCCCGGGTCCCGGAGTGGGCCGCCCGCGGCAGCCTGGAGGTCAAGTTCGTCTCGCCGGTGACCGAGGGGACGCCGTTCACGGTCGAGATCACCGACGTCGACGGCGGCTGGGAGATCCTGGCCGCGACGCCGGCGGGGCCGGCGGTGGTGGGGGCGGCGCGGTTGCGGCCGGCCTGACGAGCCTCAGCGTGCGCCGGCCGCCGCGTGCCCGAGGGCCTCGGTGAGCAGCGCCCGGACGTGGCTGCCCTCGACCGAGTAGTAGACGAAGGTGCCCTCGCGCCGGCCCTCGACGAGCCCGGCCAGCCGCAGCTTCGCCAGGTGCTGGCTCACCGCGGTGGGTGCGGCGCCGACGAGTTCGGCCAGGCAGGCCACCGAGGTCTCGCCCTGCAGCAGGGCCCAGAGGATCTTGATGCGGGTGGGGTCGGCCAGCAGGCGCAACGACTCGGCCGCTCGCCGGACGTCCTCCGGGCGCGGCATCTCGAAGTCGTGGATGCCGTCGTGCACGCGGCGAGTGTAGTCCCGGCGCTCACCTGAGGGAATGCGCGGATGTTCGGATGTCTGCGCAGACGCTCATCTGGCTGCGTATCTGCGTGGCTGCGCAGCTATGCTCCCACGCATGACGTCCTTCTGGTTCGTGCCGGAGGTCCGGCGGGCGGCGCTGTCGCTGGCGGGGTTCGCGGTCGCCGTCCCCGCCGACCTGGCCGGGGCGCCGGTCGCGCTCGTGGCGACCGCCTATCTGCTCTGCTACGTCGCGGGCGGCTGGGAACCGGCCTGGTCGGGGCTGCAGGCGCTGCGCGAACGCCGGCTCGACGTCGATCTGCTGATGATCGTCGCCGCGCTCGCCGCTGCCGCGATCGGCCAGTACCTCGACGGCGGCCTGCTGATCGTCATCTTCGCGAGTTCGGGCGCCCTGGAGGCGGTGATGACCGCGCGGACCCGGGACAGCATCCACGCCCTGCTCGACCTGGCCCCCGAGACCGCCACCCGCCTCGATCCCGGTGGGGAGCGGCAGATCCCGGCGCGGGAGCTCGTCGTGGGCGACCGGGTCCTGGTGCGACCGGGCGAGAGGATCCCGGCCGACGGCGAGGTCACCGACGGCGCCAGCGAGGTCGACACGGCCGGGCTGACCGGTGAGCCGCTGCCGCGGCGCACCGTCCCCGGCGACACCGTGCACGCGGGGACCGTGAACGGGACCGGGACACTGCAGGTCCGGGTGGACCGGGACCCGGCCGACTCGCTCGTCGCGGGCATCGCGGCCCAGGTCCGGGAGGCGTCCGAGACCAAGGCGCGCCGCCAGTTGCTCATCGAGCGGATCGAACAGCGCTACTCGGTGCTCGTCGTCGGTGGTGCGGTCGCGCTGCTCACCGTTCCGCTGCTGTTCGGCGCGGCCTTCGAACCCACCCTGCTCCGGGCGATGACCTTCATGATCGTCGCTTCGCCGTGCGCGGTCGTGCTCGCGACGATGCCGCCGCTGCTCGCCGCGATCGCCGCGGCCGGTCGGCGCGGGGTGCTGCTCAAGGACGCGACGGTCGTCGAGGCGCTGGCCGACGTCGACGCCGTGGCACTGGACAAGACCGGCACCGTCACCCGCGGTGCTCCCCGCGTGGTCGGGGCCGTACCCCTGCGGGGCACCGCGGACGAGCTGCTCGCGCTGGCCGGTGCGGCCGAGTCCGGCAGTGAGCACGCGCTGGGCCGGGCGGTCCGGGAGGAGGCGCGCCGCCGGCGCGTCGTGACTCCGGAGGTCCACGAGTTCACCGCGCTGCCCGGTCGTGGGGTGCGCGCCGTCGTGGGCGGCCCCGAGGGTGCCGAGGTCGTGGTCGGCCACCCGGCACTCCTCGACGCCGCGGTGGACGAGACCGACGCCGCCGCCCGGGCCCGCGCCCGCGCACGAGCGGTGGTCGAGGGTTTCGAGGCCGACGGGCACACCGCGGTCGTCGTGCTCGCCGCGGGCCTCCCGGTCGGGGTGCTCGCCCTCGCCGACGAGCTGCGGCCGGAGGCCGCCGCGGCAATCGCCGACCTCAGCGCCGTGACCGGGCACGTGCCCGCACTGCTCACCGGTGACGCCCCCGTGCCCGCGCGGAACGTGGCCGCCGAGCTGGGGGTCACCGAGGTGCATGCCGAGCTGCTCCCGGCCGGCAAGACCGCGGTCGTCGCGGGCTGGCAGCGGGAGGGGCGGACCGTGCTGGCCGCCGGTGACGGGGTCAACGACGCGCCGCTGCTGGCCACCGCCGACGTCGGTCTCGCCGCCGGTGAGGGGGCCAGTGCGCTGAGCGTGCAGGCCGCCGACGGGGTGTTGCTCCGCGACCCGATGGGCAGCCTGGCCCCGCTGATCACGCTCGCCCGCCGGGCGCGGCGGATCGCGCAGGCCAACCTGGCGTTCGCCGCGGCGGTGATCGTCGTGCTGGTGGCCTGGGACCTGGTCGGAACGCTGCCGCTCGTCGTCGGCGTGGCCGGCCACGAGCTGTCGACCGTGCTGGTCTGCCTGAACGGCCTGCGCCTGCTCGTGCGCCCCGGCTGGGCGTCCCCCCGCACCACCC
>NZ_JAAXKZ010000107.1 GCF_012911875.1 Pseudonocardia bannensis | reverse complement strand
GGGTCAGGCCGGGGTGAGCGGGATGAGGCGCGGGGCTCCGGCGGCTGCCGGGACGAGGCGCGCGACCGGCTCGGCGTAGGTCGTGCTCCGCTGCCGGATCGGGCGCCCGGCCATCGTCGCGATCGACTCCAGCTCGGCCACCGTGCGCGCGGACCCGTTCTCCGAGCCTGCCATGCGGCTGATGGTCTCCTCCATGAGGGTGCCGCCCATGTCGTCGGCGCCGCCCTGCAGGATCCGCGCGGACAGGTCGTCGCCCAGCTTCACCCAGGAGCACTGGATGTGGTCGATCCGGCCGTGCAGGGCCAGCCGGGCGAACGCGTGCACCGCCCGGTTGTCGCGCTCGGTGGGCCCGGGCCGGGCGATCCCCGCCAGGTAGATGGGCGCGTTGTGGTGCACGAACGGCAAGGGGACGAACTCGGTGAAACCACCGGTCTCGTCCTGGACGGCTGCGAGCGTGCGCAGGTGCCCGAGCCAGTGCCGGGGCTCGTCGACGTGGCCGTACATCATCGTCGACGACGACGGGATGCCGAGCTTGTGCGCCGTCGACACGACCTCGATCCACTGCGCGGCCGGCAGCTTGCCCTTGGTCAGCACCCAGCGGACCTCGTCGTCGAGGATCTCCGCCGCCGTGCCCGGGATCGAGCCCAGCCCGGCGTCGCGCAACTCGGTCAGCCACTCCTCGATCGACACCCCGGCCTTGGCCGAGGCGCTCACGATCTCCATCGGGCTGAACGCGTGCACGTGCATCCCGGGTACCGCGGCCCGCACCGCGCGCACCAGGTCGGCGTAGAAGCTGACCGGTAGCTGCGGGTCGATGCCGCCCTGTATGCAGACCTCGGTCGCACCATCCTGCGCGGCCTCGACCGCCCGGGACGCGACCTCGTCGAGGGAGAGCCGGAACGCGTCGGCGTCGCGCTCGCGCTGGGCGAAGGCGCAGAACCGGCAGCCGACGTAGCAGACGTTCGAGAAGTTGATGTTCCGATTGATCACGTACGAGACGGGCTCCCCGACGACGTCCGCGCGCACCGCGTCGGCCAGCCTGGCCAGCTCTTCCAGCGCCGGGCCCTCGCAGGTCAGCACGGCCATCGCCGCCGCGGTGTTGGCCGGGTCGAGCAGTGCCGCCGGGTCGGACGCGGCCAGCGCGAGCCCCGCCCGCACGTCGGAGTCCAGCCGCTCGGGCGCGGACCGCTGCTGGGCGGCCAGCTCGCCGCGCAGCTCGTCCCAGTCGCCGTAGACCGAGTCGAAGTCCCCGCGCCGGCTCTCGGTGCGTCCGGTGGTGTCGATCGTCGCCTGCAGATCGATCCGCCCGGTCGAGGCGAACCCGCCGTCCGGCTCCTGCCACGGCAGGCCCGCCACGACCGCGTCCTCGTTCGCCAGCCCCGTCTCCGGGTCGGCCAGCGCCGCGACGTGGGCGTGCAGCCGGGTGTCGATCCACGGCGATCCGGCCAGCACGTAGCGCGGGTAGGCCGTGAGCCGCTCGCGGAGCGTGAAGCCGGACTCGGCGGACCGCGCGGCGAGCTCGTCGATCGCCGGCCAGGGCCGCTCGGGGTTGACGTGGTCGGCGGTCACGGGCGAGACGCCGCCCCAGTCGTCGATACCGGCACGCAGCATCAGCGCGAACTCGTCGCCGACCAGGTTCGGCGGCGCCTGCACCCGCATCTTCGGGCCCAGCACGAGCCGGGTCACCGCGATCGTGGCGGCCAGGTCGTCGAGGTCGGCGTCCGGGTCGTTCGCCATCGCGGTGTCGGGCTTGGCCCGGAAGTTCTGCACGATGATTTCCTGGACGTGTCCGTGCGCCCGGGCCGCCGAGCGGATCGCGAAGATCGACTCCGCGCGTTCGGTGCGGTTCTCCCCGATCCCGATGAGGATGCCGGTGGTGAACGGGACCCCGACCCGGCCGGCGTCGGTGAGCGAGCGCAGCCGAACCGCCGGCTCCTTGTCCGGGCTGCCGTAGTGCGGGCCGCCCGGCTCGGACCACAGCCGGGTCGCCGTGGTCTCCAGCATCATCCCCATGCTCGGCGCCACGGGCTTGAGCCGCGTCAGCTCGGCCCAGCTCAGCACCCCCGGGTTGAGGTGGGGCAGCAGACCGGTCTCCTCGAGCACAGCGATGGCGCAGGCCCGCACGTAGTCCAGCGTGGAGTCGTAGCCTCGCTCGTCGAGCCATTCCCGGGCTGCGGGCCAGCGGTCCTCGGGCCGGTCGCCGAGGGTGAACAACGCCTCCTTGCACCCAGCGGCCGCGCCGGCGCGGGCGATCTCCAGGACCTCGTCGCGCTCCAGGAAGGCCGCGGGCAGCCGGTGCGGGACGGTGGCGAACGTGCAGTAGTGGCATCGGTCCCGGCACAACCGGGTCAGCGGGATGAAGACCTTGCGCGAGTACGTCACCACGCCGGGGCGGCCCTCGGCCACCAGCCCCGCGTCCCGGACCCGCGACGCCGCATCCAGCAGCTCGTCGAGCTGCCCGCCCCGGGCGGCCAGGAGCACGGCGGCCTCGGTCACGTCGAGCACGGCGCCGTCTCGAACCCGGCGCAGCGCCCGCCGCAGGGCCGCCTCGGAGGGAGCGGCCTCGGCAGCCGGCACAGGATCGGGGAGCACGTCGGTCATGGCCTCACACTAGGTCGCCGCCGGAGCGAGGTCGACCAACGGATTGTCGACTCTGCGTCGCGCGGTCTGGACCGCCTCCGGGCCGGGCCCGGGTCGACAGATCCCTGCGGCCGGTGTCCACTCGGCCCATGCGCGCTCCGGCGATCCGGGCCGCCGCGCTCCGCCGGCTGCTCCGACCCGGTTTCCTGTTGCTCGGCGCGGTCCTGCTGGCCGGTTGCGCCGCGGCCGCCACCGGCGGCTCCGCAGCCGACGAACCGGACGACCGGACCGTCCGGACTCACGCGGCCGGGGCCGGTCGCACGGCCGTCGTCGTGCACCCGCCCACCGCCGGGCCCGGAGCGCCGCTGGTCGTCGTGCTGCACGGCGCGGGCGGCAGCGCCGCCGATGCCCGGGCCCACCTCGGCTGGGACGCCCTGGGCGAGCGCGATGGATTCGTCGTCGCCTATCCCGACGGGGTCGACGGCACCTGGAACGCCGGCAGCTGCTGCGGGCGGGCCCGCGACCTCGGCGTCGACGATGCTGCCTACCTGCACGAACTGCGTGAACAGCTGATCGCCGAGGACGCGGTCGACGCGGGCCGGGTGTACGCGGTCGGTTTCTCCAACGGCGCGATGATGTCCTACCGGTGGGCCTGCGGCCGGCCCGGCGACCTGGCCGGCATCGGTTCGGTGGCCGGCACGCTGCTCGTGGACTGTCCGGAACCGGCCCCGCTCACGGTGGCCGCGGTGCAGGGCACGGCCGACGACCGGGTGCCGATCGGCGGCCGGCCGCAGCGGGGCTTCCCCCCGCTCGACGCGACGCTCGCGCCGTTCCTGGCCGCCGCCGGCTGCGCCGGCGATCCCACCGTCATCGTGGAGGCGCAGGCCACCGTGAGCACCTGGGGATGTGCCGCGGGACGCACCGTCACGCGCGACGTGATCGACGGGGCACCGCACGAGTGGCCCGGGGCCGGGCGCGACGACACCGGGACCTCCGACGATCCACTCGACGCAACCGGCTTCCTGTGGGCGCGGCTGCGGTCCGCGTCGGGCGCCTGACCGGGTTCAGGCCACGTCCGCCGGCTCCCCGCCGGTGACGGCCACCAGTTCGGCGAACGTCGCCGGGAAGACGGCGTGCGGGATGCCGCCCGCGGCCCCGACCCGCGGGGAGGCCTCCAGGGCCCGGTCGAGGAGGGTGCGTAGCGGGCCGGGTGCCCGGCCGGGGCGACGCCGCCGATCCGCTGCCCGGTGGCGGCGTGCACGCACTCGGGCTCGCCTGCCGCCCCGCCCGGCACCGACCAGCGTGGTGACCTTGGCGGTGCCCACCCGGTGCGCCCCGGAGGTGAGCACGAGCAGCGGCGCGCCATCGGCGTCGAAGACCAGCGAGTTGCGATCTGGCCGACTCGACGCCCAGCGCCGCGGCCGCGGTGGTCACGGCGTCGGGCAGCACCCGCGACGCCGGGTCCGCCCCACCCGCGGTGAGGGCCGCGCGGACGAGATCGACGTTGCCGTGGGCGACGGGCACCCCGGTCGGCTCGGTCGGCTCGGTCGGCTCGGTCGGCTCGGTCGGCTCGGTCGGCTCGGTCATCGGGCATTCGATCACCGCCTGCAGCCGGCGGGCCCGCGGACGTCCGGCTCAGCCGATCGGTGGCCGCCGTCGCGACCACCGCCACCATGTCAGCACGCCGCGCGCGGACGCGGCTCCGCCGGCCGCCGCGTCGAGCAGCGCCGCAGCCTGCTCGGCGCTCAGCCGGCCCTGCGGGGACCGGGCCAGCAGGCCGACGATCACCGAGCCGAGTGGGCCGCGGCATCGCGTCCGCGGCAGGTCGGCGTGGGTGAGGGCCTCGAGGGTCTCCGCGGCGGTGGCGCGCTCGTACGGCCCGGCACCCTCGACGGCGTGGAACAGCGTCGCGCCGAGCGCCCACAGGTCCGCGGCCGCCGAGGCGGGGGCACCCGCCAGCCGCTCCGGCGCGGTGTAGCCGACGGGACCGGCGAACGGGGCGGGAAGCGGCAGGCCCTCGAGCGCGGCCGCGATCCCGAACCCGGTGAGGACGACCCGGCCGTCGCGCCCGAGCAGGACGTTGTCCGGGGCGACGTCGCGGTGCAACAGCCCGCTGCCGTGCGCCGTCCGCAGTGCGGACAGCACCTGGCGGCCGACGGTGGTGGCCGGGCGCTCGGTGAGCGGTCCGTCCTCGGCGACCGTGGCGGCCAGCGTGCGGGCCTCGATCAGCTCGGACACGACGTGGTCGATGTCGTCGTCGGTGATGACGTCGTGCACTGCGCCGATACCGGGGTGGCGCAGCCGCCCGGCGGTGCGCGCGTCCCGCAGCAGGCGGTCCCGGAACTGCGCCCGGTCGGCCGGTGCGAGTCCGGCGGGCAGTTGCAACTCCCGGACCGCGACCTCCCGCCGGGTCAGCCGGTCCTCGGCCCGCCAGACCGCGCCCATCCGGCCGTACCTGATCTCGCTCAACAGGACGTAGCGGCCGCCGATGACCCGGCTGGGGATCATGACGGCGCCGTGCGGTAGCGCACCGTCACCGGTGCGTGGTCGGACCAGCGCTCGCCGTGGCTGGCCGCGCGCTCGACGACGGCGCTCTCGGCGCGGGACGCGAGACCGGGCGTCGCCACGTGGTAGTCGATGCGCCAGCCGGCGTCGTTGTCGAAGGCGCGACCGCGGTAGGACCACCACGAGTACGGCCCGTCGACGCCGGGATACAGGGTGCGCACCACATCGACGTACCCGGTGAACACCTCGCCCAGCCATGCCCGCTCGTGCGGCAGGAACCCGGAGTTCTTCAGGTTTCCCTTCCAGTTCCGGATGTCGGCCTCGGTGTGGGCGATGTTCCAGTCACCGCACACGAGCACCTCGCGGTCCTCGGCGGCCGCCTTCTCCCGGCGCTCGGCGAGGTAGGGCGCGAACACGGCGAGGAAGCGGTCCTTCTCGTCCTGCTTGGGGGTGTCGACGGTGCCGTTGGGCAGGTACAGCGACGCGACCGTCAACCTGCTGGGGCCGACGTCGAGGTCGACCTCCAGGTAGCGGCCCGAGCCGGCGAACTCCGCAGCCTCGGCGCCGCCGAAGCCGATCCGTACCGCATCGGGCGGGACCCGGGTGAGCACGGCGACCCCGTTGCGTCCGCGCGCGGTCTCGCACGGGGCGTAGGTCAGGTGCCAGCCGTGCCGGGCGAAGGTGTCGAGCAGTTCGGCGGGCAGGTCCTCGGGATGGGCCCGGACCTCTTGCAGGCACACCACATCGGCGTCGGTGGCGACCAGCCAGGCGAGGAGACCCTTCGGGGCGGCGGCCCGGATCCCGTTGACGTTGACCGAGCTGACGGTGAGCACGTCCGGAGCGTCTCCCAGGACCGTTCGGGCCCGCGCGGCGGGGGTCAGCAGTTGCTGCCGGTGGTCGGGACCAGGCTCTGGTCCAGGACCCATTCGCCCTCCCCCGCGAGCTTGCGGAACCCGCCCGTGACGATCCGCTCGGCGTCGACCTCGTCGCCCTGGCGCAGCTTCCGGACCGGCTCGAGCTCGGTGCCGGGCGTGGACCGCACGTTGACCTCGGCGGCGTCGACCCGCATCACGCAGCCGGTCACGCCCGTCGCCCCGATCGAGAACCCGCCCCGGTCGAGCAGGGCGAGCAGCGCCAGGACCACCCCGGCCAGCATCACGAACGGCCAGCCCCGCAGCTTGGCCGAGTCCGGCTTCTTGATCTTGATTTTGTTCACGAGGCGCTCCCCTGGCCGGTGGCAGCTAAACCGTAGCCCAGGGCAGCCTCGCCGCCCGGGTGATGACCCGAAAAGACGATCAAGGGCAGGTGGGGGCAGGCGGCCGACGGTTCCGGTCGCGCGGGCCGATCCCCAGGTCCTCCTGCGTCCGACCGGACACCGGACGCGCCAGGACGGCGGCACGGGATAGCGTGTCAGCCAGGGGGCATCGCGCTCCACCGTCCAGGTCCGACCACGAGTCACAGGCAGGCCAGAGCAACGATGAAGGTCATCTACACCTACACCGACGAAGCACCGGCGCTGGCGACGCACTCGTTCCTGCCGGTCATCGAGGCGTTCGCCGGCAAGGCCGGGGTCGACGTCGAGACGCGCGACATCTCGCTGGCCGCCCGCATCCTCGCGCAGTTCCCGGACCGGCTCACCGACGCCCAGCGGGTGCCGGACTCGCTGGCCGAGCTCGGTGAGCTGGCGAAGACGCCCGAGGCCAACATCATCAAGCTGCCCAACATCAGCGCCTCGATCCCGCAGCTCAAGGCGGCGATCAAGGAACTGCAGGGCGCAGGCTACGACATCCCGGACTACCCGGAGGACCCGCAGACCGACGAGGAGAAGGCTGCGCGTGCCTCGTACGACGCGGTCAAGGGCAGCGCCGTCAACCCCGTGCTGCGCGAGGGCAACTCCGACCGCCGGGCCCCGGCCTCGGTGAAGAACTTCGCCCGCAAGCACCCGCACTCGATGGGCGCATGGTCCCCGGACTCGGCCTCGCACGTGTCCACCATGAGCGACGGCGACTTCCGGCACTCCGAGACCTCGGTGACCCTCGACGAAGCCGCCGAGCTGCGGATCGAGCACGTGGCCGCGGACGGCACCGTGACCGTGCTCAAGCCGTCGCTGCCGGTGCTGGCCGGGGAGATCGTCGACGGCGCGGTCATGCGCCGGGAGGCCCTCGACGCGTTCCTCGCCGAGCAGGTCGCCGACGCCAAGGCCAAGGGCGTGCTGTTCTCGGTGCACCTCAAGGCGACGATGATGAAGGTGTCCGACCCGATCCTGTTCGGACACGCGGTGAAGCAGTACTTCGCCGACGTGTTCGCCGACTACGGCGACGACCTCGCCTCCGTGGGCGCCGACCCGAACGACGGGCTGGCCAGCGTGCTGACCGCGCTGGAGAAGCTGCCCGCGGAGAAGCGCGAGGCGATCGAGAAGGCGATCACCGCGACCTACGACAGCGGCCCGTCGCTGGCGATGGTCGACTCCGACCGCGGCATCACCAACCTGCACGTGCCCAGCGACGTCATCATCGACGCGTCGATGCCGGCCGCGATCCGCTCGTCCGGCCAGATGTGGAACGCCGCGGGCGAGCTGCAGGACACCAAGTTCGTCATCCCGGACTCGTCCTACGCCCCGCTCTACGCCGAGACGGTCGCGTTCTGCCGTGAGCACGGCGCGTTCGACCCGACCACGATGGGCACCACCCCGAACGTCGGCCTGATGGCGCAGAAGGCCGAGGAGTACGGCAGCCACGACAAGACCTTCGAGATCGACGCGCCCGGCACCGTCCGGGTGGTCGACGCCGCGGGCAGCGTCCTGCTGCAGCACCAGGTCGAGGCCGGGGACATCTGGCGCGCCTGCCAGACCAAGGACGCCCCGATCTGGAACTGGGTGCAGCTGGCCGTCGAGCGGGCCCGCGCCACCGGCGCCCCGGCCGTGTTCTGGCTGGACGAGACCCGCGGCCACGACGCCGAGGTGATCAAGAAGGTCCGCGCGTACCTCGCCGAGTCCGACACCGACGGACTGACCATCGAGATCCTGCCGGTCGCCGAGGCCACCCGCTACACCCTGGAGCGGGCCAAGCGCGGCGAGGACACGATCTCGGTCACCGGGAACGTGCTGCGCGACTACCTGACCGACCTGTTCCCGATCCTCGAGCTGGGCACCAGCGCGAAGATGCTCTCGATCGTCCCGCTGATGAACGGCGGCGGGCTGTTCGAGACCGGGGCCGGCGGCTCGGCGCCCAAGCACGTCCAGCAGCTGGTCAGGGAGAACCACCTGCGCTGGGACTCCCTGGGTGAGTTCCTCGCGCTGGCCGTCTCCCTGGAGCACCTGGCCGCCAAGGACGACAACCCGCGGGCGGCGCTGCTCGGCAAGGCTCTCGACGACGCGACCGGGAAGCTGCTGGAGAACGGCAAGTCCCCCTCGCGCAAGGCCGGCGAGCTGGACAACCGGGGCAGCCACTTCTACCTGGCGCTGTACTGGGCCCAGGCTCTGGCCGCGCAGGCCGACGACGCCGAGCTGGCGAAGATCTTCGCCCCGCTGGCGGAGCGGCTTGCCGCCGACGAGGAGACGATCGTCGGTGAGCTGAACGGCGTGCAGGGCCGGCCGGTCGACCTCGGCGGCTACTACTACGTCGACAAGGCCAGGACCGACGAGGTCATGCGCCCGAGCGCGACGTTCAACGCCGCGCTCGCGGAGTTCTGATCCGACTCCGGTGGGGTCGTGAGCAGATAGCGTCGTTCTCCGCTCACGACCCCACCGAGGCGGTCACCCCCGGGATCCCCCGCCCCGGAAGGCCTCCACGAACAGCGCATGGTCGGCCCGCACCTGCACCGCATAGGTGTGCGCGAAGCCGAATCCGGAGCGCCCGGCCACGTCCCTGACGGCGTAGGTGACCCCGCGGAACCTCTTCGACTCGGGGATGGAGTCGAGGTAACGCTCGAACGCGTCGACGGCCTTCGCGCGCTCGCCGTCGTCGAGGCGACGCAGGCCGGGGACGTCGCGCAGGATGCGGTCGAAGCCCTCCGTCTCGGTGATCGTGTCGAGCAGCCCGAACCGGGTGCGCAGCCTGGCCAGTTGCACCGCCTCATGGGCGCCGCGCGGGCGACGAGCCGCTGTCGACCGTGCGTACCTGACACCGATGTCAGGTAGGCTCCGAACGCCGGATCCACCACTGGCCAGGAGGCATCGATGCCCGCAGGTCCGCTCGCCGGTGTCCGCGTCCTGGATGTGACCAGCACGTTCATGGGTCCGTACTGCACGCTGCTGATGGCCCAGATGGGGGCCGACGTGCTCAAGGTGGAGGCCCCGTCCGGCGATCTGGTCCGCTACGTCAGCGACCGGCGGGGCACCGGGATGGGCCCGATCTTCCTCAACGCCAACCGGGGCAAGCGCAGCATCGTGCTCGACCTGGCCGACCCCGAGGGCCGGGAACTCCTCGGCCGGCTGGCCGCCGAGCACGACGTGTTCGTGCACAATGTGCGGCCCGACGCGGAGAAGAAGCTGGCGATCACCTACGCCGACATCGCGGCGGTGAACCCGACGGTCGTCCACTGTTCGCTCTACGGCTTCTCCTCGGCGGGCCCGTACCACGGCCAGCCCGCCTACGACGACGTCATCCAGGCCGCGTCCGGGCTGGCCGCCTCGCAGGGCACGGCCGGAGCGCCGGAGTACGTGCGCACGGTGGTCGCCGACAAGGTCGCCGCGCTGATGGCCCTCGGCTCGATCAATGCCGCGCTCTACCACCGGGCGGTCACCGGGGTCGGGCAGGCCGTCGAGGTGCCCATGCTGGAGACCCTGGTCGGGTTCACCATGCTCGAGCAGCAGGCCGGGTACGTCTACGATCCGCCGACCGGGCCGGCCGGGTACGCGCGCACCGCGTCGCCGCACCGCCGTCCGTACCGCACCGCTGACGGCCACGTCAGCACGATGATCTACACCGACCGGCACTGGCGATCGTTCTTCGCCCTCATCGGGCGCCCCGAACTGGCTGACGACCCGCGCTACGCGACCATCACCGCGCGCACCGAGCACATCGACGAGCTCTACGAGCTGGTCGCGGCGGTGCTGACCACACGAACCACCGCGCAGTGGCGGGAGGCGCTGGAGAAGGCGGGCATCCCGGTGATGCCCGTGAACTCGCTGGCCGATGTGTTCAGCGACCCCCAGATCGCCGCGGCCGGGCTGTTCGAGCACGTGGAGCACCCCACCGAGGGCACGCTGCGGCTGGCCCGGCCCGCGGTCGGCTTCTCCGTGTCCGGGCACGCCGAGATCCGGCCCGGGCCCCGGCTCGGTGAGCACACGGCCGAGGTGCTGGCCGGCCTCGGCCTCGACGCCCCCGAGATCGAGCGGCTCACCCTGGCCGGGGCCTGCGCGCCGCGGCGAGGCCCGACGCCGCCGGCAGCCGAGGCGGCCGGCTGACCCTCCCCGCCGGCGCCCGACCGGACCGATCGCGATGTCAGCCGGGGAGGCCCAGGGAACGGACCCAGAGCCGGGTCAGCGTGGCCGTACCCAGCTCGTCCTCGAACGGCTCGTCCATGGCCAGCCAGTGGAAGCAGAAGTTGCTCACCATCGAGGCCAGCGCAGCGGCGGTGGTGCGCGGGTCGAGGGTGCGGTCGGCGAGCCCCGCGGCCTGCAGACGGCGGATGCTGCCCGCGATCCGGTCCACGTGCGCCCGCCGGTCGGCCACCCGGAAAGCCTGCACCTCGGGATCGATCGTCGCGGCCTGCTCGTAGAGCCGCATCATGTTCCGGTTGCGGCGGTAGGCCTCGATGAACGCCCGGTTCGACCGCTCCACCCGGCGCACGACCTCGGCGACGGCAGCGGGACCGGCGTCCGAGCCCTCGCCCGGTGACACCGCGATCGCCTCGTTGAGGTCGGCGCGAACCTCCGCGATGACCGCACGAAAGACGTCGGGCCGGGACGAGAAGTAGGTGTAGAACGTCCCGTGCGAGACCCCGGCGAGCGCGACGACGTCCGCCACCCGCGCGTTGACGTAGCCGTCGCGTTCGAACACCTCGCGCGCCGACGCGAGCAGCAGGGCGCGGGTCCGCCGGGCGCGCACCCCTTCACCGGCACCGGCCGCGGGTCCCGGCTTCGGTCGGTCCGTCGAGGTCATGGACGTCCTCGCGTGATGATGGTGCGCCGCACGCTACCGCAGATCATGGCCGGCACCGATGTCGACGACGCCGCGCGCGGGCCGTCCGCTCCTCAACCGACGGCGAGCGAACCTCGAGTGATCGTCACCGCCAGGGCCACCACGACCAGGCCGAACCCGCCGTAACAGAGCACGTCGACGGCCCGGCTACGGATGGCGAGCAGGCCCACCAGGTCGGGCGGGAGCACCACGCGCAGTGCGGCCGCCACCAGCAGCGACCCGCCGAGCAGCACCGACCCCTCACGCCAGTGCTCGGTGAGGACCCGGCCCAGACCCAGGAGGGCGATCAGCAGGACCAGGGTCAGGGGCCCGTGCACGGACAACCGCGCACGCAGATCCTGACGCCCGGGCGCATTCACTCCGGCAAGCTCCGTTCGGCGTCCGTGCTCACTCCGGCAAGCTCCGTTCGGCATCCATGCTCACTCCGGCAAGCTCCGTTCGGCCGCCTCCACCACATTCGTCAGCAGCATCGCCCGCGTCATCGGGCCGACCCCGCCGGGCATCGGCGCCAGCCGGCCCGCCACCTCGGCCACCTCCGGCGCGACGTCGCCGACCAGTCCGAGATCGGTCCGGCTGACGCCGACGTCGAGCACGGTCGCGCCCGGCTTCACCATGTCGGCCGTGATCAGTCCGCGCACCCCCGCCGCGGCCACCACCACGTCGGCCCGGCGGGCCTCCGCCGCCAGGTCGCGGGTGCCGGTGTGGCACAGCGTCACCGTGGCGTTCTCGCTGCGCCGGGTCAGCAGCAGCCCGAGCGGCCGGCCGACGGTCACCCCGCGGCCGACGACCGTCACCCGCGCGCCGTCGAGTTCGACCCCGTAGCGGCCGCAGAGCTCGACGATCCCGCGCGGCGTGCACGGCAGCGGGCCGGGCTCGCCCAGCACGAGCCGGCCCAGGTTCACCGGGTGCAGGCCGTCGGCGTCCTTGCTCGGGTCGATGCGCTCGAGCGCGGCCCCGGCGTCGAGCCCTCTCGGGAGCGGCAACTGCACGATGTAGCCGGTGACCGCCGGGTCGGCGTTCAACTCGTCGATGACCCGCTCGACGTCGGCCTGGGAGGCGTCGGCCGGCAACTCGCGCTGGATCGAGGTGATCCCGACCTTGGCGCAGTCACGGTGCTTGGCGCGGACGTAGGAGTGCGAGCCGGGGTCGTCCCCGACCAGCAGCGTTCCCAGGCCCGGTGTCACACCGGCCGCCGTCAACTTCTCCACCCGCACAGCCAGCTCGGCCAGCATCTCGTCGAGGGTGGCCTTGCCGTCCATCACCGTCGCCGTCACGCCCTCCATCCTCCCACTGCCGGCCGGCGGCCCACGGTCTCGCTCCCGACCGGCCGGGCGGTCAGCCGATGCGCAGCCCCTGGGCCTCGGCGAACCGCAGCGCCGTCTCCGGGTCGACCGTCGCCCCGGTCAGCCGGGCCTGGACCAGGCCGTCCGCGTCGATCCGGGCGCCACGCAGATCGGCGCCCTCCAGGCGGGTGCGCAGCAGCCGTGCCCCGGACAGGTCGGCACCGCGCAGATCGGCACCGCGCAGGTCCGCCTCGACGAGGTTGGCCTCGCGCAGCCGCAGGCCGGACAGATCGGTCTCCCGCAGGTCGGCCCGGCCCAGCGCGACGAGTGTGAGATCGCAGTCGGTGACGACGATCGGGCGCAGTCGGCAGTCGAGGATGCTCGACCCCAGCAGCGAGCAGCCCCGCAACGTCGAGCCGGTGAGCGTCGTGCGCCGCAGTACGCAGCTCCGCAGAGCGGTCCCACGGTGCTCGGACTCGCCGAGGTCGGCCCCGGTCAGGTCACAGTCGTCGAAGGAGCAACGCTCCGTGACCAGTCCCCGCAGATCGGCGTCGGCGAACGAGCACCGCACGAACCGGCGCTGCCTCCAGTGCTGCCCGTCCGCCACCAGCTCGGCCAGGTCCAGTTCGGTGAACTCCGCGTCGTCGTGCACCGGGCCAGCCTGTCACCCCTGGCAGAGGGCCTGTTCTAACCCGATCGGGCAGGTGACTGGAGGTATGAGCTACCACACAATGTGGACGGACCGGCAACGTCGCCGGCCCTTCTCGATGAGGAGCATGGTCAATGAGCGTGGAGAGCGACGTCCAGCCCGGGGCAGCCCCGGTGGAGACAGCCCCCGCAGTTCCGGCCGGCAACCCGGCCCTGCTCGGCCTCCCGACTTTCCTGCCCGGCGGTATCACCCTGGGGCTCTGGCTCGTCGGCTATCTCGACACCGCCACCCTGCCGGGCGGCATGACCGCCGCGGTGACGTTCTCGGCCGGCCTGTTCCTGCTGGTCGCGTGCATCTGGGCGGCCCGGATCGGGCAGAGCGCGGTCGCCGGGATCTTCGGCACCTTCTCGGCCTTCTGGCTGAGCTTTGGCTTCCTGCTGATGGGCCTGCTCAACGGCTGGTTCGGCCTCTCCACCGACCCGACCCTGGCCGCCACCCAGGTGCAGAACGTGCAGGCCGCCTACCTGCTGTCGTGGCTGATCGTGTTCGTGGCGCTGACGCTGGCCACCCTGCGACTGCCGCTGGCGTTCACCGCCGGCTTCGTGTTCGTGAGCGTCACCTTCGCTCTGGTGCTCAGCTTCGTACTGACCGGTACCGCCCTGTTCGCGACGCTGGCCGGCATCTCGACGTTCGTCTTCTGCGCGATCTACGCCTACATCTTCTTCGACGCGATGTCGCAGGAGCTGGGCGGCAAGGCGCTGCCGATGGGCAACCCCATCACCCGCTGACCCACCCCGGCCGGAGGCCCCGCTGGGCGCTGCAGCGGGGCCTCCGGCATGTCGTGGGTGTCACCGGAAGTCCCGGGACCGGACGGGCACCGTGAGCACCAGCCGTTGCAGCCGGTCGGCGACCAGGTTGAGCACGCCTTCCTCGCTGCGCTCCAGCCGCCCCCGGACCAGCAACGCCGAACTGCCGCGCGCCACCGGCCGGTAGCGCGCCCACAGCCCCTCCGAGCAGGTGACGTTGAGCATCCCGCTCTCGTCCTCCAGGTTGATGAAGGTGACCCCGCGCGCGGTGGCCGGCCGCTGCCGGTGGGTGACCAGGCCGCCGACCAGCACCCGGGGCGCCCGGGTCGCCGCGTCCTCCCGATCCGCCGGCTCGAGGGAGTCGGCCGGGGCCCCGGCACGGCGGCCCACCTCGTCCAGCCGGTCGATCCGTACCGCGCCGAGCTGGTCGAGCCGGTCGCGCAGGTGCTGGATGGGGTGGCTGTCCGGGGAGACCCCGGTGGCCCAGACGTCGGCCACCGTCAGCTCGGCATCGGTCATCCCCGGCAGCACCGGCGCCTCCAGCCCGACCGCCGTGCCGGGCAGATGACCCGGCCGCACCGCCGCCACGACACCGGCCGCCCACAGCGCCGACCGCCGGTCCACCCCGAAGCAACCGAACGCCCCTGCGGTGGCCAGCGCCTCGGCCTGCGGTGCGGTCAACCGCACCCGGCGGGCCAGGTCGGCCAGGTCCCGGTACGGGCCGCCCCGAGCGCGCTCGGACTCGATCTCCTCGGCCAGCTCGGCACCGACGGCGCGCACCTCACCCAGCCCCAGCCGGATCGAGTGGCCACCCGTACTGCGGGGGTCCGCCTGCAGGATCGCCTGCGCGCCGCCGAGGTTCACATCCGGGCCGGACACCCGCACCCCGTGCCGGCGCGCGTCGGCCACCAATGACTGCGGGGAGTAGAAGCCCATCGGCTGCGAGTTCAGCAGGGCCGCGCAGAACGCGGCCGGGTAGTAGTGCTTGAACCAGGCGCTGTAGTAGACCAGCGACGCGAAGCTGATCGAGTGGCTCTCCGGGAAACCGAAGTTCGCGAAGGCCAGCATCTTGGTGAAGATCCCGTCGGCCACCTCGCCGGTGATCCCGTTGGCCGCCATGCCGTCGAAGAAGCGGCCGCGCAGCCGCTCCATCTTCTCCGTCGAGCGCTTGGCGCCCATGGCCCGGCGCAGCTCGTCGGCGTCGGCCGCGGAGAACCCGGCGACGTCGATCGCGACCTGCATGAGCTGTTCCTGGAACAGCGGCACGCCCAGCGTCTTCTCGAGCGCACCCTTGAGCAGGGGATGGTCGTGCTGCCACGTCTCGAGGCCGTTGCGCCGCCGGATGTAGGGGTGCACCGAACCGCCCTGGATCGGGCCCGGCCGGATCAGCGCGACCTCGACCACCAGGTCGTAGAACACCCGGGGCTTGAGCCGGGGCAGGGTGGCCATCTGGGCCCGGGACTCCACCTGGAACACCCCGATCGAGTCGGCCCGTCGCAGCATGGCGTAGACGGCGTCGTCGGTCGGTTGCAGCTCGTGCAGCTCGACCCGCTTCCCGTGGTGGGCGGCGACCAGGTCCATCATCAGGTGCAGCGCGGTGAGCATGCCCAGCCCGAGCAGGTCGAACTTGACCAGCCCGGCGGCCGCGCAGTCGTCCTTGTCCCACTGCACGACGGTGCGGCCCTCCATCCGGGCCCACTCCACCGGCACGACCTCGGAGACCGGCCGGTCGCAGATCACCATCCCGCCGGAATGAATGCCGAGGTGGCGCGGGAAACCGAGCAGTTGGTCGGCCAGGTCGAGCACCTGGGCGGGCATCCCGGCGGGGGCGTTCCCGTCCACCCTGTCATCGAGGCCGTCCCAGCGCTCGATCTGCTTGCTCCAGGCGTCCTGCTGGCCCGGGGAGAAGCCCATCGCCTTCGCCATGTCCCGGACCGCCGAACGCGGCCGGTAGGTGATGACGTTGGCCACCTGGGCGGCGTGGCTGCGGTGGTACTTCGAGTAGACGTACTGGATGGCCTCCTCGCGGCGGCCCGACTCGATGTCCAGGTCGATGTCGGGATAGCCGTCCCGGGCCGGGGACAGGAATCGCTCGAACAGCAGCCCGTTGGTGACGGCGTCGACCTGGGTGATGCCCAGCGCGTAGCAGACCGCCGAGTTCGCCGCCGAGCCCCGGCCCTGGCACAGGATGTCGGCCTTGCGGCAGAACTCGACGATGTCGTGCACGATCAGGAAGTAGCCGGGGAAGTTCTTGGCCTCGATGATCTGCAGTTCCCGTTCCACGGTCTCGACCGCTTCGGGGTACTCCGCATAGCTGCCGTAACGCCGGGCCACCCCGCGGTGAGTGAGCTCGCGCAGCCAACTCGCCTCGCTGTGGCCCGCGGGCACGCCGAACGGCGGCAGGTCCGGCGCGACCAGATCGATGGTGAAGGCGCACTCGGCACCGAACGCGGCGGCCCGGGCCACCGCCCCCGGGTAGCGCGCGTCGAACCGGGCCGCCATCTCCACCCCGCCGCGCAGGTGTGCCGTCCCCGCCGGCGGCAGCCAGCCGTCGGCCTCGTCGAGACTGCGCCGGGCCCGGACCGCGGCCAGCGCGGTGGCCAGCGGGTAGCGACCGGGGGTGGCGTAATGCGCAGCCGTGGTGGCCACCGTCGGGATTCCGGCAGACTCGGCGATACGGGACAGTGCGTCGTTGCGCTCGGTGTCGGTGGGCAGCGCGTGATGGGTGAGCTCGACGGCCACCCCGTCGCGGCCGAACCGGTCGACGAGGTCGCGCAGCGCGACCGCCGCCGCGTCGGGCCCGCCCCGGCGCAACGCCTGCTGGACCGCGCCCTTGCGGCAACCGGTGAGCGCCAGCACGTGCCCGGCCGTGTCGGCGACGATCTCGTCGAGGTCGTAGACCGGGCGGCCCTTCTCCTTCCCTCGCAGCTGGGCGGTGCTGATCGTGCGGCACAGCGCGCGATAGCCCTCGGGGTCGCGGGCCAGCAGCAGCAGATGGCTCCCCTCCGGGTCGGGCACCCCGTTCTGTGGAGCGGCCAGCCCGAGGCTCAGCTCGGCACCGAAGACCGTCTTCACCCCCAGCTCGGCAGCCGCCTCAGCGAACCGGACCACCCCGTACATGCCGTCGTGATCGGTGAGCGCAATCGCCTCCAGGCCGAGCCGGGCGGCCTGCTCGACCAGCTCCTCGGGGTGGCTGGCGCCGTCGAGGAAGCTGAAGTTGGAGTGGCAGTGCAGCTCCGCGTAGGGCGTGCGGATGGACGGCCCCGGCAGTTCGGGGGCGCGATAGGGCTCGCGTTTGCGCGACCAGGCCGGACTGTCGCCCCCCTCTCCGGCCGGCGCGACGCCGGTGAGGCCGGCGCCGTCGCGGACCCGGCCGGAGAGCACCGCCTCCAGCTCCGACCAGCTCACATCCGGGTTGTTGAAGCCCACGCACGAAGACTATCGAACATCTGTTCGATAGGAGTCAATCCGGTCGAATTGTCCACAGGCGGCGTGAATGGTGCGTTCGGTGGTGTGTTCGGTGGTGATGGCACACATCACCGGTCGACGGCATGCTGGATCGTGCGACCCGGTCAGACCGGAGGAACGCCGCGGAGGGGGAACCCGGATGCGCAGTGCGTGGAGCGTGGCCGTCGCGCTGGCAGCCGCCGGGCTGCTGGCCGGCTGCACGACAGCCGCTCCGCCACCACCCGGCCCATCCCCCGACAGCCGGCTCGAGCAACGGCTGGTCGCCGAGACGGGAGCGCCCGGCACGATCCCCCACCTCGAGGCACTGCAACGCCTCGCCGACGAGAACGGGGGCAACCGGGCCTCGCCCGGTCCGGGCTACGACGCGAGTGTCGACTACCTGGCCGGGGTACTGCGCGACGCCGGCTACGAGGTGAGCACGCCCACCTACCCGGTGTCCGCCTTCCAGGTCGACCAGCTGCAGCTCACGGTCGCCGGCTCGGAGGTGGCCGCCCGCGCGGTGGAGTTCTCCCCGGCCACCCCGCCCGAGGGCGTCTCGGCTTCGCTGTCGGTTCTCACCCCGGACCGTGGCGCCGGGTGCGACGCCGCCGACTTCACCGGGGTGGCGGCCGGCTCGGCGGTGCTGCTCCAGCGGGGCCGGTGCTCGTTCTCCCGCAAGACGCGGCTCGCGGCGGAGGCCGGGGCCGCGGCCGTGCTGTTCGTGAACGACCCCGGCCGGCCCCCCGCGATGTTCGACGCGGAGAACGGCGGCCCGCTGCCGGCCGTCGGGCTGACCGCCGCGGAGGGCGCGGCACTGGCGGCGCAGCCCGGGGCCCCGGTCACCCTGCGGCTGGCCGGCGAGATCCGCCGGATCGAGGTCCGCAACCTGATCGCGCAGACCCGCACGGGCAGCCGCGAGCGGGTGGTGATGGCCGGTGCGCACCTGGACTCCGTCGCGGCAGGTCCCGGGATCAACGACAACGGGACCGGAGCGGCCGCGCTGCTGGAGATCGCTCAGCGGCTGGGCGGGTCCCCCGCGGTCGGCAATGCGGTGCGGTTCGCCTGGTGGGGCTCGGAGGAGGCCGCCCTGGACGGCTCCACGCACTACGTCGAGACGCTCTCCCGCGATGACCGTGAGCGGATCGCGCTCTACCTGAACCTGGACATGCTCGCCTCGCCGAACGCGGGCTACTTCGTGCAGGGCGGCCGCGGCTCGGGATCCGGGCCCGACGGCTCCGCGGTGGTGGCGCGGGCGGTGGCCGACCGGCTGGCCGCCACCGGGGTCGAGGCAGAGATCATCGGCTTCGACGGCAGCTCGGACTACGACGCGTTCGTCCAGGCCGGAATCCCCTCCGGCGGGGTGCTCTCCGGTGACGCCGAGCAGAAGACCGCCGAGCAGGCCGCCCGCTGGGGCGGACGCGCAGGCAAGCCCTTCGACCCCTGCTACCACCAGGCCTGCGACCGGTTCGACACCCTCGACCGGACAGCGCTGGACCGCTTCACCGACGCGGTGGCCGGCACCCTGGCGCACTTCGCGCTGTCCACGGACGACCTCGCCAGGTGAGCCGCTGCGCCGGGACTCAATCGTAGATCCCGGTGACCCACCACCTCCCGGGCCGGCCGAACAGCAGCAGTGCGACCCCGTCGTCGAGCAGCACCTGCAGCCTCGCCCCGCCGATGTTGCCCGGTATCCACCACCGCTGCTGGAGCGGCCACGGCCCGGCCCACCCGGCCACGACACCGGACGGGCCGCCGTCCACGGTGAGCCGGTACGGCGTGGCGCCGAGCAGGTCGGAGGCGAGGAGCAGCACAGGGCGGCCGGCGACGTCGAGCAGCTCGGCGGGCAGCGGGTCGGGAGGCACCGTCGCGGGCGACGGCGCGGGCAACCGGCCCGGCCAGGCGGGTACCGGATCACGAGCCGCGCGGCTGCTCCGGATGGTCCGGGACCGCTGTCCGCGGCGGCTGCGCTGCGGAGACAGCCCGGAGCCCCCCACGGAGATCACCCTCTCGGAGCCGCCACCCGCGCTGAGCGCGGCACCCGGCAGCGGAACGCCGATCATCCCATCGGTATCCGGCGCCGGGTCCCCGCCGGCACCCGCCGGCGGCGCACTCCGATCAGGGTGGGACGGGGCCCTGAGCTCCGGCGCGCCAGCGGCCGCCACGACACCCCGGTCGTCCCCCCAGGGCACCAGCCGGACCCGTTCCCCCGGGTCCCGCCCACCGACCAGCACCGCGGTGGCCACCCCGTCCGGTCCGAGCAGCGCCTGCACCCGGACCAGCGCGCGACCGGCCCGCTCGTCGGTTTCCCCGACCTCACCCCACAGGCCCAGCTGCAGCGCTCCCGCGGTGACCGTCTCCTCCGGGGTCAGCCGCAGCCGGGTGACCGCCCCCGACCCACCGCGGGTGAGCCAGACGTCGAGCTGCCAGCGCACCCGGTCGACCGTGCCGGCCGGGGTGAGGGGCTCGGCGCACCGCCAGATCCGGAGCAGCTCCTCCCCTCCCGCCGTGCGCGCGGCGACCCCGAGGCGGGTGCAGGACAACCCGTGCCCGGCCAGCTCACGGTGCAGGCGCTCGGCCAGCCCACGGGCGGCGAACGCGGCGGCGTCGACCCGGTCGACCGGTGGGTCGAGCTCGATCTCGACGGCCAGCTCCTCCGGCGGGTGGCGTCGCACCGGCGGTCGCGGATCCAGCCCCCGGGCCAGCCGGTGCGCGAGCACCGCGTCGGCGCCGAACCGGGAGGCGACGTCCGCGGCCGCCAGCGCGCCGAACGCGCCCAGACTGCGCAGCCCGAGCCGACGCAGCAGGCTGACCAGCTCGGATCGGTCGACCTCAGGCTCACGGTCGAGCTCGTCGACACCGAGGGGGGCGAGGAAGGCCGGCGTTCCGCCCGGCTCGACGCTCACCCCGCGCCGGGCCGCGAGCACGGCGGCGAACAGCCCGTCGGCGAGCCCGATCTGGCACTCCACGTCGACGCGCGCCGCCACCTGGTCGACCAGCCGCTCGGCTGCCTGCTGCTCACCACCGAAGTAACCCACCGGGCCCCGGGCGGCCAGCGCGACCAGCCCGGGCCGCACCACCTCGACTCCGGGAGCCAGCTCCTCCACCGCGGCCACGACCGGCTCGAACAACCGCGCGTCGCGGCCGGTGTCGTGGGCCAGCACGACCAGCTCGGGACACCGGGCCTGCGCCTCCCGGCGGCGTAGCCCACGACGCACCCCGTGGGCCCGCGCCGTGGCCGAGCAGACCAGCACCCGGTTGGCGGCGACCACCGCCGCCGGCCGGTACGACGGCACCCGCTCGGCTCGCGCCGCAGCGGTCACCGGCCAGTCCGGAGACCACAGCGCGAGCACCCGCGTCGGGCCGGGCTCCCCCGCGGCGCTCACCGCACCACCCGACGCGGCCTGCCCGCTCACACCGCCGCCCGGGCGAGCTCCGCCGTGCACTGGGCCGGCTCCCCGGCCGCGCCACGGACC
>NZ_JAAXKZ010000106.1 GCF_012911875.1 Pseudonocardia bannensis | reverse complement strand
CAGCGGGGGAGAGGGCGGGGGTGGCCTGCGGCGCGGAGCTCACCGGGCGCCGCCCAGGGCCCGGTCGGGTCCGGCGGTGCCCGCGCCGTCGTCGCGGTGATCCGGGTGGTCGAGGTTATGACAGGGCCCGCGCATGCCGTGGTGTCTACCGGACCGGCCCGACGGTCCCGATCTTGGGGCCCGATAACAGAAGTTTATCGGACCCTAGCCCGCGCCCCGGCCGGGCCCGGGCCCGCGACACACCCCGCATCGATTTGCCCGGTTTCGTGCCCGGATCGGCGTCTGTGAAATGCTGACGGCGTGGCCACCCCGCCGCGGATCACCGCCGCCGAACGCGACGCCGCGCTCGCCCGGATCGCCCGCCGGCACGCCCGCATCGACGATGTCCGCAGGTCGGAGCTGGGGTCCGAGCCCCGCGACGTGATCGCCTACGTGCTCGGCCGGGGGCCGGCCGGGGTGCCGCGCTGGGTGGCCGCCGCGGACCACGCCGACGCCCTCGTCCTGATGACGTGGTGCTGGTGGGCGGACCGCCGCACCGAGCGCCGGCTGCTCCGCCAGGGCCGCCACCTCGGGCTGTCCCTCGCCGAGCTCGGTGCCCCCCTCGGGATCACCAGCCGGCAGGGCGTGCAGGACCGCCTGGACCGCCTGGACGCGCTGCTGGAGTACGACCGCCCGGACGAACAGCTCACCCGCACCGCCCGCCGGGAGGCCCGTAACCGGGACGCCCGCCAGGTGTGGATCGACCGCAACCGCGACGCCGTGCGGGCGGTGCTCGCCGGACTGCTGGCGCAGGCCCACCGCCTCCTCGACACCGACCTCCCCGACACCGACCTCCCCGCCGCCCCCGACGGTCACCGTCCGCGCGCCGACACCAATGGTCATCTACCGGGCGCCGGACCGGGGGCGGGGGACTGGCTCGACGAGCTGGCCGCCGACTACGACAGCGACGCGCTCAGCCCGGCCACCCTGGCGGTGGCCGGACTGGTCGCCGCCGAACTCCGCACCACCCCCGCGGTCCTGGCGCTGGATCCGCGGCATCGGCTGCACACCGCGCTGCGCGAGGTGGAGGCGCTGCGCGCCCGGTACGCCGGGGCGGTGTAGGGCGGCGTGGCGATCGAGGCACGCGGCCCGCTGTGCGTCCCCTCCTGGGCCGTGCGCTGAGCTGCGGGTGCTGTCGGTCTCCGCTCTCCACATCCAGGGCGGAGCTCGCGCATGCCACGCAGACCCGCGCACCGGCGGGAATGGGGCGATCCGATGGCTGAGACGAGTCGGGCGGCGGACGATCAGCCGGGGACAGCGGTCACGCTGCTGTTGACGTGATGCCGCCGGGCCCGTCGGTGCCGTGGTTGGCCGGTTTCCCGGGCTTGGCTTCGTCGTCCGAGACGCCGCCGGCCCCGCCCGAAAACCGGAGGACCAGCGCCAGGCGCAGCTGGCGATGACGAGCTGACGATCAGTCCGACGGTGGCCGGGGTAGGGATCAATTGAGGGCCCGAGGGGTCTCGGGCGACCGCATAGGCCCGGTCAGCCGGGCTCGGTCGAGTCGCTCGCTATCCAGCATCAAGCTCGCTACCCAACATCAAGGCTGTCAGGACGTCTGGAAAGGGTGGTCGCAGCTACCGATTGTGCAACGTCCGTAACTCGAGGGGCGTGAGAGACGATGGTCGGTCCGTGGACGAACAGGTGCTCACCAAGGGTGCGAACGTATCCCTGATCCATCGCGCGGAGCTCGCCGAGGGGCGGCTGCAGGCGGTCGTCCAGTGGTCGGACTCGACCGGTGCATGCCGCCCAACCAATAGCGAAACGGCACCGGGCGCGGCGCGGACGGTGGCGAGCTTCCGATGCCGTCGGACTACAACACCCTGGCCGCCGTGCACTCGGTCCGCCAGCTCAAGCAGATCGCCGCCGCGCACGATGCGGCCATGTGGATCCACCACGACCCAGAGGACTGGCGGGAGATGTGGATCGCTGGCAAGGCGCTCGACAGATGGGTGCTCGCCGAGTACGGCTGCCGCGCGTGCGGCGCGCCGGGTTGCCCGGCCGGTGCCCGACCGCGCCGCCTGCGGGCGGTGCGGCGCGCGTGCCCGCCGCCGGTTCGGGGAGCACTGCTGAGCGGGGCGCCGGCGCCGACCCTCGTCGAGCCCGCCGGCGGGCGCGACCCGCGGATCCCCGGTTCCTGTGTCCTCGCACCGACCGTGTCGCGGATGCTCGCGGCTCGGGGTGACAACCAGGTGCTCGACCGGGAGATCGCCTACGAGGAGAAGGCGATCGTGGCCGGAACGCTAGATCCGGCGCGTCATCCGGTCATCCCGTTTGCCGGTGCCCCAGCCGCCGCGGCCGTTCGGCGGGTGCCGTTGCATGCGTGACTCGACATACTGACCTCTACGCCCAAACTGGACGCGACCATCGGCGTTCGACACCTGGAGGCACCCTGATGCCCGCATTCCCGGCCCTCGCCCACGTGGCGGTCACCGTGACCGATCTCGACCGCAGCACCCGCTGGTACGGCGAGCTGTTCGGGGCTGAGCCCGTGCTCGACGAGGACGAGACGACCGGCGGCTTCCACCACACCGTCTTCGTGCTCGGCGGCGGGCAGCTGTTCGGCCTGCACACCCACCCGGGCGGCGCCGTGGGCGGGCCCTTCGACGAGCGCCGGGTCGGCATGGACCACGTCGCCTTCGCGTGTGCGGACCGCGCAGAGCTGGAGTCTTGGGCGAGCCGGCTCGACGAGCTGGGCATCAAGCACGGCGGGATCGTCGACGCCCACTACGGGTCCGGCGTGTCCTTCCGCGATCCGGACAACATTGCGCTGGAGTTCTTCGCCCCTCCGGCCTCCTGACGAGACACCCGTGACCGGCCATGCCCTCCGGTGGGTCGGGCTCGGTGCGACAGGCGTCGGGCCGCACCGAACCCGGATACGGATCTGGACCACTGCTACCGGTGGTAAGCGGATCCGGGATGGGGAGTTGTCAGGTGCGGGCCGCGCCCGTACAACTTCTCCCGATAGGTCCCGGGTCGGTACTCCCGCTTGTAGATGCCCCGCGACTGCATCTCGGGAACGACCAGGTCGACGACGTCGACGAATGTCTCGGGCGCGACGACCCGGGCGAGGTTGAACCCGTCGACGTCCGTCTCCCGGACCCAGCGTTCCATCTCGTTCACCACGGTCGTGGGGGAGCCGACGACGACGGGGCTCGGGCCGCCGATCGCGATCTTCTCTGCGATCTCCCGGATCGTCCAGACCCGCCCGGGGTCGGCTGTAAAGGCATCCATGACCCCCTGGATGCCCTCGACCTTGGAGTTCGTCAACTTGTCGTCAAGTGAGAAGTGCGAGAAGTCGATCCCCGTCCAGCCCGACAGCACCGCGAGCGCGCTCTCGTGGCTCACGTACCGCTGGTAGTCCGCCAGCTTGGCCTGCGCTTCCTCGTCGGTGGGGGCGACGATCACCGTCATCATCGCGAAGATCTTGAGATCGGCGGGATCGCGACCCCCGTCGGTGGCCCGCTGCCGCAGATCGGCCACGACCGACGTCAGGACCGCGGTGGAGGGGCCCACTACGAACACGCACTCGGCATGCTTGGCTGCGAAGGACCTGCCCTTCGGTGAGGAGCCGGCTTGGTAGAGGATCGGCGTGCGCTGCGGGGACGGCTCGCACAGGTGTGGCGAGTCGATCGACAAATAGAGGCCGTCGTGCTTGATCTGCTCGATCCGGTCCGGGTCGGCAAACACCCCAGCCTTCCGGTCGAGCCGCACGGCATTCTCCGACCAGCTCGCCTCCCAGAGCTTGTACATGATCTCCATGTACTCCTCGGCGATGTCGTAGCGCGTGTCGTGTGCGCTCTGGTCGACCTGGCCTGTTCCCTTGGCGGCGCTCTGCAGGTAGCCGGTGACGACGTTCCAGCCCACTCGGCCGCCGGTAAGGTGATCGAGAGTGGACATGCGTCGGGCGAAGGGCACAGGGCTCTCGTAGGACAGCGTCCCCGTGACGCCGAAGCACAGGTTCTCGGTCACCATCGCCATCGGAGGAATGACTAGTGTCGGATCGTTGACCGGGATCTGGGTGGCGGTCCGAATCGCCGCCCCGGGGCTGCCCCCATAGACGTCATAGGTGCCAAGCACGTCAGCCAGAAAGAGGCCGTCAAATAGGCCGCGTTCGAGGGTTTGGGCGAGGTCGGTCCAGTACTCCGTCGTCTTGTAGTTTACGGATCGATCGCGAGGATGGCGCCACAGGCCGAATGACTGATGGGCCATACAGTTCATGTCGAACGCGTTCAGAAGGATTTCGTTTGGCATGACAGGTACCTCCTTGGGAGTGGGATGGAGTCGCCTGGTGTATACGAATTCAGGTCATCGGAGACCTCCGGCCAGAGTGCGTGCCGCCGGGTGGGTACGCAGCCGTGCCATCGCCCAGCAACCGAGGATCGGCCCGACAGCCAGCATTGAGAAGCCGCCCGGCCAGCCGAAGGTCGCGACCACAGGTCCCATAAGTTGGATGCTGAACAGGGTGAGGAAGAAGCCCGCCGACGTCTGGATCGTGAGCATGGTGCCCACCGTGGACGGGTCCGACAGCTCTGCGATGCTGGCAGAGAACTGGGCCGAGTCCGCAATGACGGTGATTCCCCAGACGATGCCGAGTGCGATGAGCAACACTGGCGGCCCGGCGAAAAGCCACCCCATGACCAGGGCGCAGCTCGCGCTGCCGGCCATGGCCGCCATGGTCGTAGCGGTACGCCCGACACGGTCGGCGCAGATTCCCCCAAGCCCGGCACCGAGGGCCCCCGCGCCGATTACGGCGAACGTGGCGAGGCCTGCCAGTGACCCTGTCTGAGCGGTTCCCGCGGCGGCGAAGCTGGCGTGGAAAAACGCTCCGATCCAGGCCCACAGGGCATATAGCTCCCACATGTGGCCGAGGTATCCCAGGTTCGCTAAGCGCATTGGCGCGCTGCGCCAGGCCAACGTGGCCGCGGCGAGCGCGATGCGGGGGGTGGCGACCTGTCGGGGACCAAGCCCGATCTGCGTGATGAGCAGGCCTGAGGCGCAGGCGGCGCACGCAGCGACGAGGTAGACCCACCGCCAGTCGGCCAAGCCGTAGGTCGCGGCGAGCACGAGATGTGGACTGGCGGAACCGAGCGTGAGTGCGCCGACCAGCAGGCCCATCAGCCAGCCGAGATCCCCCGACGCCCAGGTCGCCGCGATGCGCAGCCCGATCGGATATACCCCAGCCAGGCACACCCCGGCCGCGACGCGCAGGCCGATCGCCAATCCGCCCGCCGGCGGCACTGTCGCGAGGCCCGCGGTCAGCACGCCCGCGCTCACCGCCGAAACCAGGAACAGCGCACGCGGATCGACCCGGTCCGGCAGCCGAAGACCGGCACTGACGAGCGTGCCAACCACGAAACCGATCTGGACCGCGCTGGTCATCGCGGCGATGCGGAAGTCCGAAAGGGGCTCGCTCCGGACGATCTGCGGGAGGGCGGCTGTCGAGGAAAACCACACAGTCATCGCCAACACCTGACAGATGAGCAAGAGCACCACTGATGCCATCTTGCTCGTAGAGATTCGACGAATCCGCACGACCTTCAATGCGTGGCCACGGACGCGAAGCCCATTGGGCAATTTGCTCCCCCTCGCTGTAGAGCAGCACCGCAATCAAAATTCGTCAGCAGACCAAAATCTCGGGAAATATCTGGCGGCCGGGGAGTCGATTAGGCTAGCCAATTGCCGGTATAAAGTGGTGCACTCACGACCTGCCAACGCGCTGAACCTGTACCGCCCGCCGCCTTCTGTCTGCACGGAATCGCCAGTCGTAGCCCGTGCATCGCGGCCTAGCTAAGGGGCCGGTGAGACCCTTGGCAGGCGGATTCATCTCAAAGCCTTATGGACCGAGCCCGTTGCTGCTGCGCGGGGCCGACGGGTTCCTCGTCAGTTTGATCGCCACGACCTCGTCGACCTGCATCACCAGGCTGTCCTTTCCCAAGCGGCGCCTCAGCCATGACTGGCAGATCAGCCGGGTAGCGGAACAGATCACTGCGCTTCGTTAGCCCGATTAGGGCGACCGATCGGTCTGTATGGTAGCGGATGCGCTATAATTGTCAACACGATCGCCTGGTTGCGGTGCGATCCTGTAAGGTTACAAAGATGAGACTATTGCGAGGTATGGGTAGTTCTAGTAGGATGCGCGCCCTTCGTTCGCCGCTCGCCTGCCGGCGCGAACCTGCACGCGTGTCAGGCGTGGCCCACGCTTCCACGAGGTGAGCGCCGCGTGACGCAGCCAAGTTCAGCCGGCGCGCAGACTACTGGACTGCACGACACTCCTCAGAGGATTCGAATCCGTTCAATCTCGGCGGCGCTGTTCGCAGAGAAGGGCTATCATGCGGTCGGTATCGCCGAGATCGGGAAGGCTGTCGGACTCACGCGGGGCGCACTCTACCATCACATTTCCAGCAAAGAAGAACTGCTATATGAGATTTCCGTACAGTACATATCGGATCTAGTGAGATCCGGCGAAGACATCCTCGGTCGAGAGGTCGATCCGGAGATGCGAATTCTGCTACTGAGTCGCTACCTCATGGAAACAATCTTCTGTAATCAGGCGGAGATGACGGTATGTTTTCGCGAAGTTAACTCCCTAACCGGCGAACGCCGCCGATTCATCGCGAGAATGCATCTCGAGTACCAGCGCCTCTGGGAACGATGCATCGTCGAGGGAGCAGCGAAAGGCGCCTTCCGAAAAATTACTCCGGTGGAGGTCAAGGGCCTCCTGGGGATGTATTTTTACAGCTTCCTATGGTTAGATCCAAAGGGAACCGTCGGCGCTGGAGATATAGCTGATAGGTTCGCGGGATTGGTTATCCGATCTCTCCGTCCTTGAGGCAGCATCGTTCGTCCCTCTCGGTGCGCCCTCGTCAGCCTCGCCGTCGAGCTGACCGCCTGGGCACAGATGCTCGCGCTCGCCGAGCACCCCGCTGGTCGACGACAGTTCGCGGCCAGGACGGTTGGGGAGACGTCGTTGAAGCGTGGCCGCGCCGGTGCGGCTGCACGCCTGCACCCACGCAGTACCGAAGCGAGCGAACACGGACAGCAGCGGTCCTTCAGCACTGTCCGCTCCCGACCTCGGTGATGGGGCGCGGGCGTTGGCGTCGGCTGCCGTAGAAGACCAGCCGCCGCACGCGCGAAGCGGTCGCCCACCTTCCGTGCTTCTGCCGACGACGGCCGAAAACCGACCCCCTGGCGTCGTCACCAGCGCTTCGCGATGTCCTTCTGCCGCTCGAGGAACGACGGGTCGATCAGCTGTCCGTACAGCTGCTGGTTGTGGCTGTGGCACAGCTGGTGCAGCGCGAACGAGGTCTGCATCGCGTTGACCCGACCCTGGTTGTCCTGCGCGGAGTTGACCGCCTCCTTGACGAGCTTGAGCGCGAAGAGCGGCTGCTCGGCGATGCGGCGCGCGAGGTCGAGGACGAACCCCGACAGTTCGCCTCGAGGCACCACGTGGTTGACCATGCCGAGGCGGTGGGCGTCGGCGGCGCTGACCGAGTCGGAGGTGAAGAGCATTTCCTTGGCCTTGCGCACCCCGAGTTCGTAGGGGTGGTTGAAGAACTCGGCGCCGGCGATGCCCATCGCGACCGTGTTATCGGCGAACACCGCGTCGTCGGAGGCCACGACCAGGTCGCAGGGCCACACCAGCATGAGGCCACCGGAGACGACCTTGCCCTGCACCTCGGCGATCGTGGGCTTGGGCATGTTGCGCCAGCGCTCGGAGAACCCGAGGTAGATCTCCTTCTCCCGGGCCATCTGCCGTTCGGCCCCGCCGCAGGTGAAGCCGCACCAGGTGCCGACGGTGCGGTGGCGGGTCATGACCTCGTACTTCTCGGGTTCCCGCAGGTCGTGCCCTGAGGAGAAGTGCGGGCCCTCGGCGGCCAGGATCACCACGCTGATGCCGTCGTCCTGCGCGGCACGGTCGAACGCGTCGTTCAGTTCGTAGAGCAGCGCCGTGTCCTGCGCGTTGCGGGTCTCGGGCCGGGCAAGCACGATCCGGGCGATCCGGTCGTCCGGCTCCTCGTAGCGGATCGTCTCGTATGCGGTCATGCGTCTCCTCGTCCTTCTGCGGGGCTCGTCACACGAGGGCGCGGGCGAACAGCGAGAGCACCCGCTGGTACGACCGCTCTCCCGCAGCCTCGTGATAGCTCGGCCCGGGTACGGCGAAGCCGTGGTCCGCACCGTCGTGGATCTCGACAAGACCGCGCTCGCCCAACTCCGCAACCGCCTCGATCAACGGCCGGTTGGCCTCTGCCGACGCCATGTGGTCGGCGCCGCCGATCGCCACGTACAGCTCCCCGGACAGCTGCGGCACCGCCAGGTGCGGCGATCCGGGCTCCGGCTCCACGCAGAAGGAGGGGTGCAGCATCGCCCCCGCGGTCAGGACGTCCGGGTGTCCGGCCATCGACCGCACGACCGACCGCGCACCGACGCAGTAGCCCACGCAGCCCATCGGCTCGTGCCGCGCCGACGGCTCGTCGCCCAGCCGGTCGAGCAGGGCCCGCAGATCCGTCTCGACCATGTCGTCGGTCGTCCCGGTGATGAGGGCGAGACACCGCCTCATCGGCTCCGAGTCGGGGCCGCCGCTCAGGAGCTCGGCGGTGTCGAAGGTGATCCACGAGCCCTCCCGGTGGTACCGGTCCGGGGCGACGACGAGGTGACCCGCGGCGGCGATCCTGTTCATCGCCTCCCGCGATCCGTCGTCGAGGCCCGGTCCGTGGTGGAAGAACACCACCACCGGGAACGGGCCGTCGCCCTCCGGCCGGCGCACGTGCACGCCCATCCCACCGTCGGCGGTGGGCACGGTCCACGTCTCCGCGACCACCTCGCTGCGGTCGTGCAGGTGTCGAATCGCCACGCTCGTTCCTCCTTCTCCTCGGGTGCACCGCGGTCGGCGCGCCCGGTGGTCACACCGGGATGGACACCCGCGGCTGGTCGGACCGCAGCACGTGGTCCTCGATCGGCTCCCCGGCGTCGAGACCTCGGCACAGCTCCTCCGGGTCGAACGGCTCGCCGAGCGGGTTGGCCGCGAACGCCTCGGTCGCCATGAACTCGTTGGACTGCTCGGGATCGAGCAGGTCGACCTGAAACTCCAACCGGTTGCCGTCCGGGTCCTCGTAGTACATCGACAGAGTCGGCCCGTGCTTGGTGCTGATCACCGGGCGCACCCCGAGCTCGTCCCGCACCCGCCGGTAGACGCTCATCAGGTCCGGGATCGTGTCCCACGTGTACGCCAGGTGCCGCAACCCCGCCGCCCCCGGCTGCCGGTCGACGTGGCCCTCCGGCGCGGGCCCGAGGTTGACGATCGCGTGCCGGTGGTGCTCCTCGTCGTAGGTCATGAAGGTGTACTTCTCGCTCTGACTCTGGATCGTCGACTCGAACACCGTCTCGTAGAACCGCACCATCTCCCGATAGCGGTGCGTCCCGAACACGGCGTGGGCGAACTTCGTGGGCGGTGTCATGGCCTTCCCCTCCTCAAGGGATGCTCATCGAGCGCATCGCACGTCGAGCAGCGCCTGCTGGCCCTCGACCTGCACCGCGTGGAGTGCACGACGCAACGCCGGCCGCAGGCCGTCGAGGTCGGTGACCTCCTCGCCGTGGCCCCCGGACGCCTCGACGTACCGGGCGAACGCGGGCTGCGGCGACAGGTCCGACAACCGCGACTCGTCGGTCCGTACGGCGACGCCGTCGGGGTAGACCGACCGGGTCGACGCGTCGACGGCGTCCCAGCGCGCGTTGTTCGCGACGACGGTCAGCACCGGCAGTCCGTGCTTGGCCGACGCGTGATGGCACGCCGCGGGGTTGGCGAACAGGTACGCCCCGTCCCCCACCGCGGCCACGACCGTCCGCTCCGGTGCCGCGTGCTTGGCCCCCAGCGCTGCCGGCAGTGCCCACCCGAGGCCGCCGGCGGCGGGCAGGTAGAAGTACGTGCCGGGCGTACGCCTGCGCAGGATCCGCGGGTCGGCCCAGTACTCGTTGAACACGACCGCGTCGTCGTCGAGGACCTCGGCGAGTGCCCGGCTGAGCAGCGGCTTGGTGATCGCCCCGCTCGTGGGCCCGGCAAACGTCGCCTCCAGCCGGTGGCGGTGCTCCGCCGCGCGGACGGCCAGCGTGTCCGCGCGCTCCGGCGGGATCCGATCCGCCCGGTCGGCCATCGCCGCGTCCAGAGCGGTGAGCAGGCTCGTCGTGGCGGTGGTGATCCCGAGGTCGAGCCGCTGCGTACGCATCGGGTACGCCGAGGTGAGCGGGTCCAGCCCGGCCTGCGCGACGAACGCGTCGTCCCGCGGCGCGCCCCGCCTCGCGATCCACGGCACGTCGCACTCCAGGAACAGCAGCACGTCGGCCTCGCCGAACGCCTCGGTCGGCAGCCCGAGGTGGAACGGGTGGTCGGCGGGCACGTTGAGGTAGCGCGGGCCCGCCTCCGCGACCCCGATCGCGTACCGCTCGCACAGCTGCGACAGCATTTCGACGGCGTCCGGGTCCGCGCCGGCCGCGGTGGTCACGACGACCGGGTAGCGCGCCTCCGCGAGTCGGTCCGCGAGCTCCCGCACGGCCGTCGGGTCGGGGGCGGGCCCGGCCGGGACGGCGACCGGCGCCGCGCCGCGGGGGCCGTCGGTCGCAGGCCCGGCGAGGACCTCACGGGGAAGGGTCAGGTACACCGGCCCGCGCGGCTGCGCGCACGCCACCGAGACCGCCCGGCGCACCACCGCCTCGACCTGCGCCGCACTGCGCAGCTCGTAGTCCCACTTGACGACCTCGCGGACCATCCCCGCCTGGTCGTACATCTCCTGCGCCCAGTGGATCGCGGTGTCCCGAGCGCCGACGGCGCCGTCCTCGAGGATCGGGGTGCGCCCCGCTGTCACGATCATCGGAACCCGCTCGCGCGCCGCGTTGATCACCGCGCACACCGCGTTCGCGGTGCCGACGCTCACGTGAAACATGACCGCCTGCGGCTGCCCGGTCATCAGGTACGCGCCGTGCGCCATGCCCGCGACGACGTTCTCGTGGCCGGCCAGCACCGGCACCGGGTAGCGCCCGCCGGATCCCTCCTGGGCGTATGCCTCGACCAGCGGGGCGAAGTCAGTGCCGGCGTTGACGAACAGCGTCTGCACACCGAGCGCCCGCAGCGCGGTCAGGTAGCGCTCGGCGGTCGAACCGGGGGCCGGCGTGCGGTCCCGGTCCGGCGAGTGAGGGATCTGCGTCCCCAGGGTCATGTCCACCTCGTGGTGATGCGGTCGGCCTGTGGTCCGGACCGTGCTCGGTCGCGGACTCAGGCGTGCTCGGGCTGGCGATCAGGCGCGACCGACCGCCGCTTCGGGGCGGTACCGGTCCCGGAGTCCGTTGCGGTCGAGCTTGCCGACCTCGGTGCGGGGCAGGACGTCGAGGAAGAGGAACTCCCGCGGCACCTTGTACGACGCGAGCTCGCGGGTGCACAGCTCGCGCAGCTCTGCGGCCAGGGCCTCGTCGCCGGACGCGGGCCCGGCGGCGGGGGCCGGCGCGCGCTCGATCACAGCGACGACGCGCTGGCCCCACTGCGGGTCCGGGACCCCGACGACGGCGGCGTCGCGGACGCGGTTGTGCCCGACCAGGCAGGCCTCGACCTCGGCGGGGTAGATGTTGACCCCGCCGGAGATGACGAGGTCCGTGCGCCGGTCGTGCAGCACCAGGTAGCCGTCCTCGTCGAACGCGCCGAGATCGCCGACGGTGACGAGCCCGTCGCACCGGCCCCGAGCGGTCTTCTCGGTGTCGCCGAGGTACTCGAACGGGGTGAGCACGCTGAACCAGATGGTGCCGACCTCGCCCGCGGGCACGTCCGCGCCGTCGTCGTCGAGGACCCGGACGGTGACCCCCGGGGCGGGCCTGCCGACGGTGCCCGGTCGGACGGCCCACTCCTCGGGCGGGAGGATGGACACCATCCCCTCCGTCGCGCCGTAGTACTCCCAGACCACCGGCCCGAGCCAGGCGACCATCGCGGCCTTGACGTCGGCGGGGCACGGGGCGCCGGCGTGGAGCACCGTCCGCAGGCTCGAGGCGTCCGCCCCCGTTCGGGCCGCGTCCGGCAGGTCGAGCAGCCGCCGGAAGTGCGTCGGCACCATGTGGGTCCAGGTCACCCGGTGGTGGTCAATGTCGCGCAGCACTGCGACTGGGTCGAACTTCCGGTGGCAGACGACGGTGTGCCCCAGGTGCAGCGCGATCTGCGCGTACACCCCGGGCGCGTTGTGATAGAGCGGGGAGCAGGCGAGGTGCACGCCCTCCCCCGGGTCCAGCCCGAACAGCTCCGCCCGGGCCGCCGCCAGCTCCGCCGCCACGTCGTCCGGATCGCGGCCGGACAGTGGGCGACGCACTCCCTTCGGCCGTCCGGTGGTCCCGGAGGTGTAGGGCATCAGCGCGCCGGCGACGGGCCGTGGCGGCGGCCCCGGCGTCGACGCGTCCGCGGCGTCGGCGTAGGGCCGCCACCCTGGCAGGTCCCCGCCCACCGCGAACCGGTGCGTCGGCAGCCGCACCGCCCCGTCGGCCAGCCGCTGCCCGAGCTGGGCCTCGGCGACCAGCACCGCGGCCCCGCTGTCCTGGCAGACGTACTCGACCTCGGCCGGGCTGGAGTGGGTGTTGACCGGGACCAGGTACAGACCGTAGCGGGCCGCCGCGAGGGCCAGCTCGAAGTAGACGCGGCCGTTTCCCACCAGCGCCGCGACGACGTCGCCCTCCGCGAGCCCCAGCGCGCGCAGGCCGCGGCCGACCCGGTCGACGCGGTCGGCCAGCGCGCGGAACGACACGGTGGCGTCGTTGACGACGAGGGCACACCGCTCCGGGTGCGTGCGGGCGATGCGGTGGAAGCCGAGCTGCGAGCGGTCCATCTGGTCTCGTCCGTTCGGAGGCGGGCGTACGCGCAGGTCAGGTCGACAGGTGCCGCAGGTGCGGCATGACCTCCTCGGCGAACAGGTGCATCGACTGCCGGGACTCCTCCTTCGGGATCGACCGCAGCCGGATCACCAGGTTCAGCCGCCGCGCACCAGTCATCTGCAGACCGCCGGCGAGCTGGTCGAGCACCGTCTGGGGGGAACCGACGACGCCGCCGCCGAAGAGCGGCATGTACACGTGCGCCTCGGCCTCCGGCATGCCGCGGGCGATCATCGTCTCCCACGCGGAAACCTTGGCGCACTCCTGGATCTCCTCGGCCTCCCGATCGGTCGGCGCGATGATGATCGACGTGGTGGTCAGGTAGTTCGCGCCGCTGCGCTCGTGACCGGCCTCGTGCGCCGCCTCGAGGTAGCGTTGGAGGTCGCCTGCCGCCGCCGGGCTCATGAAGCCGTAGAGGTTGTTCCCCTCCCGGCCGACCTTCTCGATCGACTCCGGCTTCAGGGCGGCGACCCACGGCCGCAGCGGCAGCCCGAACGGCTTCGGGTACACCGTCGACGGCTCCTGGATCCGGTTGTACTTGCCGTCGAAGGTGATCGAGTGCTCGCCCAGCGCCCTCGTCAGCAGCTCGAGGCCCTCGTTGAACCGGTCGTCAACGTCGTCGAGGGTGAGGCCGTAGCGGTCGCGCTCGATCGAGAAGTTGCCCTTGCCCACCCCGAGCTCGACGCGCCCGTTGCTGATGATGTCGAGCATCCCGACCTCCTCCGCCAACCGCCACGGGTTGTGGAAGGGCAGGATGTTCACCGACTGTCCCAGCCGCAGCCGGCTGGTCCGGCAGGCGAGCGCCGCGAGGTACACGTTCGGCGAGGGGATGATCGTCCACCCGTCGAAGTGATGCTCGGTGGTCATGACGCCGTCGAAGCCGAGCCGCTCGGCCTCCACGGCGTCCTCGATGGAACTCTCGAGTATCTCCCGCGCGAGATCGGCGTCGTACTTCTCGGGAGCCCAGTCCCCCTCGTACTGCAGCGCGTCGCAACGGAGGAACTTGATGATCTCCGGCTCCTCGTCCAGCCGCGGAACCCTGGCGGAACTGTTCTCCGTCGCTTCGGTCGCCGACGACACCGACATCTGTGACGCCTCCTCGTGATACTGGCCGCCGCGCATTAAGCGAGGAGCCCTCGACCGCCGCGTGCCGTTGCGCCCGGCGTGGTGGAGCCGGTCGGGTGGTGGTGCGGTTGATCGCTCGCCGGAAGCGTAGGAGAGCTTGATCACACCCGATATCCGCTCTTCGCACACCAGTAGCCGCTGCTCGACATGCGCGGCCAGCGGTCGTCGGGACCGCGCCGATGTCGCCGCGGGGGCCGAACGCCGACGCGCTAATCGGCCCGCAGGTCGCCGACGCAGGTGTCAGCGGTGGGTCGGCTGCGGCCCGCGGTCGAACGCGACGTCGTCCGCCCGCCGGCCGCGCAGCGTCTCCGACGGCAGGACCCCGTACTTCTGCCGATAGGCGTTGCTGAACCGGCTGAGATGAGCGAAGCCCCACCGCCGGGCCGTCCGAGTGATCGACAGCTCGCGAGGGTCGCTGCTGAGGAGTTCCTCGTGCACCCGGGCGAGCCGGACGTCGCGCAGGTACGCCATGGGCGACACGCCCACGTGCTTGCGGAAGCCGTGCTCGAGCGCGCGCACGCTGACGCACGCCGCCTGTGCGATCTCCACGACCGTCGTGATCTCCGACGGGTTCGACTCGACGAACTCCATGGCCGCCCGGACGGCGGTGGAGGCGGCCGCGCGCCCCGGCTCCCGGAGCTGCTCGGAGTGGTCGTGGGGCTGCGCGGTGAGCAGCGAGGCGATCAGCAGCCGGGAGAGCCGCTCGGTCAGCCAGCTGTCGTGCGACATCCCGTCCGGCCGTTCGAGCTCGGCCTCGATGAGGTGCAGGGTCCGCAGGAACGCGGCGCCGGGCCCGGTCGAGACGTTCATCTCGAACTTGAACCGGACGGGGCCGGCGACCGGCCGCCCGATGAGCGTCGCGAGGTCGTCCTCCAGCGCGTCGCGCCGGATACGGATGCCCACCACGTTGGAAGCGTCGCTCCAGCACTCGAAGCCGAACTGCTTGTCCGGCGCCGCGATCGCGGCGTGCGCCGGCGTGAGGAGGGCCGACTCACCGCCGCACGTCATGGTCGCGTGCCCGCGGGTGGTGAAGCAGACGATGTAGGCGGTCGACGTCGGAGGCGCCGCGATGTCAAGGTCCGTGCCGAACGTGGTGTAGCCGATGTTGACCAGCGGCGAGAGCGCCACGCGGTGCCCGAACCGCAGGTTCCGTGCCGTCCGGCCGATCAACCGGATGGAGTGGTCGGCATAGGAGCGAGTCAGCACGTGGCGCGCCTCGTCCACGTCCGTGGTCGTGAACGACATCGTCGAGAAGGCCGACCTCATGTCTTGCGCACGTCCGACGCGGGAGTCGGAGGCGGTCCACGTCATTGTGAAACCCCTTGCTCAGTGCCGCCGTTCGCGGTTTCGCCTGACGGTCCACCTGCGTCCGCCGACGTGGTGGATGAGGGCGGCCACCTCGTGACCTTCGAGTCGACAACCTAAGCGCTGATCGGCGTCGCCGTCATCACCTCCGTCGGCGTTTGTGAACCTGTTGGCGAGAGCCGGATCCTCGGTCGCCCGAGAGAGCCCGCCGCCGCGTGGAGCGGGACACGGGATGGGGCCGTTGCGCTGCGGGGAACCCCGTGCCTCCTCGAGCCGGGGTCGACGAGGCACGGGAGCGGGTCAGCGGGTCAACACCTCCAGCGGGTTCGGCAGGTCCCGGCTCGTGGACAGCGTGGGGGCCACGCCTGGTCCTCCCGGTCAGAGCCGTGGATCTCCTAGTACATCTGGAGCCCATTGAGCCTTTGCCAACCTGATCACGCGTTGGCGATCATCAGGGTCTGGACTGCGGCGACGAGCTCGGCCGCCCGACCGGGGCAGGATCGGATCTTGCGCAGCACCTTCCAGTTCTTCAGCTCAGCGTTGACCCGCTCGCCCGGTCCGCGGCGGCGGGCGTGCGCGGCGTTGACGTCCTTCTGGTTGCGCGACAGCCGCCGATAGCGGCCGGTGTCGGGGTCAAGGCGGCGTCGCCGCTGTGGGACGGCGACGGTTGGGCCGGCGCCCTGGTAGGCGGTGTCGGCGACGGCGGGGATCTCGGCGTCGGTGAGCGCGGTGATGATGCCGTGCTCGCGGGCGGCGCCCATGTCGTGGCGCGCTCCCGGCAGCGGTGGGGAGAGCCACACCAGCCGGCCGATCGGGTCGGCGATGACCTGCACGTTCAGGCCGTGGGCCTTGTGCTTGCCCGAGTAGTAGGCCCGGTCGCGGCCGGATGCCATGCCGACCCGGTCGATACGCAGCAGGGTCCCGTCGAGAATCACGAACGCCTTCCGCTGCGCGACCGCGATCGCCTGCTCCAGCGTCGGGGCCATCGCCGCGAGCAGTGCGAGCGCCTCCCGGATGTAGCGGTACACCGTCGACGTGCCGATCCGGAAGCCGCAGGCCAGATCGGCGTAGGTCTCACCTTTGCGCAGGTAGGCCATCACCAGCAGGGCCTGGCGGCCAGCGGAGAGTCTGCGCCAGCGGGTCGCCCGCTGGGTGCGGTGCGCGCGCAATGCATCCGCGAGCATCCCGAGGGCGCGGCTGGACACGGTCATCCCGGACGGGTAGGACAGCACGTGAAGCTCCTGGTGAGGCGAGTTGATCTAGGCAATCGCCCGTCTACCAGGAGCTTCATTTTTTCGTGGTCAGGCCACGCCGTACGTACGCCGACCTGCCCGTCTGCCAGGTTGGCAAAGGCTCATTGACCCGGGCGTACCCGACCTGCGGCAACGCGGCGCCGAGGGCTGCGCTATCAGTCACGGTTCATCCCTTGGTCCTGGTGTTTGCCGGCGTCCTGCAGGGAGCAGCCGGAGGTCCAGGGAGCCCATCAGCCGAGCGGCAGCTCCTTGACGCTTCTGCGGAGCCGTCTTGGGGAGTCGAACCCCAGACCTACGCATCACGAGAAATCCCGTCGTCAGATACATCATGCCCACTCTGGCCATCGGTGCACGTCAGACCGTTCACGATGCTCACCCGCCAGCATCCTGACGCCGTCATTTCGTGCCACGAACCGTGCCACATCGAAGATCGACAGCGTCCCCAGGCCTAGGGCAGCCGACGGGCGGCCGTTCTCCCCGGGCGGAAGATCTGCGCCGGACGGCGCGGCACGATCTCCAGCATCGCGTCCGCTGTTGGTTCCATGGCTGCTCAGACGTGGCACGCGCCTCGCTGGTTCCCCTTCGCGTTGCGATGGCGAACGTCCGCGAGCCAGGGAAAGCGACGCCGGCTTCCGAAACGGTGACTCGCTGGCACTTTGCTCCCTTCACGTTCGAACCTCGTAACGACCGGCTTTGAACGACCGATGGCCTGAGTAGCAGCTCGAAGGAGAGGACCCGGACCTCGCGATGTCGGCATCGCGGAGACGGTGCGCAGTGGTTCGCGCGGCCGAGATTGACGGTGGCCAGCGACCGGGCACCACGTCGGAGGAGTCTGCGGAGCCCAAGGGGCTCAAACGGGAGAATGCCGAGCTGCGCCGGGCCGACGAGATCTTCGACGAGAACGGCGTTCGGAGTAGGCACGAGTCCGTCGGGCTCCTGCTCAACGCGCCCCGCCCGGAGCGCTGACGTCCACTCCAGGACGAGATCCGGAGCCACCTTTCCGCGCTCGGGCCTGGGTGACACCACCATTGCCATGTCACACACTGAGCGACGGCAGACTCGACGAGGAGGATCAGTCATGTCGTCATCCCCGGTAGTCGATGCGGACATCGGGGGCGACATCGACGAGGCACGGTCGGTGGCCGGTGCGCTGTACTACCCGCACCATGTCACGCCGCTGGCCGGTGTTCATCGGTTCCGGATGCGGGTCCGGGCGGCGAGCGTGGGCCCGGTCGTGCTCGGCTGGCTGAGTTACGCCAACGAGGTGGAGGTTCGGACCGGGCCGCTGGACAGTGCCTACCAGGTCAATGCCGTCCTGGCTGGACGGTTGCGCACCGCATCGGGTGAGGAGGAGGTACTGGCCGCTCCGGGCACGGCCGCGCTCTACCGCCCGGACCGCGACACGGTGATGCACGGCTGGAACGAGCCCTGCCCGATGGTCGCGGTGAAGATCCCGCACACGGCGCTGGAACACGAGCTCTCGGAGCAGCTGGGGCGGTCCGTGCCCGGACCGATCGCGTTCCGGACCGCGCTGGACCTTCGATCCGACGCCGGTCGGCAGTGGTCTGCCCTGCTGCAGACGCTCGCCGATCACGTCACCGATGCCGACGCCCTCGCCCGGCATCCGATGATCGCCCCGCACCTGGCCCGCAGTCTGCTGGCCGGGCTCTTGATCGTCGCGGACCATCCTTACCGTGCCGAGCTCGACGCTCCGGTCCGCGCGGCGCACCCGCCTGCCGTGGCGCAGGCTCTCACGTTCATCGAGGAGAGCACGGAGCCCGTGCTCACCGTGGCCGACGTCGCCGCCCATGCCGGTGTCGGCGTGCGAGCCCTGCAGCAGGGCTTCCGGCGCACCCTGGGCACGTCGCCCACCCGGTACGTGCGCGAGGTTCGCCTGCGCCGGGCCCACCAGGACCTGCTTGCGGCCGATCCCGCGGTCACCGGTGTGGCCGAGATCGCGCTGCGGTGGGGGTTTGCCCACCTGGGCCGGTTCGCCGAGCGCTATCGCCAGGCCTACGGCGTTCCTCCGTCGGACACTCTTCGCCAACCGCGGTGACGCGTGGGCGTGCGCGAGCTGGACAGCGTCGTTCGCGCACGGGATCGACCCGCCGTCCACCTCGGGCAATGGTGTGATCATGAGCACACTCGAGTCCGCAGGCCCCGTCGTCGGCTGTCCGCTCGGCGACGACTTCGACCCTTTCGAGGGGGCCCCGCACGCTTTCCTGGCCCGGGCCCGTCGGGAACGCCCGGTGTTCTTCCACACCGGGCTGGGCGCCTACGTCCTCACCCGGTATGCCGACTGTCAGTGGGTGCATAGTGCCACCGAGGGGGTGAGCGCTCAGCCGGCGCTGTTGAGCCACCTCAACGTGACGCCGATCCCGGAGGCGATGAGGATCCTCGACGACTCCGGGTTCGTTCCGGCGCCCTCGATCGTCGACGAGGACGGCGCCGAGCACCGGTTGCACCGAAGCGTCGCGCATCCGCCGTTCCGGGTCGGGCGGATCCGCCCGCTCGAGGAGTTCATCCGCCGTCAGGTGACCGAGCGCCTGGACGCCATCGCCGGCGAGGGATCTGCAGACATCGTCGACGCGCTGGTCTACGAGGTCCCCGCGACGGTGATCCTGCACATGATGGGTGTGCCCGACGAGCAGATGGGCATGGTCAAGGGCTTCCGTGGTCCGTGGGCGATCTTCATCTGGGGCAACCCCGACGAGCAGGTCCAACTGGACACGGCCCGGATGATGGCCGCGTTCGGGCAGTGGGCGCGGGGGATCGCGGCCAGGGCCGTCGCGAACCCGGGCGACGACATGATCGGTGAGACCGTGCGGCTGCTGCGCGAGAAGGGCGAGCTGGAGAACTCCCGGCTCTGGCTCGACAGCTGGACCCTCAACGCCGTCATGGCCGGGCACGAGACCACAACGAACACGATGGCGGGAGGCATCGTGTCGTTGCTGGAGAACCCGGAGCAGTGGCGCGCGATCTGTGAGGATCCCGAGCTCATCCCGAACGCGGTGGAGGAGATCCTGCGCCACGCCACGGGGGTGCCGGCATGGCGCAAGCGGCTTCTTGTGGACAAGGAGTTCTCGGGCGTGAGAGTGCCGGCCGGGTCACTCGTCTACACCGCGCTGAACTCCGCGAACCGGGACGAGGACGTCTTCGACGACGGTGAGACGTTCGACGTTCGCCGGCCGAACGCCAACCGGCACCTGTCCTTCGGCGGCGGGGTGCACACCTGCATGGGTAATCATCTGGCCAAGCTCGAGATGCGGATCATGCTGGAGGAGCTGACGAACAGGCTGCCGGGCCTGGAGCTGGTGCCGGGGCAGACGCTGCACTATTCGCCGAACACGACGCAGCGCGGACCTGAATCCGTTCAGGTGCGCTGGGACGCCCGCTGAGCGAGCACGTCAACGATCGCTTCCGTACCGGACGCGCACCATGCACGTCCTGATCGAGCCACGGCGTGGATGGAAAGCTCATGACCGAACCGCCGCGCTCGGTCGGGACATCTGACACGCGCACGACAGCCGCAGGGCGAGCCGGTCACGCCCGCTCGCCCTGCAAACGTGCGCCCCTTCGGCCTCGAGGTCCCTAGCGGGTGGCTTGATTGCACCTGGGAAGATCGACACGCTCATCTGTTTGTCCGTCAGCTCCCACACACCAGCTATCCGGCCCCCGGCCACGACGATCGGCAATATCCAGCCCGCGGCCTTGCTCACTTTCACACGACGCTCAGCCGGGAGGATCTGCAGATCTTTTGGTGCCGGTCGGAGCACGTACTAGTGGCTTGTCGCGCAGCCTTGACCGGGTAATCGGTTCCAGGTCCGGATCCGTGAGCCGACCGCGAAGTTGACCTTCGGTCGGGCCCGGGCATTGCGCCGGCGGACGTAGGAGCCGATCGCGGCGTTCTGCTCGGCGTGGCTGCGGTGGTCGGTGCCGCCCAGGGCGAAGTGGCGCACCGCGGCGAAACGATCGTGGTAGATCCGCTCGACCTTGGTGAGCACGGCCGCGTCGCGGATCGCGCGCGGCGACGGCGGCGGGCCCGGTGCGCGTAGTACGTGCTCGGGGCGGTCTTGAGCCCGTGCTCGGTGAGCACGCGGCAGGTCTGCACGACCGGAGAACCGGTCCCGATGCTCGTCGATGAACGCCACTACCAGGGCAGTCGCTCAGTCGAGCTCCCGCGCGAAGAACGAGGTGTCCGGCACGATGCCGACGCGCGGGCCGATCCGCTTCACTGCCGCGTTCAGCGACAACGGCGGGTCCTTGGTCACCGCCTCCGCGACCAGACGCTGCGCGCGCTCACGCAGCTCGTTGGGGTACTTCCGGCCAGCACGCACCGATCCACCCTTCTCGCGGGTTCGGAGGCTCCATGAAAGCCGGGGGGTTCAGACGAACACACCACGCCCGTTCACGTCAGCGGAGAAGGGCTCAACTCGTCCTGGCAGCGACCGGTGCTGCTCGATACCCTGGTCGGGAGGGGAGTACTTCCGTGAGGCCTGCCCGGTCAGCACGGACACCCCTGGTGTCCCCGGGAGGCCGCCCTCGGTGGGCGAAGGAGACCTCGAATGCGCTGGTGAGCTTGGCCCCTGACGCCGGACACCTTGATGTTGACCCCGCTCAGCGGACACAGACGTGAGGAGACATAGGGTCCGACGATCTTGTGAAGGAGATCGTCCGTCGTGCCGAAGCCCTACCCGC
>NZ_JAAXKZ010000105.1 GCF_012911875.1 Pseudonocardia bannensis | reverse complement strand
ACCCGCCCCCCACCCGCGAGTCGGGGTCTCCCCGTGCGCGAGTCGGGGTCTCCTCGTGCGCGAGTCGGGGTCTCCTCGTGCGCGAGTCGGGGTCTGCGCGGGCGCGAGTCGCGGTGGCTGCGCGGGCGGCCCGGTCGGCCGGGCACCTGCTCGCGCGGCCTACCATCGGCTCGTGGCTCGACCCTCTCTCCTGGACCGGCTTCCCGCTACCTCCCCGACCGTGATGCGCCGGCTCGCGATCGCCGCCGTCGTCGCACAGGCCGGCATCGCGGTGACCGGCTCGGTGGTCCGGGTGACCGGCTCCGGACTCGGCTGCCCCACGTGGCCGCAGTGCTTTCCCGGCAGCCTCGTCCCGGTGGCCCACCCCGAGATCGCCGCGCTGACGCAATGGGTCGAGTTCAGCAACCGGCTGCTGACCTTCGTCGTCGTCTTCGTCGCCGGGCTCTGTCTGCTCGCCGCGCTCGGCACCCGCCCCCGCCGGCGCCGGCTGACCCTGCTCGCCGCGACCATGCCGATCGGGGTCGTCGCGCAGGCCGTGATCGGCGGCGTCACCGTGCTGACCGGGCTGGCCTGGTGGACCGTCGCCGTGCACTTCCTGGCCTCGATGGTGCTGGTGTGGCTGGCCGTGCAGCTCGTGGCGGCGGCGACCGAGGGCAGCGGGCCACCGCGGCCGCTGGTCCCACCCGCGGTGCGGGGCCTCGTCGCCACGAGCACCGCCGTCCTCGGCGCCCTGCTCGTCGCCGGGACGCTGGTCACCAGCGCCGGGCCGCACGCCGGTGACGCCGCCACGCCGCGGCTCGATCTCGGTGTTCCGGGCCTCGCCCAGCTGCACGCCGATCTGCTGTTCGTCTACCTCGGGCTCCTCGTCGGGCTCGGCTTCGCGCTGCGGGCCGTCGCGGCGCCACGCGCGCTGAACCGGCGCTTCGCGGTGCTGGTCGCGGTGGTGCTGGCCCAGGGCGGCCTGGGCGCGTTCCAGTACGCGCTCGGCGTACCGGAGATCCTCGTCTCGCTGCACGTCCTCGGCGCCGCGGTCGTCACCGCGGCCGCGGCCGCCGTCTGGGCCGCCACGGTCGAGCGCCCGCGCGCCGGGCCGGCCACCGCCGTACCCGCCCCCGAGCTGGCGGATGCGGGCGCCGATCGGGCCTGATCCACGCCCGGGTGGAACGATCACCCGCGATCGGTATCGAGTCGGCGCCGAGTAGGCGCCGGGTTGATCACGACGTCGAGGAGGACGTTCATGCGCGCTGTCCAGGTGACGAAGCCCGGCGGACCCGAGGTGCTGGAGACGACCGAGCTCGCGGACCCCGAGGCGGGGCCGGGCGAGCTGCTGGTGGACGTGGCGATCGCCGGGGTCAACTACATCGACACGTACCAGCGTGCGGGCATCTACCGGGTGGACACGCCGTACGTGCCGGGCATGGAGGGTGTCGGCCGGGTGCGGGCCGTCGGCGACGGGGTCGACGAGTTCGCGGTGGGCGACCGGGTCGCCTGGGCCGAGACGATCGGCAGCTACGCCGAGCGTGTCGCGGTGCCCGCCGACAAGGCGGTCGCGGTCCCCGACGCGGTGTCCGACGAGCAGGCCGTCGGTGCGCTGCTGCAGGGCATGACGGCGCACTTCCTGGTCAACGACACCTACCCGCTCACCGCGGACGACACCGTCCTGGTGCACGCCGCGGCGGGCGGGGTCGGGCTGCTGCTCACCCAGCTGGCCGCCGCCCGCGGGGCCCGCGTGATCGGGACCGTCTCGACGGCGGAGAAGGGGGAGCTGGCCCGCGCGGCCGGCGCCACCGAGGTGATCCGCTACACCGAGTTCGCCACGCCGGCGGACCTGGCCGCCGAGGTGCGCCGTCTGACCGGCGGCGCCGGCGTGGACGTCGCGTACGACAGCGTCGGGAAGACGACCTTCGACGCCAGCCTGGCGAGCCTGCGCCGGCGCGGGATGCTCGTGTTGTTCGGCGCGTCGAGCGGCCCGGTGCCGCCGGTCGACCCGCAGGCGCTCAACGCGGCCGGGTCGGTGTATCTGACCCGGCCCAAGCTGTTCGACCACGTGGCCGAACGCCCGGCACTGGTCACGAAGGCCGCCGCGGTGTACCAGGCGGTGGCCGACGGCACCCTCGACGTGCGCATCGGGGGCCGCTACCCGCTGGAGCAGGCCCGGAGCGCGCACGAGGACCTGCACGCCCGCAGGACGACGGGCAAGCTGCTCCTCACGGTCCGATCGACCACCCGACCGTGATCAGCACGAGCGGGACGGGGCCCGCGCGGGTGCAGCTCCCGCCCCGCTCCGGCTGATCATCGTGTGCGCGCGGCGCCGTCAGCTCGCGAAGAACCGCGCGGAGCCGTCGACCCGCACCTCGGTGCGCTGCCCGACCCGCAGCCCGCCGGCGTCCATGGTCCGGCAGCGGACGGTCCGCCCGTCGAGGTCGAGCAGCACGGTGGTGTCATGACCGTGGAAGACCACCTCGACGACGGTGGCCCCGACCCCCGACGTGCCCGCGCCGTCGAGGCGGAGCTGCTCGGGGCGCAGCAGCACCTGTCCGACGCCGTCCGCGACCCCCGGGACGGGCAGCGTCCCCAGCACCGTGGTGGCGCGCCCCCGCGACACCGTCGCCGGCAGCACCACCGCCTCGCCGACGAACTCGCCGACACCGACATCGGCCGGCGTCGAGTAGACCTCGCGCGGCGGGCCCGCCTGCACCACGCGGCCGTCCCGGAGCACCGCGACGACGTCGGCGGCGCCCAGCGCCTCCTGCTGGTCGTGTGTCACGAGCACGGCGGTCGCTCCGGCGGCCCGCAACGCCGCGCGGACCTGCTCGCGCACCTCGGCGCGCAGCCCGGCGTCGAGCGCGGTGAACGGCTCGTCCAGCAGGACCAGCGCCGGGGCCGGGGCCAGCGCCCGAGCCAGGGCGACCCGCTGCTGCTGGCCCCCGGACAGCTCCGACGGCATCCGCTTGCCGTAGCCGGCAAGCCCGACCAGTTCGAGCATCTCCTCGACCCGGCCGCTGCGGCGCCCGGCGCGGTCCAGCCCGAAGCCCACATTGCGCGCCACGTTGAGATGCCCGAACAGCGCGCCCTCCTGGGGCACGAGCCCGACCCGGCGCCGCTCGGGTGGCAGGTCGACGCCGTCCCCGGCCACCAACCGACCCGCCAGGTGGACCGAACCCCCGTCGACCGGGTGGAATCCGGCGATCGCCCGCAGCAGCGTCGTCTTGCCGCAGCCGGAACCCCCGAGCACGGCGGCCAGCGCGCCCGTCGGCACCTCGAGGTCCACTCCGTGCAGGACCTGGGTCCCCGGATAGCCGGCGGTCAGGCCGGTGATGCGCAGCGCCGCCTCGGTCCCGGTCATCGGTCCTCCTTCTCCTGCGCCCGCAGGGCGCGGTCGTGCTCCCGGAAGGCGCGGTTCAGCACCAGGGTCGGGATCGCGGCGAGCAGCACCAGCAGCACGGCGTAGGGCGCCGCGGCCGCGTACTGGCCCACTCCGGTGTAGCTCCACAGCCGCACGGCGAGGGTGTCGGCTCCGGTCGGCCGCAGCATCAGCGTCGCCGGCAGCTCCTTGGCGATGGTGAGGAACACCAGCGCCGCACCGGCGCCGACCCCGGGTGCGGCCAGCGGCAACGTGACCCGGGCCAGGGTGACGAACCGGCTGTGGCCCAGCGACCGGGACACCTCCTCCAGCCGGGGCGGCGCGGCGACGACGGCGGTGCGCACGGCACCGACGGCCAGCGGCAGGAACAGCACCGCGTAGCCGAACACGAGCAGCGGCAGCTCCTGGTAGATGCCCGGCAGCACGCGGACGCCGAGGAAGACCAGCGCGAGCCCGACGGTGATGCCGGGCAGCGCGTGCCCGACGTAGGTCGCGGTCTCCAGGGTGGCGGTGGCGCGCCCCCGGTAGCGCGCGGCGAGCACCCCGACCGGGATCGCGAGCACGGTGGTGACGATCGCGCCGGCCGCGGCGGCCTGCAGCGTCACCAGACCCGCGTCCCCGAGGTCGGGGAGGTCCACCCCGAGCGAGGAGCCGACCACCATCCAGTGCGTCAGGCTGTAGGCCGGGACCCCGAGCGAGACCGCGATGACGAGACCGACGAACCCGGCCCAGGCCGGCCGCCACCGGCCCAGCCGGGTCGCCGCCGCCTGCCGCGGCACGCCGCGGCCGACGAGCTGCGCCGCCCGGCCGCGGGCCCGCGCCTCACCCCAGGTGATCAGGGCCGCCAGGACCACGAGCACACAGCCCAGCACGGCGGCGGGGGTGCGGTTGAACGTCCCGCGGTAGCTCGTGTAGATGCCCAGCGTGAAGGTGTCGTAGCGCATCAGCGAGACCGCGCCGAAGTCGCTCAGGATGTAGAGCGCGACCAGCAGCCCGCCGGCGGTGGCGGCCGGCCACACCTGGCGCAGGGTGACCCCGAGCAGCACTCGTGCCGGGCCGTGGCCCAGCGACCGGGCCACCTCCTCGAGCCCGGTGTCGGTCGCGCGCAGCGCCCCGACCACCGGCAGGAACACGTACGGGAAGCTCACCGAGACCAGGACGCCGAACGCGCCCCAGAACCCGGCCAGGCCCGGTGCCTCGGAGATCCAGGTGAACCCGGCGACGTAGGACGGGACGGCCAGCGGCAGCGCGAGCAGCACACCGGCCGCGCGGCGCCCGGGCAGATCGGTGCGGACCACCAGCCAGGCACCGAGGAACCCGATCACCATGCAGGCGGCGGTCACCGCCCCGGCCAGGGCCAGGCTGCGCAGGATGAGCTCACCCGTGCGCGGACGGCCCAGGACCTCCAGGAACGCGCCGGGGCCGGCATCCAGCGAGCGCACCACCAGATAGACCAGCGGGACGAGCGCGACCAGTCCCGCGATCGCGCCCCAGCCCACGAGGAACGGCGGCGCGCCGGTCGCACGGCGACGCCGCGGGTGGGTCCGGGCGGGCGATGTCGTGGTGGTGGGCAACGAGCACTCCTCGGGAACGAGACGACCGGCGGCGGGTGGCGCCCCGGCCAGGGGCACCACCCGCCGCGATCGGCGGCCCGCCGGGGCCGCCGGGAGGCGTCAGAGCAGGCCGACCTGCTGCAGCATCGCCTCGGTCTGCTCCAGCGACGACAGGTCGGCGAGGTTCACGTCGGGCGGCGACAGCGAGGCCAGCGGGGCCAGGTCGTAGTCACGCGTCGGGGTGACGCCCTCGACCACCGGGTACTCGCCGGTCTCGTCGACCAGGTACTGCTGGGCCTCCTCGGACAGCAGGAAGGCCACCGCGCGCTGCGCCGCCTCCTTGTTGTCGCTGGCTTCCACCACGCCCGCGCCCGCCACGTTGACCAGGCCCAGCGGGTCGTTCGGCACGTAGTGGTTGCGCGCCTTGTAGCCGGCCGGGTCGACCTCGGAGGTCTTCTCGTAGAGGTAGTAGTGGTTGACCAGGCCCGCGGGCAGGGTGCCGGCCGCGACGGCGTCCAGGATCGCGCCGTTGCCGTCGAAGCGCTGCGGGTTCTGCGCGGCGAACGCGGTCAGCCACTGCCGGGCCCCGTCCTCGCCCCGGATGAGCCGCAGCCCGGTGACGAAGGACAGCCAGGACGCGTTGGACGGCGCGTAGCCGATGCGGCCCTTCCACTTCGGGTCGAGCAGGTCGTCGAGGGAGCGCGGCAGGTCCGCCGCCGGCACCAGGTCCGGGTTGTAGGTGACGACGCGGGCCCGGGCCGACGTCGCCACCCAGGTGGAGTCCGTCGCGCGGTACTTCGCGGCCGCCGGCGCGATCACGTCGGCGGGCAGCGGAGCGAGCAGGCCGGCACCGCTGAGCGCACCCAGCGCGCCCGCGTCCTGGCCGAAGAACACGTCGGCCGGGGAGTCGGCCCCCTCCTCGAGCAGCTGCGCCGCCATCTCGCCGGTGCTGCCGTAGCGCACCTCGACGTCGACCCCGACCGCCTTCTCCAGCCGGTCGAGCAGCGGGCCGACCAGGTTCTCGCTGCGACCGGAGTAGATCGTCAGGGCCGCGCCGTCCGCGGGCGCGGCCGCCGGGGTACCGCCACCGCAACCCGCCACCGCGGCAAGGGACGCCGTGACGGCTGCGGCGCCGATCCACCGCAGGACCGCGGAGTGAGTCCGAAGTGACACTGTTCGCTCTCCTTATCCGAAACTGAAGGGAGCCTAGCCTTAACAAAGGGGAACTCAAGACGTGACAAACCACCGCAAAGGTGCTTGCGCCCTCCCCACGGCGAAGGAGGCGCTTGCCCGGGCCGGTCGGCGATGGTCTAGGCATGGGCGATGTGACCGATGCAACCGAGAAGCCGACGGGCGACACCGTCGCGCCCACGCCGTTCCACGACCTGCAGGACTACATCGCGCTCCCCCGGCTGAGCGGCCTGGCCATGTCCCCCGACGGCTCCCGGCTCGTCACGACGGTGTCGGCGCCGGACCCGGACCGCACCCGCTACCTGACCGCGCTCTGGGAGATCGACCCGAGCGGCGCCCGCCCGGCCCGGCGGCTCACCCGCAGCGCGGCAGGCGAGCAGGGTGCGGTGTTCACCCCCGGCGGCGACCTGCTGTTCGTCTCCACCCGGCCCGGCCCGGACGAGAAGCCCAAGGAGCGCACGCCGGCCGCGCTCTGGATGCTGCCCGCGGGTGGCGGCGAGGCCCGCCTCGTCGGCACCCGGCCCGGCGGTGTCGGCGCCCCCGTCGTCGCTGCCGAGGCCGGCACCGTGGTGGTCACCTCGATGACGCTGCCCGGGGCGATCACCGGTTCCGACGACCAGCAGCGCCGCGATGCCCGCACGGACAAGAAGGTCACGGCGATCCTGCACAGCGGCTACCCGGTGCGGTTCTGGGACCACGACCTCGGACCGGACCGGCCGCGGCTGCTGGCCGGCGAGGTGCCGGCGGGAGACCACGAGGTGGAGTGGGCCGATCTGACACCCGATCCGGGCGGTGCGTTGCTGGACTCCTCGGCCGACATCAGCCCGGACGGCACGACGGTCGTCACCGACTGGCAGATCGCCGAGCCGTTCGGTTCGGCGCGCCGCATCCTGGTGGCGATCGACGTCGCGACCGGGGAGCGCCGGACCCTGGCCGACGACCCGGGGTTCGAGTTCAGCGGGGCCCGGATCAGCCCCGACGGCCGCACCGTCGCCGTCATCCGGGAGAGCCGCTCGACACCGGCCGCGGCCCCGCGGGTCGACCTCGTGCTGGTACCGCTGGCCGGCGGTGAGACCCCCGGGGTCCGTGAGCTCACCCGCGAGTGGGACCGCTGGCCCGCCGAGGTGCGCTGGACCCCGGACGGCAGCGCGCTGATCGTCGTCGCGGACTCCGACGGCCGCTCGCCGCTGTTCCGCGTCGCCGTCGCCGACGGGGCCGTGACCCGGCTGACCGGTGACGACGGTGCCTACACCGATCCCCGCGTCTCCCCCGACGGCCGGCACGTCTACGCGCTGCGCGGCGCCGTGGACGCGCCTCCCGCCCCGGTCCGGCTGGACGCGCACGCCCCCGACCAGCGCCCACAGCCCCTGCCCGGGCCGGCGGGCCGGCCCGCGCTGCCCGGGACCATGTCCGAGATCACCACCACCGCCGAGGACGGCACGCCGCTGCGGGCGTGGCTGGCGCTGCCGGGGAACGCCACCGATGAGCCCGCGCCGCTGCTGCTGTGGATCCACGGCGGTCCCCTGGGCAGCTGGAACACCTGGCAGTGGCGGTGGAACCCGTGGCTGATGGTGGCCCGCGGGTACGCCGTGCTGCTGCCCGACCCGGCGCTGTCCACCGGCTACGGCCAGGAGTTCATCGACCGGGGCTGGGGTGAGTGGAGCCGCGCGCCCTACACCGATCTGCTGGCACTGACCGATGCGGCGCAGGCCCGGCCGGAGGTGGACGCGACCCGTACGGCGGCCATGGGCGGCTCGTTCGGCGGATACATGGCCAACTGGATCGCCGGGCACACCGACCGGTTCGCCGCGATCGTCACCCATGCCAGCCTGTGGGCCCTGGACCAGTTCGGCCCCACCACCGACGCCGCGTTCTACTGGTCGCGGGAGATGACGGCGGAGATGGCGGCGGCGAACAGCCCGCACGTGCACGCCGACGCGATCACCACACCCATGCTGGTGATCCACGGCGACAAGGACTACCGGGTGCCGATCGGCGAGGGCCTGCGGCTGTGGTGGGACCTGATGTCGCGGCAGGAGGATCCCGAGGGCCAGCCGCACCGGTTCCTGTACTTCCCCGACGAGAACCACTGGATCCTCACCCCGCAGCACGCGATCGTCTGGTACCAGACCGTCACCGGGTTCCTGGACCATCACGTGCTGGGCAAGGACTTCGAGGTCCCGGAACTGCTGTACTGAGCCGAGAGCGGACCGGCGGTGGTCCGGTGCTGAGCCCGGTCGGGCCAATCCTGCGGGGCGGCCTGGGCCCCTCGGGCCGTGGACAGTGCCCGCGGGACACCCCACCCTGCCCGGATGGTGACGACCTCGACCCCCGCCCGGGACCGGACGGGTGGGACCTCCGACGGCCCGCCGCCCCGGACCCGCACGTTGCTGGTCGGGATCGTCGCCGACCCGGGCCTGCCCACCGAGATCGCGCACCGACTGGCCGAGGAGCTACCCGGCGCGCTGGCCGAACGCTCCGGCCACCGGCTGCACTGCCGGGTCGTCGTGGTCTCCGAGGAGCTGTCCCGGGACGAGAGCACGCGCCTGATCGACCTGATCACCGAACGGCGCGTCCGTGAGGGCTGGGACTTCGCGGTCTGTCTGACGGACCTGCCGCTGGAGACCCCCGAGGGGCAGCTCGTCGCCGACCTGAGCACCCAGGGCGGCGCCGCCGTGATAGCGACCCCGGCCTTGAGCATGATCCGCCCCGCGGAGCACGCCCGCGACATCGTGGTCCGGCTGCTCCTGGAGTGGGCCGGTGAGCTCCCGGGGGCCCGCGCGCAGCGTGAGATCGAGGAGGACAGCTTTCCCGGGGCGCCGTCGGTGCGCGGCGCACCCCCCGACCACGACGACATCGACCTGCGGGTGGCCGCCCGCGCGAGCCGGTTGCGGCAGCTGGCCGGGATGGTGTGGATCAACCGGCCGTGGCGGCTCGTGCTCGGGCTGCGCAGCGCCATGGCCGCCGCGCTGGCCACCGCGGCGTTCGGACTGGTGAACAACGCGGTCTGGCAGCTCAGCGGAGCGCTGAGCACCACCCGGCTGGTGATCGCCATGGTGGCCTCGCTGGTGTCGATCGTGGCCTGGCTGATCGTCAACCACAACCTGTGGCAGCATCCGGAGGATCCCGATCCCGAGGACCGCCGGCGGGTCCGGCTCTTCAACGCCGCCACCGTGCTGACCCTCGCGATCGGCGTCACGGTGTCCTACATCGTGCTGCTCGTCGGCACGACGGCCACCGGATGGTTCGTGGTCGTCCCCGAGGTGCTGTCCAGCTCGATCGGCCGCCCGGCCGCGTTCGGGGACTACGTCGGCCTGGGCTGGCTGGTCGCCTCGCTGGCGACGGTCGGTGGCGCGCTCGGCTCGGGGCTCGAATCCTCCGACGCGGTGCGGAGCGCGACCTACGGCGCCCGGGACCGGTACCGCCGGGCCCAGCGCGCCCGCGAAGCCTAGAAGGGCCAGCCCAGCACGGGCAGACCGACCGCGGCGTCCACCGCGATCGCGGCGAACAGCACGCACAGGTACATGTTCGACAGGTGGAACAGCCGCATCGGCACCACCTCACGCCCGGCACGCACCCCGGCGTGCAGCCGGTGCGACTTGAAGACGAACCAGCCCCCGCCCGCCACGGCGACCGCGGCGTAGATCCAGGAGGTGGCCGGGAGCAGCAGCAGCGTCCACAGCGCCATCACCCAGGAGTAGACGACGATCCGCGCCGAGACCTGCACCGGCGTCGCCACGACCGGCAGCATCGGCACGCCCGCCGCGGCGTAGTCGTCCTTGTACCGCATGGCCAGGGCCCAGAAGTGCGGCGGCGTCCAGAAGAAGATGACGCCGAACATGACCAGCGCGGGCCACTCGACGGTCCCCGTCACCGCGGCCCAGCCGATCACCACGGGCATGCAGCCCGCGGCCCCGCCCCACACGATGTTCTGGGCGGTGCGGCGTTTGAGCAGCAGCGTGTAGACCAGCACGTAGAACGCGATCGCGGCGGCGGAGAGCGCGGCCGCCAGCCAGTTGGTGGTCAGGCCGAGCCACACCGAGCTCAGCGCCCCGAGCACCAGTCCGAAGATCAGCGCGTGGCGCGTCGGCACCTGACCCTTGGCCAGCGGGCGGCGGGCGGTGCGCTTCATCACCGCGTCGATGTCGGCGTCGACCACACAGTTCAGGGCGTGCGCGCTCGCGGCGGCCATCGCGCCGCCCACCAGCGTGGCGACGATCAGCCACACCGACGGGATGCCGCGTTCGGCGAGGAACATCGCGGGCACCGTGACCACGAGCAGCTGCTCGATGATCCGCGTCTTGGTGAGCCCGAGGTAGGCCCGGACGACGTCACCGACTCGCCGCAGCTGGGCCCGGATGCGCGGCCCGTGCTGGCGCTGCGGTGGCGACTCCGTCGATCCCCGGTGGGACACGGGCGCGCTCACCAGTTACTACCTCGCTCGGGGGATGTGGTGGTGATCGGAAGGTCGTGCACGGAAACAATTTCTACAGCCCGTCGATGGTAGCCCGCGGCATGCCACGGCAAGTCGCGGGGTAGCCCCGTGGTGACCGGGTGGGCGGTGATCACCCCGGGACCTCCGGGCCGACTAGGCTGACCGGTGAGCCGGATGCGCCGTGGCGAACCGCCCGCGCCCCCACCACAGACCCAGGAGCACTGCCGTGTCCGTACCCACGCCGACCGACGTCTCCAACCTCACCCGAGCCGACGTACCGCAGGACTGGACGGAGCTGGACCGTAGGGCGGTCGACACCGTGCGGGTTCTCGCCGCCGACGCGGTGCAGAAGGTCGGCAACGGCCACCCCGGCACCGCGATGAGCCTGGCCCCGTTGGCCTACGCGCTGTTCCAGCGGGTCATGCGACACGACCCCAACGACCCGGACTGGGTCGGCCGCGACCGCTTCGTGCTGTCCGCCGGGCACTCCAGCCTGACCCTCTACATCCAGCTGTTCCTCTCCGGCTACGGCCTGGAGCTCGACGACCTGAAGGCGCTGCGCACCTGGGGGTCGAAGACGCCGGGGCACCCGGAGCACGGGCACACCCGCGGTGTCGAGATGACCACGGGCCCGCTGGGCCAGGGGCTGGCGTCCGCGGTGGGCATGGCGATGGCCGCCCGTCGCGAGCGCGGGCTGTTCGACCCGGACGCCCCGCTGGGTGAGAGCCCGTTCGACCACCAGATCTACGTGATCGCCTCCGACGGCGACATCCAGGAGGGCGTCACCTCCGAGGCGTCGTCGCTGGCCGGCACCCAGCAGCTGGGCAACCTCACGGTCATCTACGACGACAACAAGATCTCCATCGAGGACGACACGACGATCGCGCTGTCCGAGGACACCGCGAAGCGCTACGAGGCCTACGGCTGGCACGTTCAGGTCGTCGAGGGCGGCGAGAACGTCACCGGCATCCTCGACGCCCTGGAGGCGGCCAAGGCCGAGACCTCCCGGCCGTCGTTCATCCAGCTGCGCACGATCATCGGGTTCCCCGCGCCGACGAAGATGAACACCGGCAAGGCACACGGTGCCGCGCTGGGCGACGACGAGGTGGCCGAGGTCAAGAAGATCCTGGGCTTCGACCCGGAGCAGAGCTTCCAGGTCGAGCCGGAGGTCCTCGCCCACGCCCGCAAGATCCGCGAGCGCGGTGCGCAGATGCACAGCGAGTGGCAGCAGCGCTTCGACGAGTGGGCCGCCCGCGAGTCCGAGCGCAAGGAGCTGTTCGACCGGCTGCTGGCCCGCAAGCTGCCGCAGGGCTGGGACGAGGCCCTCCCGCGGTGGGAGGTGGGCAAGGAGCTGGCCACCCGCAAGGCCTCCGGCGAGGTGCTCAAGGCACTGGCCCCGGTCCTGCCCGAGCTGTGGGGCGGTTCGGCCGACCTGGCCGAGAGCAACAACACCACGATGGAAGGGGCCGACTCCTTCGGCCCGGAGTCGATCGCCACCTCGATGTGGAACGCCCACCCCTACGGCCGCACGCTGCACTTCGGGGTCCGCGAGCACGCGATGGGCGCAGCCCTCAACGGCATCGCGCTGCACGGCCCGACCCGGCCCTACGGCGGCACCTTCCTCGTCTTCAGCGACTACATGCGCCCCGCGGTGCGGCTGGCGGCGATCATGCAGACCGCCGTCACCTACGTCTGGACGCACGACTCGATCGGCCTGGGCGAGGACGGTCCGACCCACCAGCCGATCGAGCACCTGGCCGCGCTGCGCGCGATCCCGGGGCTGTCGATCGTCCGGCCCGGTGACGCCAACGAGACCGCGGCGGCCTGGAAGGCCGTCCTCGAGCAGCACGGCCCGGTCGGGCTTGCGTTGACCCGGCAGAACCTGCCCACGCTCGAGGGCACCTCCACCGAGGGCGTCGCCCGCGGCGGCTACGTGCTGGCCCCCGCATCCAACGAGGCGTCCGGCGGCGAGCCGCAGGTGGTCATCGTCGGCACCGGCTCGGAATTGCAGCTCGCGGTGTCCGCCCGGGAGGTCCTGGAGGCCGACGGCATCCCCACCCGGGTCGTGTCGATGCCGTGTGTCGAATGGTTCGACGCCCAGGACGAGGCCTACCGCGAGTCCGTGCTGCCCTCGGCGGTGCGCGCCCGGGTCGTGGTCGAGGCCGGCATCCCGCAGCCGTGGTACCGGCTCGTCGGTGACGCCGGCGAGATCGTCGGCATCGACCACTTCGGCGCCAGCGCCGACCACAAGACCCTGTTCCGGGAGTTCGGCTTCACCACCGAGGCGGTCGTCGACGCTGCCCGCCGCAGCATCGCCGCCGCCTGACACCTCATCTGGAGGAGCTCGGTAATGAGCACCAACGAAAGGCTCGCCGCCCTGGCCGCAGCGGGTGTGTCCATCTGGCTCGACGACCTGTCCCGGGAGCGGCTGCGCAGCGGGAACCTGCTGGAGCTGATCCGCGACTGGTACGTCGTCGGTGTCACCACCAACCCGACGATCTTCGCCTCCGCACTGGCCGAGGGAGACGCCTACGACGAGCAGATCCGTGAGCTCGCCGCCCGCGGGGCCTCGGTGGAGGACGCGGTCCGCGAGATCACCGTGGCCGACGTGCAGCAGGCCTGCGACGTCTTCTCCGGCACCTGGGAGACCACGAACGGCCTGGACGGCCGGGTCTCGCTGGAGGTCGACCCGGGCCTGGCGCACAACACCGAGGAGACCGTCGCCCAGGCGCTGGACCTGTGGAAGGCGGTCGACCGGCCGAACCTGCTGGTCAAGATCCCGGCCACCGAGGCGGGGGTCCCCGCGATCACCCGCGCCCTCGCCGAGGGCGTCAGCGTCAACGTCACCCTCATCTTCTCGGTCGAGCGCTACCGCAAGGTGATGGACGCCTACCTCGCCGGTCTGGAGCAGGCCGCCGCCAACGGACACCAGCTCGCGTCGATCGAGTCGGTCGCGTCGTTCTTCGTGTCCCGGGTGGACACCGAGATCGACAAGCGGCTCGAGGCGATCGGCACGCCGGAGGCCCTCGAGATGCGCGGGAAGGCCGCGATCGCGAACTCGCGGCTCGCCTACGCGGCGTATGAGGAGATGTTCTCCGGGCAGCGCTGGGAGGCACTGGCCGCCCGGGGCGCCCGGGTGCAGCGGCCGCTGTGGGCCTCGACCGGGGTGAAGAACCCGGACTACCCGGACACCCTCTACGTCACCGAACTGGTCGTCGCCGGCACCGTGAACACGATGCCGGAGGCCACGCTGAAGGCCTTCGCCGACCACGGCGAGGTGCACGGCGACCGGGTCACCGGCCGGGCCGCGGAGGCACAGGCTGTGTTCGACGCCCTCGAGCGGGTCGGCATCGACGTCACCGACGTCTTCCTCACCCTGGAGAACGAGGGCGTGCAGAAGTTCGAGAAGTCCTGGGACGAGCTGGGCGAGACCGTCCGGGCCAAGCTCGACCAGGCGAAGTGACACCCGCCGCGCGACCGGACCGGTGATCCACCTGTGAACCAGCCGTCCGTCGACCTCACCGGCGGGTCGCTCTCCGAGGAGGTGGAGCGACTCGCCGGTGAGCTGACGGCCGACTCCGTGGCGTCCCGGATCGCCGAGGGCGACCCGAGCCCGTGGGGCCAGGGCAGTACGGCGGCGGACGGGCTGGGCTGGGTCGACTTGCCACGCGCGTCGCGCCCGCTGCTCGGGCAGATCAGCGCGCTGCAGGAGAGCTTCCGGGTGGCCGGGGCGACCCGGGTGGTGCTGGTCGGCACGCCCGGGGTGACGGCCGGCGCCGAGGCGATCGCCCGGGACGCGGGTGTCGCGCTCACCGTCCTGGACACCGCCGATCCGGGGCAGGTCGGTGACGCGCTGGCCGGGGACCTGACGGCGACCGTGCTGGTCGTCGCGGACCGCGCCGGGGACACCCCGGCCGGAGCGCCCGACGGCTCGGCCGGCGCCATGGTCGGCTCCGTGGCCCGGGTGCTGGGCGACGCGCTCGCCGCCGAGGGGGTCGATCCGGCGCAGCGCACCGTGGTGATCACCGAACCCGGGTCGGTGCTCGACGAACGCGCCCGCAGCGCGGGTGCGACCGTCATCACCGCCGACCGCGACGTCCCCGACCGGTTCTCCGCGCTGGGCCCGTTCGGCCTGGTCCCCGCGGGGCTGGCCGGGGCCGACGTCGCCCGGGTCCTCGCCGACGCCGCCGCCGCCACGGAGGAACTGGGCCGCGACGACCCGGTGAACCCGGCGCTGCGCCTCGCCGCCGCGCTCGCGGCGAGCACCGGCCCGCTTGCCGTCGATGCCACCCGCGGACCCGACGGGCTCGCGGAATGGGTCGAGCAACTGATCACCGGGTCGTTCGCCGGGCAGGGACCACTGCCCCTGCTCGTCGAGGGGCCGGACGCGCCCGGCTGGTCCGACGCCGGCACCACCGTCGCGCTGGGGGGCCCCACCGCGCTCGGCTCCGCCGATCCGGCCGGTCTCACCACGGCCGGGCCGATCGGTGCGCAGTTCGTGCTCTGGCAGTGCGCGGTCGCGGCGGCCGGACGACTGCTCGACGTCGACCCGTTCGCCGCCGGGACCGGGCCCGCGCCCGCACCGGCCGGCGACCCCGCGGGCGACGCCGAACCGGCGTTCGTCGACGGCACGGTCGCGGTGCACGCCGGGCCGTGGCTGCCCGCCGGCACGGGGACCGTCACCGAGGCCCTGCGTGCCCTGGTCGATCTCGCCGGGACCGGCGGTCATCTCGTCGTCGCGGCCTGGCTCGACCGCATCGAGGACGCGTCGGCAGCGGTGCTGCGCGGCGAACTGGCCCGCCGGACCGGGCTCACGACGAGGTTCGGCTGGGCCCCGCGGTGGCGCCCGGACGGCCGCCGGGATCCGGACGCGCCGACCGGCGGGGTGTTCTGCCTGCTCACCGGGGACGCCGAGGAGGATGTTCCGGTGCCCGGCCGGCCGTACGGGCTGGCGGCGGTCCAGCGTGCGCAGGCCCGGGCGGAGGCCGCCGCGCTCGCCGGGGGCGGCCGGCCGGTACTGCGACTGCACCTGCGGGACCGGGTGGCCGGGCTGGTCACGGTGGCCAAGGCCATCCAGGAACTGTGACGAGCGACGGGACGAGGACTGAGATGGGATCCGGAGTGAACGCCGGAGTGACGCGAGCGTCCGCGAGCACGGGCGCGTCCGAGCGGGACTGGACGAATCCGCTGCGCGACCCGCGGGACAAACGGCTGCCGCGCATCGCAGGACCGTGCGGCCTGGTGATCTTCGGGGTGACCGGCGACCTCTCCCGCAAGAAGCTCATGCCCGCCATCTACGACCTGGCGAACCGGGGCCTGCTGCCACCGGGCTTCGCGCTCACCGGCTTCGCCCGCCGGGAGTGGGGGCAGGAGGACTTCGGCCAGGTCGTCTACGAGGCCGTCAAGCAGTACGCCCGCACCCCGTTCCGCCAGGAGGTCTGGGACCGGCTCGCCGAGGGCTTCCGGTTCGTGCAGGGCAGCTTCGACGACGACGACGCGTTCGACCGCCTCGAGCAGACCGTCGCCGACCTCGACAGGATCCGCGGCACCAGCGGCAACCACGCGTTCTACCTGTCCATCCCGCCGTCGGCGTTCCCGGTGGTGTGCAAGCAACTGGCCCGGTCCGGGCTGTCGGCCCAGGACGTCGAGCAGTGGCGCCGGGTCGTCATCGAGAAGCCGTTCGGTCACGACCTGCAGTCGGCCCGCGAGCTGAACGAGATCGTCGACGAGGTCTTCCCCGAGGACTCGGTGTTCCGCATCGACCACTACCTCGGCAAGGAGACGGTCCAGAACATCCTGGCGCTGCGCTTCGCCAACCAGCTGTTCGAGCCGATCTGGAACAGCCACTACGTCGACCACGTGCAGATCACGATGGCCGAGGACATCGGCCTCGGCGGACGCGCCGGCTACTACGACGGCATCGGCGCGGCCCGGGACGTCATCCAGAACCACCTGCTTCAGCTGCTCGCGTTCACGGCGATGGAGGAGCCCACGTCGTTCTCCTCCGACGAGTTGCGAGCCGAGAAGATCAAGGTGCTGAACGCGACCCGGCTGGTCGGCCCGCTCGACGAGACCACCGCGCGGGGGCAGTACACCGGTGGCTGGCAGGGCGGCGAGCTCGTCCGCGGCCTGAAGGAGGAAGAGGGCTTCGACCCGAACTCCCACACCGAGACGTTCGCCGCGATCACCTGCGAGGTGAACAGCCGGCGGTGGGCGGGCGTCCCGTTCTACCTGCGCACCGGCAAGCGGCTGGGCCGCCGGGTCACCGAGATCGCGGTGGTGTTCAAGCGGGCGCCGCACCTTCCGTTCGACGCGACGATGACCGAGGAGCTCGGGCAGAACGCGTTCGTCATCCGCGTCCAGCCCGACGAGGGCGTGACCATGCGGTTCGGGTCCAAGGTGCCGGGCAGCCAGATGGAGGTCCGCGACGTCACGATGGACTTCGGCTACGGCACCGCGTTCACCGAGGCGTCCCCGGAGGCCTACGAACGGCTGATCCTCGACGTGCTGCTCGGTGAGCCGTCGCTGTTCCCGGTCAACGAGGAGGTCGAGCGGTCCTGGGAGATCCTGGACCCGGTCATCGAGCACTGGGCGGCCCAGGAGAAGGGCCCCGACCCGTACCCGGCCGGCAGCTGGGGCCCGGAGTCGGCGCAGCAGATGCTGGCCCGGACCGGGCGCGCCTGGCGGCGGCCGTGAACCCGCGGCACTCGATTCGGAACCGGAGCCGAGCATGATCGTCGATCTGCCGTCGAGCACCACCTCGGCGGTCAACAGGAAGCTCGTCGAGCTGCGCGAGACCGGGGGGGTCCTCGCCCTCGGCCGGGTGCTCACCCTCGTGGTCGTGACCGATGACGGCGCCGACATCGAGAGCGCGATCGCGGCGGCGAACTCCGCCAGCCGCGAGCACCCGTGCCGGGTGATCGTCCTGGCGCGCGGGCAGCGCCGGGCCGCCGCACGGCTCGACGCCCAGATCCGTGTCGGCGGTGACGCCGGGGCGAGCGAGGTCATCGTGCTGCGCGGCTACGGCCCGCTGGCCGCCGACGAGCCCGGTGCCGGCATGGTCGCGCCGCTGCTGCTGCCCGACGCGCCCGTCGTCGCATGGTGGCCCGGGGAGGCCCCGGCGGTGCCGTCGGGGGACGCGATCGGTCGGCTCGCCCAGCGCCGGATCACCGATGCGCTGTCGGCGAAGAACCCGATCCGGGCGTTCGAGCAGCGCCGCGCCCACCATGTCGCGGGCGACACCGACCTCACCTGGACCCGGCTCACCCACTGGCGGGCGCTGCTCGCCGCCGCGCTCGACCACCCGCCGTACGAGGCCGTCACCAGCGCCGTCGTCGCGGGAGAGGCCGTGTCGCCGTCCACCGATCTGCTGGCCGGCTGGTTGTCCAACCGGCTCGGCGTCAAGGTCAAGCGCTCCCCGTCCAGCAGCGGAGCGGGCATGTCGTCGGTGCGGCTCAACCGGCCGTCCGGTCCCATCGAGCTGATCCGCCCTGACGGCCGGACCGGCACGCTGCGGCAACCCGGACAGCCCGACCGGCTGATCGCGCTGTCCCGGCGCGGGGTACCCGACTGCCTGGCCGAGGAGCTGCGCCGGTTGGATCCAGACGAGATCTACGGTGCGGCGCTGACCGGCGTCGCCGACATCGCCCGGGGCCGGACCCCCGTCAAGGTAGAGGTGTGATGACCCACATGGCAGCCCAACCGGACATCGTCGTCCACTCGTCCTCCGATGTCCTGGCGGCCGCGGTCGCAGCCCGGCTGGTGACCAAGCTCGTCGATCTGCAGGCCGCGGGCACGACCCCCAAGCTGGTGCTGACCGGCGGCAGGATCGGTATCGCCGTGCTCGAGGAGCTGCGTCGCACCCCGGCCAGGGACGCCGTCGACTGGGCACGCGTGGAGTTCTACTGGGGCGACGAGCGCTTCCTGCCCCCCGGCGACCCGGAGCGCAACGAGACCCAGGCCCGGCAGGCGCTGCTCGACCACGTGCCGGTCAACCCGGAGTTGGTCCACCCGATGGGCGCGGACACCGGCACCGGCCCGGGCGGCGCCGAGGCCGCGGCCCAGGAGTACGCCGACCTGCTGGCCCGCAAGGCGGCCCCGGAGGACCACGGCCCTGTGCCCACGTTCGACGTGATGCTGCTGGGGATGGGTGCCGAAGGGCATACGGCGTCGATCTTCCCCCACTCCCCCGCGGTCTACGAGACCGAACGCACCGTGGTGGCCGTCTACAACTGCCCCAAGCCGCCGCCCACCCGCGTCACGATGACGCTGCCGACCATCCGCTCCGCCGCCGAGGTGTGGATCATGGCCACCGGCGAGGAGAAGGCCGCGGCGGTGTCGATGGCGCTGAGCGGGGCCGGCGAGGTCGCCATCCCGGTGGCCGGGGCCCGCGGCAAGCGCCGGACCCGCTGGTTGCTCGACCGCACGGCCGCGTCGAAGCTCCCCCGCGACCTCGTCCCCCATATCGCCTGACAGCCCCGTGAGCGGATGAGGCTGTTCCGGCGACGATCTCCGCTCAGAGCACTGGAGGCGACGGTGTCGCACGTGGTGGTGGACGCGGCCAACGTGGTCGGTTCCCGGCCGGACGGCTGGTGGCGCGACCGGGCCGGGGCGGCGCGCCGGCTCGCCGAGCAGATCGACGCGACGTTGCGCACCGACCCGGAGGCGCTGGCCGATGCGGTCGGCGTGCCGCCCGACGACCTGCACGTGCCGCTCGTCCTGGAGGGCGCGGCGCGCCGCGCCGAACCGGACATCACCGACCCGCGCCTGGAGATCGTGCGGGCGCCGGCCGACGGTGATCACACCATCGCCGAGCTGGCCCGGCAGCTGGCCGAACAGGGCGACGACGTCGTGGTGGTGACCGCGGACCGCGGCCTGCGCGAGCGGGTGCGGGCCGCCGGCGCGCGGGCGGTCGGGCCCGGGACGCTGCTGCACGCGCTCACCAGGTGAGCGGACCGTCCGCGCCCGGCGCCGGTCAGGACGACCGGCGCCGGGACGCGCTGGCCGCGGCCGCGCTGGCGCCGATCGCGGCGCCGACCACCGAGCGCCGCGGCAGCGGGCTGGAGTAGACCACGCTCGTGGTCACCGCTCCCAGTCCGCCGATGCGCCCGGTGATCTCCTCGAGGTGGCGCATCGACCGCGCGCGCAGGGTCAGCACGAAGCAGTCGTCGCCGGTGACGTGGTGGGCCTCGGTGACCTCCGGGGTGGTGGCCAGCAGGTCGCGGAAGGGCTTGTCGTTCCCGCTGGGGCGGCGCAGCCGGACCACGGCCGTGATCGCCAGGCCGAGCTTCTCCGCGTCGATCTCCGCGGTGTAACCGGTGATGACCCCGAGCTCCTCCAGCCTGCGCACCCGCTCGGTGACCGCGCTGGGCGAGAGCGCGACGCTGCGACCGAGGTCTGCATAGCTGGCCCGGCCGTCGCGCTGCAGTGCTTCCAGCAACTGCCAGTCCGTATCGTCCAGTGATTCCACGGCCATCGCGCGAATCTACCGTGATATCCACGGTATGGGCCGGGGTACGGCACCACGCCGTGCCGTCCTATCGTGATCGATATGACGGCAGGCAGCCACGCCCCCGACGACCAGGACATCCGCATCGGCACCCCGAACAGCCCGGGCGCAACCCGGGTCATGCTGCTCGGCTCCGGGGAGCTGGGCAAAGAGGTGATCATCGCCTTCCAGCGGCTCGGCGTCGAGGTGATCGCGGTCGACCGCTACCCGGGGGCGCCCGGGCACCAGGTCGCGCACCGCTGGCACGCCGTCGACATGACCGACGCCGCGGCGCTGTCCGAGCTGATCGAGCGGGAGCGGCCGCACCTCGTCATCCCGGAGATCGAGGCGATCGCCACCGACGCCCTGGCCGCGGTCGAGGCGGCGGGAACCGCGACCGTGATCCCCACCGCGCGGGCCACCCAGCTCACCATGGATCGCGAGGGCATCCGCCGGCTCGCCGCCGAGGAACTCAGCCTGCCCACCTCGCCCTATGTCTTCGCCGACACCCTCGACGAGGTCCGGGCGGCGATCGAGGACGGCAGCGGGGGGATCGGCTACCCGTGCGTCATCAAGCCCGTGATGTCGTCGTCGGGCAAGGGGCAGTCCGTGGTCCGCAGCGCGGCCGACCTCCCGGAAGCGTGGGAATACGCGATGGCCGGCGGCCGGGTGCAGGGCGCCCGGGTCATCGTCGAGGGCTTCGTCGACTTCGACTACGAGATCACCCAGCTCACGGTGCGCGCGGCCGACGGTGACGGCGGGACCGGGACGTACTTCTGCGCCCCCATCGGGCACCTGCAACGCGCCGGCGACTACGTCGAGTCCTGGCAGCCGCAGCCGATGAGCGACGCGGCCGCGGCGGCCGCCCGGGACATCGCCGAGCGGGTGACCACCGCGCTGGGCGGGCGCGGCGTCTTCGGGGTGGAGTTGTTCGTCCGCGGCGACGACGTCTACTTCTCCGAGGTCTCCCCCCGCCCGCACGACACCGGCCTGGTCACCCTGGCCACCCAGCGGCTCTCGGAGTTCGAGCTGCACGCCCGGGCGGTGCTGGGCCTGCCGGTGGACGTCACATTGCGCTCCCCGGGTGCCTCCGCGGTGATCTACGGCGGGGTCGACGCCCCCGGCATCGCGTTCGACGGCGTCGCCGAGGCGCTGGCCGTCCCCGAGACCGACCTGCGGCTGTTCGGCAAGCCGGAGAGCTTCGTGCGCCGGCGGATGGGCGTGGCCGTGGCGGCGGGCCCGGACACCGCCGTCGCGCGCGAGCGGGCGACCCGCGCAGCCAACCTGGTCCGCCCGACCCCCGCCCCGGCCCCCGAGCCCACGAGACCT
>NZ_JAAXKZ010000104.1 GCF_012911875.1 Pseudonocardia bannensis | reverse complement strand
GGGTTGCCCCGCCGGTCGGCGGGTACCTGTGCCACCGCGGTCCCGGCGGCGTCGAGAGCGCCGGGATCCGGGCCGATCCCTCCTGGCCGGTCCATGGTGGTGCATGCTGGGCACGCCGGATGGCGCCCGGGTGCCGGGCAGCCGGTTTCACGAGGCAAGCCGGGTGGGCGCCACGGGGTGCCCGGCGAGGAGCGCGAGCATGAGCGGGGTCGTGGTCCAGCAGCGGGGGAGCACCCTGCTGGTGACGCTGGACCGTCCGGAGACGCTGAACGCGCTCACCCTCGACGACATCGCCGCGTTGCACTCGGCGATGGATCTCGCTCCCGACGTCCGGGCCGTCGTGTTCGCCGGGGTGGGGGAGCGGGCCTTCTCCACGGGGATGAACGTCGATGAGTTCCTGTCCTTCGACGTCGACGGCGCGCGGGCTTTCATCGCGCAACTGCGGGACCTGCTGCGCCGGGTGCGGACCGCGCCGGTGGCCACGATCTGTGCCGTCGACGGCTACTGCCTGGGCGCCGCGTTCGAGCTCGCGCTGGCCTGCGACCTGCGCGTCGTGACCACCCGTGCCGTCTTCGGTCTGCCCGAGATCAAGGTCGGCATCCCGTCGGTGGTCGACGCGGCGCTGCTGCAGCAGTACGTCGGGCTCAGCCTGGCCAAGGAAATGATCCTGACCGGGGAGAACTTCCCGGTGCAGCGGTTGACGGAGTCCGGGCTGTGCAACGAGATCGTGATGCCGGCCGGGCTGGACCCGGCCGTGCACACGATGCTGGACCGGGTCACGGGGCACACCCCGACGGTGGTCGCCGCGCAGAAGCGGCTCTTCGAGGTCTGGCAGAACACCACGCTGACCGACGGTGCCGACCGCAGCGTCGAGGAGTTCGCCCGCGTGTTCGCCGCAGCCGAGACCCGCGCGCACCTCGCCCACTACCGCGCGGCGCTCGGCGGCGGCCGCTGAGCCGGAGAGAGGGGGCGGGGAGTGATCGATGTCATGGTGGCTGCCCGGGCCCTCCAGGAGCGCGGCCGGCCCCTCGGCGACGATCGGCTCGGCGTCGAGCCGGCGCTGATGGCCTGTCGCAGGCCCGGGCCGGCGGTGCTCGCCGGGCCGCGCTGAACGGGGGCGCCGGATCCGGCATCGACGGAGGGGGGCGCCGTGGCGTGGCTGTGGCTGATCGGTGCGATCATCATGGAGGTCGTCGGCACGACGAGCCTGAAGCTGTCGGCGGGGTTCACCCGGCTGCTGCCGTCGATCGGGGTGGTTCTCGGTTACGGCGCCGCGTTCGTCCTGCTCGGACAGGCGCTGAAGGGCTTCGAGGTCGGGACGGCCTACGCGCTCTGGTCGGCGATCGGCACAGCGCTGATCGTGCTGGTCGGGGTGGTGTTCCTGGGTGAGTCGCTGAACCCGGCCAAGATCGCCGGGGTGTTGCTCGTGATCGCCGGGGTGGTGCTGCTGAACCTGGGCGGGGCGCACTGACGCGGGCCGTCCGGCGTGATCCCCCGGGTAGGGTCGCCGTGTGACCGAGCTCAAGGTGGAAGCGGATGCGGCGGAGGTCGGCTTCGACGCCGACCGGTTGAAGCGGGTCGACACACACTTCCGGCGATACGTCGACGACGGCCGGTTGGCCGGATGGACGATCGCCGTGGCCCGGCGCGGCCGGGTCGCACACCTGAGCCACTACGGCAGCCGCGACCTCGAGGCCGGCCTGTCCGTCGAGGCCGACACGCTGTGGCGCATCTACTCGATGACGAAGCCGATCACGTCGGTGGCCGCGTTGATGCTCTACGAGCGGGGCGCGCTGGAGCTGACCGACCCGGTGTCGCGCTACATCCCCTCCTTCGCCGACCTGCGGGTCTACAAGGCCGGATCGGCGCTCAACCCGGCCACGGTCCCGGCGACCGAGCCGGTCCGCGTGTGGCACCTGCTCACCCACACCGCCGGCCTTACCTACGGTTTCCACCACGCCCACCCGGTGGACGAGATGTACCGGCTCAAGGGATTCGAGTTCGGCGGGCCGCGGGGGATGGATCTGGCCGCGACCTGCGACGCATGGGCGACGCTGCCGCTGCTGTTCCAGCCCGGCACGGAGTGGAACTACTCGGTGGCGACGGACGTGCTGGGCCGCGTCGTCGAGGTGGCCTCCGGGAAGTCGCTCGACGAGTTCTTCGCCCAGGAGATCTTCACGCCGCTCGGGATGACGGAGACGGCGTTCTCCGTGGCCGAGGGCGATCGCGACCGGCTGGCGGCGTTGTACGTGCCGAGGCCGGGCGGGGGGCTGGTGCGCAACACGTCGCTGGCCGAGGCGATCACCCGGCCGCCGTCGATGCTGTCCGGTGGCGGTGGGCTGGTGTCCACCGCGCACGACTACCACCGCTTCACCCAGATGCTGGCCGGTGGCGGCGAGCTCGACGGGGAGCGGCTGCTCGGCCCGCGGACCGTCCGCTACATGACGCGCAACCACCTGCCCGGGGGCGCCGACCTGCAGGAGTTCGGGCGGCCGATCTTCGCGGAGTCGTCGTTCGCGGGAGTCGGGTTCGGGCTGGGTTTCTCCGTGGTCGTCGATCCGCTGGCGGGCAAGGCGCTGACCAGCACGGGTGAGTTCGCCTGGGGCGGGCTGGCCAGTACCGCGTTCTTCATCGACCCGGCCGAGGAGATCACCGCCATGTTCTTCACCCAGCTGATGCCCTCGAGTACCTACCCGGTCCGCTCGCAGCTGCGGACGCTCGTCCACCAGGCGCTGGTGGACTGATGTCGAACGCACTCGCCCTCACGATCCGCGTCGCGGTCGTCGCCGTCGCACTGTGGGTGGCCACCGCGCTGGTCGAGGGCATCGAGGTCGGCGGCGGCACCACCGAGGGCCGGATCGGCACCCTGATCGTCGTCGCGATCATCTTCGGTCTGGTGAACGCGGTGCTCAAGCCGCTCATCAAGGTGGTCGGCTGCCCGCTCTACGTGCTCACCCTGGGCCTGGTCGGCCTCGTGGTGAACGCACTGCTGTTCATGCTGGTCGGCTGGCTGTCCAACAGCCTGGGCCTGCCGTTCACCGTCGACGGGTTCTGGTCGGCCTTCTGGGGCGCGATCATCGTCGGGATCGTCGGCTTCGTGCTGCACCTGCTCATCCCGGACCGTCTCGACCAGCGCTGAGACCCCGACCGCCCAGCCGCTGATCAAGGGCGAACGGGGGCTTTTCAAGATCGACAAGCCCCCGTCCGCCCTTGATCAGCGGGCCGGGGACGTCAGACGGGCCAGGTCTCCTGGCGGTAGCCGGCGTCCCAGAACATCCACTCGTAGCGCGAGGTCGTCACGAAGTGCTCGCGCATCCGCTCCAGCTCGCGCGGTGAGAGCTCGGCACCGATCCGGTCGGTCAGCGCCAGCACCTCGTCGACGACGGTCTGGAAGTCGTCGCCGCCGTACATCGCGATCCACCGGGCGTAGAGCGGGTCCGGCGAACTGCGGGCGAGCAGCTCCTCGCCGACCCGGGCGTAGATCCAGTAGCAGGGCAGCACCGCGCCGACGGCCTCGGCGAACGAGCCGCTCTGAGTGGTCGCCATGAGGTAGCTCACGTACGCCCGGGTGGTCGGTGCGACCGGCTCCTTCGCCGCCGCCTCGGCGGTGCTCCCCATCTCGCCCATCAGCGCGGCGTGCAGGTCCTGCTCCGCGGCGACGGCGCCCGCCGCGTGTCGGGCGAACATCACGGTGTCCTGCTCGGTCGGGGCCTTGGCCGCGCACACGGCGAGCGCCCGGGCGTAACCGCGCAGGTAGTGCGCGTCCTGCACGATGTAGTGCCGGAACGACTCCCGGGGGAGCGAGCCGTCGGTCAGTCCGGCGATGAACGGGTGGGCGAGCACGGCGGCGTAGATGTCGGAGATGTCGGTCCAGAGCACGTCCCTGGTGCGGACCGGCGCGGTGGTGGCCATGCCGATCACGCTAGTGCGGCGCCGCCTGTCGCGGCCGCACCCTGCGCGGCCGGGACCCGCGCGCGTCGCACGTACGGAGCCACCGGGCTGAGCTGCAGCGCCCGGGGGAGCGCCCGCACCAGATCGTGCGGCCCGGTCACCCGGATCAGGCCGTCGCGGAGGGCGGGCAGGAACTCGATCCGGGCCTCCCACACCTGGTAGAGCACCGGCAGCGGCGTCTCGACGGTGATGTCGACGTCGTAACCGGGGTCGGTGAAGCACAGCGACACGTCGGCCGGCTCGACCACGAGCCAGTACCGGCCGCGACGCAGCTCCGGGAACCGGACGTGGATGACCACCCGGCGCCGCTCGAACGGCGCCGGGTCGATGCCTCCGCGGATCCACCACATCAGCACCGCGGGGTCCAGCTCGTCGGGCCGCGGCTCGCCGAAGGCCCACCGTGCCCCCCACTCCGCCAGCCCGAACACCAGCGGGCGCAACTGCTCCCCGGCCTCGGTGGCGTGGTAACCGCCGTCGCGGTGCTCGACCAGGCCGTCGCGCTGCAACTGGTCGAGCCGTTTGGACAGCAGTCCCCGCGAGAGTCGCGGCAGCCCGCGCGCGAGGTCGTTGAAGCGGTGGGCCCCCACCAGCAGGTCCCGGATGATGAGCAACGACCAGCGGTCGCCCAGAACCTCGAGCGCCCGGGTGATCGGACAGTACTGCCCGTAGCGAGACACCCGGTGATGGTCCCGCTGCCGGTTCAGATCGGGAACTATCGCCCACCGATCGGCGCAGCAACCATCACGCCATGACCACAACACTCACCCGTTCAGGGATGACGGACAACGAGGCCATTGCCCTCGCCACCGAGGTCGGGCGCCGGTGTGCCCCCATGGAGGACGCCCACGACCGCGAGGCCACCTTCGTGGCCGAGGCGTACCGGGCGATGGCCGAATGCGGCTACCTGCGGATGGCGGTGCCAGCGGAGCTCGGCGGTCTCGGCGCCGGGATGCGCCAGGTGATGGCGGCCGAGCACGAGCTGGCCCGCTGGTCCGGATCGGCGGCGCTGGCCGCGGCGATGCATCTCTACCTGAGCCTCGTCCAGTGCTGGCGGCACCGTCGGGGGGCACCGGACGCCGAGGCCGCACTGCGGCGGATCGCGACCGAGGGCCTGATCATGGCCACCAGTGGCGGCTCCGACTGGGTCTCGCCGACCACCACCGCCGTCGAGGTCGAGGGCGGCTACCGGTTCTCGGGCCGGAAGAAGTTCTGCAGCCAGGCCCCGGTGGCCACCGTGATCTCCACCTCGGCCGTGCTCGGCGAGCCCGGGCCGGACGCCGAGGTGCTGCACGCCGGTGTGCCGCTGTCCTCGCCGGGCATCTCGTTCGTCGAGACCTGGGACACCCTCGGGATGCGGGGCACGGCCAGCAACGACGTGATCTTCGACGACGTCTTCGTGCCCGCCGAGCGGATCATGGGCCGGCGGCCCTACGGGGTGCTGGCCGGTCCGTTGCTGGTCGCCGTCATCCACTTCTCACCCATCGGCGCTGCGGTGTACCTGGGTGTCGCGAGCGGTGCCTACGACGAGGCGCGCCGTGTCGTCGCGAAACGCGCTGCCCCGAGCCCGGCCGCAGTGCGTCAGCTGGGCGAGATGGAGGCGCGGCTGCGGGTGGCCCGCTGGGCCCTCGGGGCCGCGACCGACGAGATCGGTGAGGACCCGCCGGCGGACACCGCCACGTTGTCCGCGGTGGCGGCGGCCAAACGGCATGCCGTGCTCGAGGCCCGGGCGGTGGTGGACCTGGCGATGGAGGCCGTCGGCGGGCCGTCGTTCTTCCGGACCTCGCCGCTGGAGCGCGCGTACCGGGACGTCCGCGGCGGCCCGTTCCACCCGTTGACGCCGGAAGCGACCCTCGAGCTCATCGGCTCGGCCGCCCTCGCCCGATGAGCCGTACGTCGCTATTCGAGCACGACACGTCGTTTCGGGTGAGAGGAATGTCACTCATCGGGTGAGATTGGTGCCCGCAGGCCGTCTCTGTGATTCACCAGCGTGTCCCAGGGGTAGCGACTCAGCGCAGAGCGCGTGCCACACGGCACCGCTCGGCGGAGGTGAGTCGAGATGAATCCCGTTCCCATGGATCACCACGAGAAGATGCGGCTGCGCGCTGCGGCCTTCCGGGTGACCCGGCTCTATCCCGGCCCCGTCGGGGAGCTGCTCTCCCGGGAGCTGCTCACGTGGGAGGAGTTCGGGTACCGGCTCGGTGGCGGCCAGCTCGTGATGCGGCTGGTCGATCACGTGCTGAAGACACCCCTGGCCCAGACGGAGGCGGCCTGACGCCGCTGCCGGCTCACCGCCTCACGGCGGTCAGGGGCTGGCCTCGTCCAGGAGGGTGGTCTGCAGGCTGCTCGCCGATCCGGTGACCGGCGAGCCGTCGGCGAGTCCCCCGACGGCACCGGCCACCACCAGCAGCGCGGCGAGTGTCACGAGGGTGCCCACCCGGCCCACGACGTCGAACGCGGCTCCCCAGCGGGTCCGCGGCGGCACGGCGGCGTGGTGCCGGCCGAGGGCGTCCGTTGCGGTCGTCCCCACCACGGCGGGCAGGACCACGGTGGGCCCGAAGGCGGGCAGCGTGGCGGCCGCCTCGAAGGTGGCGGCGGGGGAGGACAGGACACGCGGCATCGGCATTGACGGACCACCTGGAGCATCGGGGGAACAGGGGGTGGTGGCCGCCGTGGCGGCCGGTGTCCGGTCCGGTTCGCGCGTGCCGGGTGCCCGTACACCAGACACATCGCCGCACCCCCGCCACGCGTTAGCGTCGCGTCACCCGGACGGTCCGGCCGCCGCCGTGGGCCCTGGGGTCAGTCCGACAGCCGCGTGCGCAGCTCGCGCTTGAGTACCTTGCCGGCGGCCGACACCGGGATCTCGTCGACGAGCCGGATCTCCCGCAGCCGCTTGTACGGGGTCACCTGGTCGTTGACCGCGTCCATCAGCTTCTGCGCCCCGTCCCCGTCCAGACCCGGGGCGACCACGAACGCGACGGGCAGCTCCCCGACCTCGGGATCCTGCTTGCCGACGACCGCCGCGCCGACCACCCCGGGCTGCCCGAAGAGCAGCTCCTCCAGCTCGCGGGGGTACACGTTGTACCCCTTGTAGATCAGCATGTCCTTCTTGCGGTCCACGATGCTGAGGTAGCCCTCGTCGTCGAGCACGCCGATGTCCCCGGTGTGCAGCCAGCCGTCCACGAGGGTCGCGGCCGTCTCCTCCGGGCGGTTGCGGTAGCCCGTCATCACCTGCGGGCCGCGGATGCACACCTCGCCGGGCTCGCCGGGTGGGAGCTGTGCACCGTCGTCGTCGAGGATGCGGATCTCGGTGTCGTACACCGGCTGCCCGACGGTGCCGACCTTGCGCACCGCGGACCGCGCCGCCGGCCCGATCGTGGCGCCCATGGTGACCTCGGTCAGTCCGTAGCCCTCGGCGATCACGGCGTCGGAGCCGAACCGCCGGTGCAGCGCCTGGATCATCTCGACCGGCAGCGGTGCGGCCCCGGAGGTCAGCCCACGCACCGACGACAGGTCGCGGGTGGCGAAGTCCGGATGCCGCAGCATCGCCGCGAACAGCGGCGGCGCGCCCGCCATCGAGGTGACCCGGAAGCGCTCGGCGTCGGCCAGGTACGCGCCGGGGTCGAACCGGTCGTGCAGCACGGTGGTGCTGCCGGTGAGCATGGGCACGTTGAGCGCGCCGATGGTGCCCATCGCGTGGAACCACGGGGTGAGGTTGATCGAGACACCGGTGCCGAGCCGGACCGGGTACTCCTCGGCCGGTGCGGTCTGCTCCAGAACCAGCCCGCCCTCCGCGTCGAGCACCGGGACGGAGCCGCTGCCCCAGCACGCGTACTGCAGGGCGTTGATCACGACGTTGCGGTGCGGCAGCTGGACGCCCTTGGACCGACCGGTCGTGCCGCCGGTGTAGGCCAGGTGCGCGAGGTCGCCGGCGACGTCGACGTCGACGTCCGGGGCACGGGTCGGTGCGTCGGCGTGGAAGGCCTCGAAGTCGACCGCGCCGGGAACGCCCGTGAGGTCGACCCGGCTGCCCGGGTCCAGCGCCTGCTCCCGGTCGGTGACCAGCAGCAGCCGGATCGCGGTGCGGTCGCGCACCGCGGCGATCGCCGGCACGGCGGGAAGCCAGCTGACCGCGGCGACCGCTCCCGCGTCGGCGAGCTGGGCGGCCAGGTCGGCCGGCGGCAGCAGCGGGTTGGTCGGGGAGAACGTCGCGCCGGCCAGCAGGATCCCGTAGTAGGCGATCGCGTACTGCGGGCAGTTCGGCAGGTGGATCGCCACGATGTCGCCGCGGCCGACCCCCGCGTCGCGCAGCGCGTTCGCGAACGCTCCCGCACGGTCGCGGAGCTGGGCGAAGCTCAGCTCGCGGCCGTAGTAGTGCAGGGCGGTCCGGTCCCCGAACCGGTGGGCCGCGCCCGCCAGGATCGCGCCGGCGGGAACCTCGGGGTAGTCCAGGGTCAACGCGGTCCGCTCCATCTCTTCGGTGGTCGATTCCGGACTCACCGGGCGCCGCCGGGGGTGAAGGCGACCGGCAGGTGCTTGATGCCGTTGATGAACATCGACCGCAGCCGCTGCGGCTCGGCGGTCGCGTGGATGTCCGGGATGCGGGTCAGCAGTTCGCGGAACATCACCGACATCTCGCGGCGGGCCAGATGCGCACCGAGGCAGAAGTGCGGCCCGGCGCCGCCGAACCCGACGTGCGGGTTGGGGGAGCGCCGCAGGTCCAGCCCGTCCGGGTCGGTGAAGTGCTGCGGGTCCCGGTTGGCCGCCCAGTAGAACAGCAGCACCTTGTCCCCGGCGCTCATCGGTTTGCCACCGAGCACCGCGTCGGTCGCGAGCGTGCGCCGCATGAAGATCACGGGCGAGGCCCAGCGGACGATCTCGTCGATCGCCGTGGGGGTGACGCCGTCCAGGTCCGCCAGCCAGGCCGCGCGCTGGTCGGGGTGCTCGGTGAGCAGCTGGATCCCCCAGCTGATCGCGTTGCGGGTGGTCTCGTTGCCGGCGACCACGAGCAGGATGAAGAAGCTGGCGAGCTCGTCGGGGGTGAGCCGCTCACCGTCGATCTCCGCGTTGACCAGGGCAGAGGTGACGTCGTCGGTCGGGTTCGCGATGCGGTACTCGCCGAGTTCGCGCATCAGCTGGGCCAGGTCGCCGCCGGCCTGCAGCAGCGCCGTGACGATGTTGTCCGCGTCCGGGACGTACTCGGGGTCGGCGGCGCCGAGGATGACGTTGGAGCGGTCGAACACGAAGCGGTACTGGCTCTCGGGCACGCCCATCAGGTCGCAGACGATCGTGAGCGGGAGCCTCGCCGCGATCTCGGTGACCGCGTCGCACTCGCCGTCGTCGATCACGTCGTCGACGATCGTGCGGGCGGTCCGTTCGACCTCGTCGGTGAGCGCCGCGAGGCGCCGGGGGGTGAAGCCCCGGGAGACGATCCGGCGCAGCCGGGCGTGCCGCGGGTCGTCCATGTTGATCATCGAGCCGAAGAACTCGAGGAACTCGGCCGGCATGTCGGCCACCGAGGTCGAGCCCTGGCCGGACCGGAAGATCTGCGGGTTGCGGCTGGCCTCCACGACGTCGTCGAGCCGGGTCAGCGCGTGGTAGCCGGGGCCGGGCGGGAGGTAGCCGAAGTCGGGCTCGGCGTAGAACGGGATCGGCTCCTGCTCGCGCAGCGCCGCGAAGCCGGCGGCGCGGGCCGCGATCGGAGCGGTCCAGAACCCGTCGATGTCGGAGAGGTCGACCCGGGCGGGGGCCGTCATGACCTTCGGTGGCGTCGGTGGCGTCATCGCCGTACCTCCCCGCCGGCCGGTGAGCGGCCGAGCATAGTTACCGCGCGGTAGTACGTGATGAACCTAACCGGAGTGAGCCGTTCCACATCCCGTAAGCACCCGCTCGGGCTAATGGCCGGCGTGTCGGTCGGCCGACGGGGTCCAGCACGTGCCGACGCCCGCCTCGCCGGACAGCAGCACGGCACCGGTGCGGCCGGCCGCCGCCCGGTCGAGCGCCCCGGACAGGGCGCGGATCTCGAAGCGGCGGCCGACCAGGGAAACCGCTCAGTCGAGCGGGATGAGGCCGCGCTGGTAGGCCTTCACCAGCTTGCGGGGCACGAGCCGGCGCCGGCCCCCGAGGGTGACCGGGACCAGGTCGGGCGGTGCGGCCTTCCACTGCGCTCGCCGGCTACGGGTGTTCGAACGCGACATGCGCCGCTTGGGGACTGCCATCAGTCGTCCTCTCGTCGGGGGGTGTGGTCCGCCGGGACGGGCCCACCGGCCGTACCGGAGGCGTCGTTCGTGTCGCCGTCGTCGCCGTCGCACGGGTCGGGGTGCCACCAGCCGAACGGATCGGGCAGCACCCGCCAGGCGTCCTCCCCGGCGGCGAGCTCGGCGTCGGTCAGCAGCGCCTCCCGCAGCGTCGCCTCGATCGTGTCCGGGTCGCCCTCGTGAGCGATCACGACGAGGTCCTGGGCCCGGTCACCGAAGCGTGGGTCCCAGCCGAGTGCGGCCATGGCGCGCCGTTCCGGGGACGCCGCGTCCCAGGCGTCGCGGTCCTGCGCGGCCAGCCATTCGCCGACGTGCCCGATCTGCAGGCCGCCGCCGGCGGACTCCAGCCAGAGCACGGCGTCGGGCCGGGTGGCCAGCCAGATCCGGCCGCGGCTGCGCACGACCCCGTCGAGCAGGACGTCCATCGCCTCGCACAGCCGCTCGGGATGGAACGGCCGGCGCTCGGCGAAGACCAGCATCCGCACCCCGCAGTCCGAATCCAGGGGTGGGCGCCCGCGCAGCAGCGGCCCGTACAGGTCGTCGGGGCGTCCCCGGGGGGCCTCGTCCGAGAGCCCGGTGAGCAGCACGCGCTCGTCGAGCTCCGAGAGGCGCAGTCGCAGCGCCGCGGGCGCGAGCCGGGTCATGACGGCGTCGGTGCGGGCGAGGTCCCAGCCGTCGGCGCCGCCGGTGTAGACGACGAGGTCGGCGAACTCGGCCTGGCCGACAGCGACCTGGGCGACGGTGCGCTCGTCGTCGGGGAGCTCGGCCAGGCCCCGCTCACCGAGGGTCTCGTCGCCCGTGGCGTCGGCCAGCCAGCTCCCGGCGTCCACCGTGGTGATGACACCACGCAGGTCGACGACGTCGACGATCCTGGTGTCCTCGACGAGGACGTTGCCCAGTGCCCAGCAGACCTGTTCCGGTTCCAGCGCGGGGTCCAGGTGCAGCACGACCCGTTCGGCGGTCTCGGCCAGCCCGCGCAGCGTCGGCAGCAGGTCCTCGCGCAGCGTGCACGACGCGCAGCCGTGGGCGAGCTCGAGCACCGTCGTGGTGTCCGAACCGGCGTCGCGCAACCGCCGGTGGACCACGCCCCGGGTGATGTCGGTCAGGTCGTGGTGAAGGACGACCACACCCGGGTCGACGGCGCGGATCCGGCCGATGACCTCCTCGACGTCCGGCGCGAGGCCGGTCAGCACGAGCAGCTCGGTGCGGCGCCCGGTCGGGTCGGGTTCTCCGGGCACGGAGGTTTCCTCCTGTCGGTGGTGGGAACGAACGGCGACAGCGCGTGTTACCTTATATGAAAATGAATTTCATGTGTAAGGAGGGTGGGGCATGGCCAGGAACGAGCTCCGGCCGATCGTCAAGCTGCGCTCGACGGCCGGGACCGGTGCCACATATGTGACCCGTAAGAACCGGCGTAACCATCCCGACCGGCTCGTGCTCAAGAAGTACGACTGGCGGATCCGCCGGCACGTCGACTTCAGAGAGGAGCGCTGAGCCATGCCGGGACCGGTGCGTCGACCGCTGAAGCGCAAGGTCAACCCGCTGTACGCCAAGCGGATCAAGGAGATCGACTGGAAGGACACGACACTGCTGCGCACGTTCATCTCCGACCGAGGCAAGATCCGCGCCCGGCGCGTGACGGGGCTGACCCCCCAGCAGCAGCGCCGGGTCGCCACCGCGATCAAGAACGCGCGCGAGATGGCCCTGCTGCCCTACCCCAACGCCGGACGAGGGTGATCGCGTCATGTCCCGCCGCTGCCAGCTGACCGGGCGCGAGCCCGGCTTCGGCAAGAACGTCTCGCACTCGCACCGCCGGACCAACCGGCGCTGGGACCCCAACGTGCAGGAGAAGCACTTCTGGCTCCCCTCGGAGAACCGGACCGTCCGGCTCCGCTTGAGCGCCAAGGGGTTGAAGACCGTCGACAAGATCGGCGTCGAGGCTGCGGTCGCCCGGATCCGGGCCCGCGGGGAGAAGGTCTGATGGCCACCAAGGCGAAGATCGCGCGCAACGAGCAGCGCCGGCGCATCGTCGCGAGGTACGCCGAGCGGCGCGCCGAGCTGAAGAAGATCATCGCCCGCCCGACCACCGACCCGGCGGCCCGCGCGGCCGCCGAGCGGGAGCTGCGCAAGATGCCGCGCGACGCGAGTCCCACCCGGATCCGCAACCGCGACTCCGTCGACGGCCGGCCACGGGCCTACTTCCGGGCCTTCGGGGTGTCCCGGATCCGGCTGCGCGAGCTCGCCCACGACGGCAGCCTGCCGGGGGTCCGCAAGTCCAGTTGGTGACCGTCCGGGTCGCCGGTGGCGGTGTCGGGGCGACCCCGGCGCCGCCTCCGCCGCCCGACGGACGGTTCAGGCACCGTCCGTGCAGGTCAGGTCGGTGTGGGGGTCGCCACCCCCCAGCCGATTTCATACCCGGGTACGGGGTTGTGTAGCATCGTCCAGGCCAGCCGGGAAGCCGCAGAGCGACTACCCGGAAGGCCATGCCGCCCCTTTAGCTCAGTCGGCAGAGCGTCTCCATGGTAAGGAGAAGGTCTACGGTTCGATTCCGTAAAGGGGCTCTGCGAGGCTCCGAGTGACGAGCCTCGCGAAGCGGTGTAGCTCAGTCGGTAGAGCAAGCGGCTCATAATCGCTGTGTCGCCGGTTCAAGTCCGGCCACCGCTACCAGACTGACGTAGAGACGAAAGTAAGCAGGAGGCACCCGCGATGGCCAAGGCCACCGACGTTCGGCCGAAGATCACGCTGGCGTGCGAGCAGTGCAAGCACCGCAACTACATCACCAAGAAGAACCGTCGGAACGACCCCGACCGGCTCGCGGTCAAGAAGTACTGCCCGAACTGCAACACGCACCGGGAACACCGCGAGACCCGCTGAGCGTGCCCGACGAGTCCTACGTCGGCCGGCAGCTGCCGCCGACGGAGCCGTACCAGGTCGGTCGGGAGAAGATCCGCGAGTTCGCCACCGCGATCGGTGACGACTCTGCGGTCTGCCACGACCTGGCCGCCGCCCGCGCCGCCGGGCACCCGGATCTCGTCGCGCCGCCCACCTTCTCGGTGTCGTTCACGATGCCGCAGATCGAGGCCTTCCTGCGTGATCCGGACTTCGGGTGGGACTACAGCCGGATGGTGCACGGTGATCAGAGCATCACCCTGCACCGCCCGATCCACGGCGGCGACGAGCTCGTCACGACGATCCACGTCGACGATCTCCGCACCCGCGCCGGCAGCCACATGCTGACCCTGCGCTGTGAGGTCGCCGACAACGCCGGCGAGCCGGTGCTCACGACGAAGACGCTGCTGGTGACCCAGGCGGCATCGGCGTGACCGCCGTGGACCTGGCCGGCGTCGTCGTCGGCGACGAGCTTCCCGCGCTGGAACTGCGCGTCACCCGGGCCGATCTGGTCCGCTACGCCGGGGCGTCCGGCGACTTCAACCCGATCCACTGGAACGACCGCACCGCGGCCGAGGTGGGCCTGCCGGGCGTCATCGCCCACGGGATGCTGACCATGGCGCTGGCCGGTCGGCTGGTCACCCGATGGGCCGGAGACCCGGCGGCGGTACGCAGCTACGGCGTGCGCTTCACGCGGCCGGTGGTGGTGCCCGACGACGACGAGGGCGCCCTGCTCGAGCTCACCGGGAAGGTGGCCGAGGTGCGCGAATCGGACGCCGACGGCGCTCGGATCGCGAGAATCGACCTGACTGCCCGGTTCGACGGCAAGACCGTCCTCGGCCGGGCGTCCGCCGAGGTCACGCTGCCGGCCTGACCGTTCCCTGCGGTTGTCCGCCGGTCTCGTCCGGCTGGTCCGAGTTGCCCCTGTTACGCGAGGGGTCGATGCTGCCTGCGTCACTCACAGCTATGGAGGGAGCGCGGCGTGAAATTCGGCAAGCTCGTGGACAAGGCATGGGAGGACAAGACGGCCTCGGAGATCCTCAAGGCTCCGCCGTCGGCCATGGAAGGGCTCACCGAGAAGCACGACGAGCAGTTGCAGGCGTTCGGCATCAAGACCATCGAGGACCTCGCGAACTGGAAGTACGCCAGGCGGGCCTCGGCGCTGGCCGCTCTGGCCGAGACCGACAAGTGACCGCATGACACCGGGGGGCGAGCGCGGATCGCGCTCGCCCCCCCCGGGCGTGTCAGGTGTCGTGTTACTTCGCCTCGGCCAGCAGCTCGGCCATCCGGTTCACGCCGGTGCGCAGGTCGTCGTCACCCAGGGCGTAGGACAGCCGGAAGAAGCCCGGGGTGCCGAACGCCTCGCCCGGGACGACCGCTACCTCGGCGTGCTCGAGCACCGCGGCGGCCAGCTCGACGCTGTTCTGCGGGCGGGAGCCCCGCAGCTCCTTGCCGAGCAGCTCCTGGACCGAGGGGTAGGCGTAGAAGGCACCGCGCGGGGTCGGCACCTGCACGCCGGGGATCGCGGCGAGCAGCTCGACCATGAGCCGCCGGCGCCGGTCGAACGCCTCGCGCATCCGGGCCACCGCGTCCAGCGGGCCGGAGACGGCCTCCAGCGCGGCGCGCTGCGACACGTTGGCGACGTTCGAGCTCAGGTGCGACTGCAGGTTGGTGGCGGCCTTGATGACATCGGTGGGGCCGGCCATCCAGCCCACCCGCCAGCCGGTCATCGCGTAGGTCTTCGCGACCCCGTTGAGCACGACGCAGCGGTCGGCCAGGTCGGGCACCGCGACCGGCATCGAGACGGCCTCGGCGCCGTCGTAGACCAGGTGCTCGTAGATCTCGTCGGTGATCACCCAGATGTCGTTGTCGACGGCCCAGTGGCCGACGGCCTCGGTGAGCTCACGGGACGCGACGGCGCCGGTCGGGTTCGACGGCGAGCACCACAGCAGGACCTTCGTGCGGTCGGTCCGAGCCGCGTCGAGCTGTTCGACCGACGGCATGTAGTCGGCCTCCGGGCCGGTCTGCACGACCACCGGAGTGCCCCCGGCCAGTGCGATGGCCTCCGGGTAGGTGGTCCAGTACGGCGCGGGCAGCAGCACCTCGTCGCCCGGGTCGAGCAGTGTGGCGAACGCCTGGTAGACGGCCTGCTTGCCGCCGTTGGTGACGAGCACCTGGTTCGCGGCGATGTCGTAGCCCGAGTCGCGCTTGGTCTTCGCGGCGATCGCCTCGCGGAGCTCGGGCAGGCCCGCGGCGGGGGAGTAGCGGTGGTTCTTCGGGTCGGCGCAGGCGGCCTGGGCGGCGGCGACGATCGGGTCCGGGGTCGGGAAGTCCGGCTCGCCGGCGCCGAAGCCGATCACGGGCCGGCCGGCCGCCTTGAGTGCCTTGGCCTTCGCGTCGACCGCCAGCGTGGCGGACTCGGCGATGCCGCCGATCCGGGCGGAGATCCGTGCTCGGCTGGACGGTGCGGTCGTGGACGGAGGGGTGGCCATGGGCCCATCCTCCCGCACCGGCACGAGGGCCGCCGCCAGGGGGTTTGGGGGTCGGGTGGCGTGCGATTTCAGGCGCGGTGCGGGGGTGCCGTACACTCGACGAGCCGGGTACATCGTGCTGGTTAGGTGTGCCCGCTCCGCGTCGGCCAGATACGGCGTGGAGCAGGTCTAGGGGTGTAGCTCAACTGGCAGAGCAGCGGTCTCCAAAACCGCAGGTTGCAGGTTCAAGTCCTGTCACCCCTGCCATCGTGACAAGCACGAGGACAAGTACGGAGAGCGTGGGACGAGCAGCGAGCGGCACGTGCTCGATGCGAGCGGAGGACAGGGCGTGAGCGAGGAGCGCGAGTCGGGACGGTCCGGGCGGGAGCGCCCGAGCACCGCCGCCGACCGTCGTGGGCGGCGAGCCGCCTCGACGCCCGCCGACGGTGGGAAGGGCCGCGCGACGCCGGTCCGCGAGGCCCGCCCGTCCAAGGGATCGCTGCCGAGCCGGGTCGTCCGGTTCCTCCGTGAGGTGGTGGCCGAGCTCCGCAAGGTGATCTGGCCGACCCGTAAGGAACTGGTGACCTACACGGCCGTCGTGCTGGTCTTCGTGTCGTTCATGGTCGCGCTGGTGGCGTTGCTCGACTACGTGTTCGGGCAGGCCGTGCTGTTCCTGTTCGGCACCTGACGCGCCGCCGACCGAGCACGACGCAGACTAAGGAAGCGAGACGTACGTGACCTCCCCAGACGGCAGCCAGCGGCTGACCGACAGCGAGCTCGAGGCAAACGAGGCCGCAGTCCAGGCCGTGGCCGACAGCGATGCGGCGGTTGACGCCGAGGACGCGTCGGTGCGGGACGTGGACGTCGAGGCGGCACACGGCGAGGACGCCGCGTCCGCCTCCCTCACCGACGACAGCGACAGCGCCCGGGACGCCGGGAACGTCGAGGAGGCCGCCGCGGCCCTCGACGAGTCCGGCGAGGCCGGGGCCGAGGTCGACCCCGCGGAGGAGCTGCGCGCGGCCCTGCGCCGCGCCCCCGGCGACTGGTACGTCGTGCACTCCTACGCGGGCTACGAGAACAAGGTGAAGACGAACCTCGAGACCCGGGTGCAGACCCTGGACGTCGAGGACTACATCTTCCAGGTCGAGGTGCCGACCGAAGAGGTCACCGAGATCAAGAACGGCCAGCGCAAGCAGGTCCAGCGCAAGGTGCTGCCCGGCTACATCCTGGTCCGCATGGAGCTCAACGACCAGTCGTGGGGCGCCGTGCGCAACACCCCCGGGGTCACCGGCTTCGTGGGTGCCACCTCGCGTCCGTCGCCGCTGAGCATCGACGACGTCGTGAAGTTCCTGCTCCCGAAGACCGAGCAGCCCAAGCAGGGCGCAGCCGGGAAGACCACCGGCGCGGCGGCCCCGGGCAAGAGCACCGTCGAGGTCGACTTCGAGGTCGGCGAGTCGGTCACCGTGATGGACGGCCCCTTCGCGACGCTGCCGGCGACGATCAACGAGGTCAACGTCGACGCGCAGAAGCTCAAGGTGCTGGTGTCCATCTTCGGCCGCGAGACGCCGGTCGAGCTCGGCTTCAGCCAGGTCTCCAAGATCTGACCGGAAGCCGACACTGTTCTTCGCCGTGGCAGGCAGGTCCGCGGCGCGCACGTACCGATAACGAGGAACCAGATGCCCCCCAAGAAGCGGAAGCTCTCCGCGATCATCAAGCTCCAGATCAAGGCCGGCGCGGCCACCCCCGCCCCGCCGGTCGGCCCCGCGCTGGGTCAGCACGGTGTCAACATCATGGAGTTCTGCAAGGCCTACAACGCGGCCACCGAGGCGCAGCGCGGCGATGTGGTCCCGGTCGAGATCTCGGTGTACGAGGACCGCTCGTTCACCTTCGAGCTCAAGACCCCGCCCGCGGCCAGGCTGCTGCTCAAGGCGGCCGGTGTCGAGAAGGGCAGCGGCGAGCCGCACAAGACCAAGGTCGCCACGGTGACCATGGATCAGGTGCGGGAGATCGCGCAGGCCAAGATGCGCGACCTGAACGCCAACGACCTGGACCACGCGGCGAAGATCATCGCCGGCACCGCCCGTTCGATGGGCATCAACGTCGCCTCCTGAGGCGCCGTTCGCCGAACGCGTGGGAGAGCCGAGCGCGGCTCGTACCACGACCTGACCAGCGACCGCCCAGGCGGTCGCAGAGTATGAGGGACGTCAGAAATGACCAAGCGCAGCAAGAACTACCGCTCCGCGGCCGAGCTGATCGACCGCGAGCGGCTCTACAGCCCGCTCGAGGCCGCCGGTCTGGCGAAGGAGACCTCGAACTTCTTCAAGATGGACCCGACCGTCGAGGTCGCCATGCGCCTGGGTGTCGACCCGCGCAAGGCCGACCAGATGGTCCGCGGGACCGTGAACCTGCCGCACGGGACCGGTAAGACCGTCCGGGTCATCGTGTTCGCCACCGGCGACAAGGCCGCCGAGGCCGAGGCCGCCGGTGCCGACGTCGTGGGCGCGGAGGACCTGATCGAGCGCATCCAGGGTGGCTGGCTGGAGTTCGACGCCGCCATCGCCACCCCGGACCAGATGGCCAAGGTCGGGCGCATCGCCCGGATCCTGGGCCCGCGCGGCCTGATGCCGAACCCGAAGACCGGCACGGTGACCCCGGACGTTGCCAAGGCGGTCGCGGACATCAAGGGCGGCAAGGTCAGCTTCCGGGTGGACAAGCAGGCCAACCTGCACCTCGCCATCGGCAAGGCGTCCTTCGGCGTCGAGCAGCTCGTCGAGAACTACGGCGCGGCGCTCGACGAGATCCTGCGGGCCAAGCCGTCGGCCGCCAAGGGCCGGTACATCAAGAAGATCACGGTCTCGACGACCGCGGGACCCGGTATCCCGGTCGACCCGAACCGCACCCGCAACCTGCTGGTCGACGAGGCTCCGGCCGTCTGATCGCAGACCGCGAACGCACCGCACCCCCCGCCGCCTCCGGGCGGCGGGGGGTGCGGTCGTCTCAGGGTCAGGCCCAGTCGGCCAGCACCGACTCGACCTCCTCGGGCTCGCCCGGCCGCGCCGGGAGCTCGGTCCCGGTACGGGAGAAGCGCGGGGCGGGCGCGGCCTGCGGCACGCCGCCCGGGGCGACGATCGTCGAGCGGGCGGCCAGGTGCGGGTGGTCGGCCACCTCGCCGAAGGCCAGCACGGGCGTCACGCACGCGTCGACGTCGGCGAAGACGGCGGCCCACTCGTCCCGGGTCCGGGCGGCGAACGCCTCGACGAACCGGGCCCGGACGACCGGCCAGCCCTGCGGGTCGAACTGGTTCGGCAGCTCGTCGGCGGCGATCCCGAGGCCGTCGAGCAACTGGGCGTAGAACTGCGGCTCGATCGCCCCGACGGCGACGTGGCGGCCGTCGGAACAGGTGTAGGTGTCGTAGAACGGCGCGTGACCGTCGAGCAGGTTCGTGTCGCGCTCGTCGGTCCAGATCTTCTGGTTCAGCATCGCCCAGACCATCTGCACGAGGATGCTGGCCCCGTCGACCATCGCGGCGTCGACGACCTGGCCCTCGCCGGAGCTCTTGGCCTCCCACAGCGCCGCCAGGACCCCGATGACGAGCAGCATCGATCCGCCGCCGAAGTCGCCGACGAGGTTGAGCGGCGGCACCGGCCGCTCGCCGCGGCGGCCGATCGCGTGCAGCGCACCGGTCAGCGAGATGTAGTTGATGTCGTGGCCGGCGCGCTGGGCCAGCGGGCCGTCCTGCCCCCAGCCCGTCATCCGGCCGTAGACCAGCCGCGGGTTGCGGGCGTGGCAGTCGGCGGGGCCGACGCCCAGCCGCTCGGTGACGCCGGGCCGGTAGCCCTCGAGCAGCACGTCGGCGTGCTCGACGAGCCGCAGCACGGCCTCCCTGCCGGCCGGGTCCTTGAGATCGGCGGCCACCCGGCGGCGCCCGCGCAGGGTGGGGTCGGCTTCCGGGGAGCCGAGCTGCAGGCCGCCCGGCCGATCGACGCGTACCACGTCGGCGCCCAGGTCGGCCAGGATCATCGCCGCGTGCGGTCCCGGTCCGATCCCCGCCAGCTCGACGACCCGCAGCCCGGCCAGGGGCCCGCTCCGCTTCGACACACATACCTCCAGTTGATGGATTCTTCCGGACTCTAGGACAACGCGTCGGCCGTCCCGGGTGACTCAGGCCACGGCGACCGGTTCCACGTCGGTGGGGGCGGTGTCGTCGAGCCCGTGCCACGCCGCCGTGAGCCGGGCCAACGCCGGTTCCACCCGGTCCGGTCGCAGGGTGAAGGGCAGCCGCAGGTACCGCTCGAAGGCTCCGTCCAGACCGAAGCGCGGCCCGGCGGCGAGCAGCACGCCGTGCCGGCGGGCGGACCCGGCGAGGCGGCTGGAGACCGGCGCGCCGAGATCGACCCACAGGCTCAGCCCGCCGGCGGGCCGCGACGGCCGCCAGCCGGGGAACAGGTCGCCCAGGCGGCCGAGCAGGTGATCCCGGGCCGCGGCCAGTTCGCCACGCCGGGCTGCGGCGGCCGACTCCACGGTTGTGATCAGCCGGGCCGTGACGAGCTGGTCCAGCACGGCGCCGCCGAGGTCGATCGCGGGACGCAGCGCGGCCAGCCGCCGGATCATCGCGGCGGAGCTGCGGATCCAACCGATGCGCAGCCCGCCCCAGAAGACCTTGCTGGCGGAGCCGACGGTGAGCAGCAGCGGGGACTCGCCGCCGCCGTGGGCCGCGACCGGCGACGGCGGGGCCTTCGCCGCCGGGCCGTCCAGTGGGAGCTCCGCGAGGGTCTCGTCGATGAGCAGCGGGGTGCCGGTGCGCCGGGCCAGGGCGACCATCCCGGCCCGGTGCGTGCCGTCCATCAGCGCGCCGGTCGGGTTCTGGAAGTCGGGGATGAGATAGGCGAGCCGGGGGGCGGCGTCGCGCACGGCCGCGGTGAACAGGTCGACGTCCCACGTGCCGTCCGGGCCGAGGGCGACCGGGACGCACCGGCCGCCGCGGGCGTGTACGGCGTCCAGGGCGTTGGGGTAGGTGGGGTGCTCGACGAGGACACGGTCCCCGGGCCCTGTCAGCGCGGTCAGCGCCAGCGCGATCGCGTGCTGCGCGCCGGTGGTCACCAGGATCTGCTCGGCGGTGGTGGGCAGCCCGCGCGCGGTGAACCGGTCGGCGATCGCCGCGCGCAGCACCGGCAGGCCGTGCAGGTGGTAGCCGTGGCCACTCAGGTAGCCGTCCAGGTCGCCGAGGGCCTCGGCCGCCGCGCGGCGGATCTCCTCGGTCGGGGCCGGCAGCGCGGCGTGCGCGAGGTCGAAGAGGCTGTCGTCGCCCTGCGGGGAGAACGGGGAGAACGCGACGGCCGGGGCCCCGGGGCGGGTGTCCGGCAACCGGGTCCAGCTGCCCGCGCCCCGGCGGCTGTGCAGGAAGCCGGCGTCGCGCAGCGCGTCGTAGGCGGCGGCGACGGTGGTGCGGCTGACGTCGAGCGCCGCGGCCAGCTCCCGTTCGGCGGGGACGCGGGTCTGCAGCGAGAGCCTGCCGTCGAGGACGAGCAGCCGGATCCGCTCGGTGAGCGCCGCGGCGAGCCGGCGCCCGTCGGATGGCCGCCAGCCGCCGAGTAGGCGGGCGAAGCTTCGCGCGCTGATCCGGCGCTCGATGTCGTCCACTGGTCCACTCTCCGCAAATTGGCCATGGAGGAGAGGGCCAATCCTAGACACCATCGGCCTATGGAGATGCCATTGGTGCTGATGCTGATCTTGGTGGGGATTGCGCTGGCCGCCCCCCGCTACGGCGCCGACTCCCGCGACGGCGCCGACTGGCGGTTCACCACCGGGCCGCCGTCGCCACCCCGCACGCCGGTGCGCCGGCACACCGTCGCCGGTGATCTGGCGGCGGTGTACCGGTGGCTACGAGTCCGGGCCGAGCGTCAGTGCGTCCACTCCCACTGGCCACGGGCGTAGACCTCGAGGGCGTGCCCGCCATCGTCGCGGCGCTCCACGGTGTAGGAGTAGTGCCCCGGCTGCCAGCCGTCCTTCGCCGCGACCGCGCCGAGGTACGCCGTCGCCCAGTCCTGCCAACCGGCGGACTCGGCGGGGAGCGGATCGGGGACGTCGCACACGACGTCGGTGAACGGATGGAAGTGCCCACGCAGCCCGGCCCGCATCTGTACGTCCAGCCAGACCACGTCCATGCGCTCTCCCTGCCCGACCGATGTCTTGAGCTGCGAGTATCCGGCCGCCACCGGCGTACCGCGCCGGCGGGACGATCAACTCACCGGATCGGGTGGGTGGGTGC
>NZ_JAAXKZ010000103.1 GCF_012911875.1 Pseudonocardia bannensis | reverse complement strand
CCCCCGCCCGACGTGGCCAGGGCACTGGCCGCCGCCGGCTACGCGATGGTCTTCGTCTACGGCGTCCGAGCGGCCGGGATGTACATGATCACGACCACCGGGTTGGCCCGCGCGGCCGGGGTGCTGCCGCGGTGGGTGGCCGTGCTCAGCTACCTCGCTGCGACGTTCCTGCTGGTCAGTACGACATTCCACCCCGCGATCCTGCTGGTGTTCCCGGCCTGGGTGGCGCTGATGAGCACCGCTCTGCTGATTCACCGACCGAGAGGAGCGACCCCATGAATGCACCCATCGGCATCGATGATCTCCCCGGACCACGGGGGCTGCCACTGCTCGGCAACATCCTCGACATCGACAGCGCCCATCCGATGGAGAGCATGATGAGGATGGCCCGGGAGTACGGGCCGATCTTCAGACTGAGCATCCCGGGCGGCGCGCGCCTGGTCGTCTCCGGCGCCGACCTCGCCGCCGAGGTGTGCGACGACACCCGCTTCGACAAGCTCGTCGGCGGGGGACTGAAGAACCTGCGCAGTGGCCCCATCGGGACCGGGCTGTTCACCGCCGACACGGACGACCCGCTGTGGCACCGGGCCCACAACATCCTGCTCTCGCCGTTCAGTCTGCAGTCGATGCGGGACTACATGCCGATGATGCAGGACATCGCCGGACAGCTGATGGACAAGTGGGAGCGGCTCAACCCGGGCGAGGAGGTCGACGTCCCCGCGGACATGACCCGGCTGACGCTCGACACGATCGCGCTGTGCGGCTTCGGCTACCGGTTCAACTCGTTCTACCGCGACACCCAGCACCCGTTCGTCGCCGCGATGATCCGCAACCTGGAGGAGGCGCAGACCCGGGCTCGCGAGCTCCCCATCCAGACCCGGCTTCGGCTCCGGGCGCAGCGCCAGTCGGAGGAGGACCAGGCGTTCATGGCGGGCGTGGTCGACGACCTCGTCCGGGAGCGCCGCGCCCAGGGCGACGCGGGCGACACCGGCGACCTGCTCGGCCGGATGCTCACCGGCGTGGACAGGCAGTCCGGCGAGCGCCTGCCGGACGAGAACATCCGGGCCCAGTGCGTCACCTTCCTGGTCGCCGGGCACGAGACCACGAGCGGCCTGCTCTCCTTCGCCCTCTACTACCTGATGAAGAACCCCGGCGTCGCCGAGCGGGCCCGGGCCGAGGTCGACGAGGTGCTCGGCGCCACCGCGCGCCCGACCTACGAGCAGGTGCACCGGCTGGCCTACGTCGCCCAGATCCTCGACGAGACCCTGCGGCTCTGGCCGACCGCACCCGGGTTCAACCGCGCCCCGCTGCAGGACACGGTGATCGGCGGGCGGTATGCGATCGGTAAGGGCACCCCGGTGACGGTGCTCAGCCTGATGCTGCACCGCGATCCGAGCGTGTGGGGCCCGGACGCCGAGGAGTTCGATCCCGACCGGATGGCCTTGGAGCGCAAGGCGGCCCTGCCGCCGCACGCGTACAAACCGTTCGGCACCGGCCAGCGGGCCTGCATCGGGCGGCAGTTCGCCCTGCAGGAGGCGGTGCTGGTGCTCGGGATGCTCCTGCAGCGCTTCGAGTTCATCGACCACCTCGACTACCGGTTGAGGACGAAGACCACCCTGACGATCAAGCCGGACGACATGCGGATCCAGGTCCGGCGGCGCCCCGGCCGCCCGATCGACCGTCCGGTCGCCGTGGCCCCGCCCGCCGCGCGGGCCGAGCAGGCGGTGCCCGCGGCAGGACCGGTGCCGACGGCGAACCGGCACGGCACACCGCTGCACGTGTTGTTCGGGTCGAACCTCGGCACCGCCGAGGGGATCGCGACCCGGCTGGCCCGGGAGGGCACCGAGCGCGGGTACGCCGTGACGCTCGGCGCGCTCGACGACCACGTCGACGACCTGCCCGGCGACGGCGCGACCGTGCTGGTGTGCTCGTCCTACAACGGCACGCCGCCGGACAACGCCACCGCGTTCTGCGGTTGGCTGCGCGCGGACGCGACCGGCCCGCAGGCGTGCGAGGGGGTCGGCTACACCGTGTTCGGATGCGGCAACACCGACTGGGGCGCGACCTACCAGGCCGTGCCCACCCTGCTCGACACCGAGCTCGAGGCGCACGGCGGCAGGCGGATCCACCCGCGTGGCGGGGGCAACGCGCAGGGCGACTTCGACGCGCAGTACCGCGCCTGGCACACCGGCCTCTGGGCCGACGTCGCCGCCGCGCTCGACCTGCCCGCGAGCGCCGCCGAACCCGCGGCCACCGGGCCCCGGCTGTCCGTGTCGCTGGTCAACCGGCAGCTGGCCAACCCGGTGATCGTGTCCTACCGGGCGCAACCCGCCCAGATCCGGGTCAACCGCGAGCTGCTGCACGGCAACGGCCTGGACCCGGCCGGCCGGTCCACCCGCCACCTGGAGATCGCGCTGCCGGCCGGCGTCACCTACCGCGCCGGCGACCACCTCGGCGTACTGCCGCGCAACAACATCGACCTGATCGGCCGCGTGATGCGGCGCTTCACGCTCGACGCCGGGCAGTACGCGACGATCATCCCCAACTCCGGGCGTCACACCCATCTGCCGATCGACGAGCCGACCCCGATCCTGGGCGTACTGGGTAGCTGCGTCGAGCTGCAGGACGTCGCCGGCCGCGACGACATCGAGACGCTCGCCACCTACACCGACGATCCCGACACGCGAGCCGCTCTCGAGTCGTTGACCGGGGACGACGAGCAGTCCCGGGCTCGCTACCGGGAACAGGTCTTCGAACCGAACCGGTCGGTCCTGGACCTGCTCGAGCAGTTCCCGGCGTGCGCGGTGCCGTTCGAGGTGTACCTCGACCTGCTGCCGCCACTGCGGCCCCGGTACTACTCGATCTCGTCCTCGCCGATGATCAGCCCGGATGTCTGCAGCATCACGATCGGGGTCCTGCAGGCACCGGCCCGGTCCGGGGTCGGCCACTTCCGGGGGGTCTGCTCCACCCACCTGAGCCTCAGCCCCGACTCCAGCACGGTGTTCGTGTTCGTGCGCGAGCCGACGATCCCGTTCCGGCCGCCCGACAACCCGCACCTTCCGATGGTCATGGTCGGGGCGGGCACCGGACTGGCGCCGTTCCGCGGTTTCCTCCAGGAGCGCGCCGCGCTGCGCGAGCGGGGCGTGCCCGTCGCGAGCTCGTTGCTGTTCTTCGGCTGCCGCACTCCCGAGGCCGACCAGCTCTACGCCGAGGAGCTGCGCGACTTCGAGAAGCAGGGTGTCGTCCGCGTGGAGACCGCGTTCTCCCGGTCGGCGCACGAACCGCGCCGCTACGTCCAGGACGCCCTGCAGGACAGCGGCGACAAGGTCTGGGCACTGCTGCAGCAGGGCGCGGTCGTGCTCGTGTGCGGCAACGCGTCGACCATGGCCCCCGCCGTGCGCGCCGCGTTCACCCGGATCTTCCAGCACAAGACCGGGGCGTCCGCCGCGGATGCGCAGGCCTGGCTCTCCGGCCTGCGCAGCGCCGACCGTTTCCTGGAGGACATCTGGGGCGGCGGCTGAGACGCGCTCGCCGGCACCTGGCACACCGAGCGGCGACGGGTCCGCCGATCATGAACGGCGCTCGCGGGGCATGCCCGGCACATGCCGCTCATGTCCCTGAGCTGCTGATCATCGGCCCGCCCGGTGCGGGCCCTGCCTCGCTCAGTGCAGCGTGATGCGGCCGGTGCCGGTGCGGACCGCGCCGATCACCGCCGCTGGGACGCCCTGGGCGGTCAGCGCGGCCACGGCCGCGGCCGCGCGGTCCGGTGCTGCACCGAACAGGAGCCCGCCGGAGGTCTGGGCGTCGGCGAGCAGCAGCACGTCCAGCTCGCCGAACCCGTTCGCGTCGACCACCGGGGCGGTCCAGTCCCGGTTGCGCCTGCTGCCGCCGGGCACCGTGCCGCGCTCAGCGATCTCCCGGACGCCGGGCAGCATCGGGACCGAGGCCACGTCGATCCCGGCGTCCACTCCCGACGCGGCGGCCATCTTCGACAGGTGGCCGAGCAGCCCGAACCCGGTGACGTCGGTGCAGCCGGTCGCGCCGGCGGCCACCGCGGCGACCGACGCGGCGGCGTTGCTCGCCGTCATCGACGCCACCGCCTCGGCGACGACCGGCTCCGGCGCGGTCCCGGCCTTGATCGCCGTGGTGGCGATCCCGATCCCGAGGCGCTTGGTGAGCACCAGCGCGTCGCCGTCGCGCAGACCGGCGTTGGTGAGGATGCGATCCGGGTGCACCTCTCCGACCACGGCCAGCCCGTACTTCGGTTCGGGATCGTCGACCGAATGCCCGCCGACGACGGCGAAGCCGCAGTCCCGGCCGATGTCCGCGCCACCGGCCAGCACCTCGCCCAGCATCGCCGTCGGCAGTTCCGACGACGGCCAGGCCACCAGGTTCAGCGCGAACAGCGGCCGCCCGCCCATCGCGTAGACGTCGGACACCGCGTTCATCGCCGCGATCCGGCCCCAGGTCCGCGGGTCGTCGACCACAGGGGTCAGGAAGTCGGTGGTGGCCACCAGCGCCCGGTCGGCACCCAACCGCCAGACGGCGGCGTCGTCACCGGTCTCGGTGCCGACCAGGAGGTCCGGATGCTCGGTGGGGGTGAGGGTGCGCAGGACCTGCGCGAGCTCGCCGGGGGCGAGCTTGCACGCTCAACCGGCGCCGTGGCTGAACTGCGTCAGGCGCCGGGTCGTGGGTTCCGCGGACACCACCCGAGCCTACGACGGCCGCGACCGGAGCTGTCCGGGCGCACGGTTGCCGCTGCCGGGGTTCCTCGTCAGCGTCGAGCCGTCGGTGACCTACGCCACAGAAACGCCGGGGGTGCACGTGACAGCAGCGGTCCCGGCGCCGGTCGGAACGATCAACATCGTCGACCCGTCGCCGCTCAACTGGCTCTTCATCACCTGGAACACGATGGAGGAGCCCATCCGGATCGATCAGGACGGCCGCACCGTGTTCGCGCTCGCCGAATCGGCCGAGTGGCCCGACGAGCGGACCCTGGAACTGAGGCTCCGCAAGGGGGTCGCCTTCCAGGACGGCGAGCCGTTCACCGCCCACAACATCAAGCTCAACTTCGACGAGATGCAACGCTGGGCTGCCCCGCACCCGCCGGGCACCTGGCTGAACTTCCCACCGGAGTCGACCGCCGAGGTCGTCGACGACCACACCATCCGATTCCGTTTTCCCGGCCCCGACGGGCTCGCCGTCGGCAAGATGCGCGGGTTCCACATCGCGTCGACCGCGTTCTGGAAGGGCCCGGACGCGCCTGGCTTCGGGTACCAGAAGTTCGGCTCCGGCGAAGGCCACTGGTGAGTGATCGATGAGCCCGGTCCCTGGGGCACCGGGCCGTTCACCCTGGTTCAGGGTGCTTCGTCGATCGTCACCCGCAACGCCATCATGTCGCCGGACCCGTACACCTGCGCCTGGCTGATCGAGTCCGAGGACCGCTCACCGGAGGTGGTCCTCGAGGCGAACCCGGCGGGCGGGGACCAGCCCGGCTTCTCCGGGGCGTCCGGCAACGCCTGCTGACCCGCCGCCACCCAACGCTGATCAAGGGCGGAAGGGGGCCTGATGATCTCCAAGAGCCCCCCTCCGCCCTTGATCGCGGCGGGGCGGGATGGTGGGTGGGCCCGGCGCGGGGTCGCACGGCGCCACGAGGAGGGCCGGGCGCACCGTGAAGCCGCCGATCGCAGCAACCGCCCCGCCCGGCGACGAACCCGGTGACGGATTTTGAGGACCACCCGTCCGGGACGGACGCTACGACACGTGACCGCGAGCCCCCCGCACCTGCCGAGCCCGCCGCCCGTGCCCCGTTTCGACGTCGTCCGCCGTGGATACGACCGCGACCAGGTCGACGCCGAGATCGCCGCGCTGCGCGAGCGCTGCGTCGCGGCCGAGGCCGCCCGCGCCATGGCCGAGCAGCACGCCGTGGCCACCGAGAACGAACTGCGGGCCGCCCGTACCGAGGCCGCTCCGGTGGCCGAGAGCTTCGGCTTCCGGGCCGAGAAGATCCTTCGGCTGGCCGAGCACGAGGCGGCCGACGTCCGGGCGCGGGCGGCCGAGGAGAGCCGGGCCCTGCTGGAGCAGGCCCACGACGAGGTGGGCCGGCTGCACGAGCAGGTGCGCGCCGACCTGGCGGCCCGCGCGGAGGAGCTGGAGCAGGAGGCGGCCCGCCGCGAGAGCCAGTTGCAGGAACGTGAGCAGCAGCTCGCGGAACGACTGGGGGCGGCGGCCGAGGAGGCCGCCCGGATCCGCGACACCGCCCACCAGGAGGCCGAGGCCCTGCTCGCCGAGGCGCGCGGGCGGGCCGGCCGGCTCCACGAACGCGACGAGCGCGAGCTGCAGCGGCTGAGTGCCCTGCGTGACGGCGTACGCAGCGAGCTGGCACGGTTGCATGCGCTCCTGGGCGCCGGTCTGCAGGACCGGACCGAGCCGGCGGACGAGCCCGGCGCGCCGCAGCAACGCCTGGTCATCCCGGTCCCCCGGTCCGGTCCGACGGAGAGCGCGGCGCCGGGTCGCCCGCAGGAGGGGCCGGCGCCGGACCCGGCGGGCGCCGCTGGTCAGGCCGCGCCGGGAACGGTCGAGCCCGGACCTGCCGCCACCCCGCCCGGCGGCATGCCGGTCGCCCGGCCCCGGCCCGCCGCCAACGGGGCCCGCCACTCCGACACCGCCCCGGCGGGCATCTAGTACTCCAGCCGCACTTCGTTAGGTGATCTTCCGATAGGGTTCGATCTTGTGGAGTCGGCGGAGGATCTCGAGGCGTGGGCCGGTGGCCTGGACGGGTTGTTCGGGCTGGTGGCGGGTCGGTTCTTTCGTGCGGAGCCGAGGCGTCGGGCGCGGGCGTATGTGCGTGGGTTGTTGGCGCCGCTGGCGGGCAAGAACGGCTGGACGCTGGCCGAGGTGGCCGGCGACGGGACTCCGGACGGGATGCAGCGGCTGCTCAACGCCGCGAGCTGGGATGCCGACGGGGTCCGCGACGATGTGCGGGACTACGTCGTGGAGTACCTCGGCGAGCCGGGCGGGGTGCTGATCGTCGATGAGACCGGGTTCCTGAAGAAGGGCGTCAAGTCCGCCGGGGTGCAGCGTCAGTACTCGGGTACCGCGGGGCGGGTGGAGAACTGCCAGCTCGGGGTGTTTTTGGCCTACGCCACCGGCAAGGGCCGCACCCTGATCGACCGCGAGCTCTACCTGCCCAAGTCCTGGACCTCGGATCGGGAACGCTGCCGAGAGGCGGCGGTGCCCGACGAGGTCGATTTCGCCACGAAGACCGCCCTGGCCAAGGACATGCTCGGCCGCGCCCTCGATGCCGGAGTTCCGGCGGCCTTTGTAGCGGCGGATGAGGCATACGGGCAGGACTACACGTTCCGCTCCTGGTGCGAGCAGCGCCGGATCGGCTACGTCGTCGCGGTTCCCCGCAATCAGTCCATCCCGTTGTCCCTGGACGCCGACATCTCCCAGATCGGCGGCTCGCGACGGGCGGACGATCTGGTCGCCCGGGCCCCGGAGCAGGCGTGGAAGCGCCGCTCAGCCGGTCCGGGTGTGAAGGGTGAGCGGTTCTACGACTGGGCCGTGGCCTCGCTGTATCCGCCCGAGAACGCCCCGGCCGGGTGGGGCCGCTGGTTGCTGGTGCGTCGCCAGATCCTCACCGACAACCAGGTCGAGGCCGGGGTCGAGCCCGAGTTGGCCTACTACCTGTGCGCCGGACCGCCCGGCACCACCGACGACGACCTCATCCGGGTCGCCGGCACCCGCTGGGCGATCGAGGAATGCTTCCAGACCGCGAAGAACGAGGTCGGACTCGACCAGTACCAGGTCCGCCGCTACGACGCCTGGTACCGGCACATCACCCTCGCCCTACTCGCCCACGCCTACCTCTCCGTCACCGCGGCCATCGCCCCAAAAGACCTGGCAGCGGCCTCATCCCGCTCACCCTCGCCGAGATCCGACGTCTCCTGGCACCTCTGACCCACATCCCCACCCAGACCCTGCAATGGGCCTGGTCAACCTGGCGACGACGACACCAACACCGAGCCCGCCAAGCCCACTACCGCCGACGCGAACGACATACCTAACGAACTGCGGCTGGAGTACTAGGTCGTCGCAGCACGAGCTGCGCCGTAGGGTGCGGTCGTGAGGAAGGCGGGACCCAGCGAGGAGAGCGCCGTGACCGGCCCGGCGACCGATCCGCGGCGACGGGTGCCGCGCACGGACGTCGTGCTGGCCGAGCCGCGCATCGCCGAGGCCGTCGAGCGCCTCGGTCGCGAGCTCGTCAAGCGGGCCGTGGTCGCGGCCCAGCAACGCGCGCGGCGCGGTGAGATCACCCCGGAAGCGGTGCCCGGCGCGGTCCTGGACGCGCTGCCCGCCACCGCGGCCGGCCTGCGTCCGGTCCTGAACGCGACCGGTGTCCTGTTGCACACGAACCTGGGGCGGGCTCCGCTGTCCGCGGCCGCTCGCGAGGCGCTGTCCCTGGCCGCGGGCACCTGCGACGTCGAGCTGGATCTGACCACCGGCGGGCGGGGCCGGCGCGGGCACGGCGCGATCGAGGCGCTGCTCGCCGCCGTGCCCGGCGCCGGGGCCGCCCACCTGGCCAACAACGGCGCCGCCGCGCTCGCGCTCGTCGCCACCGCGCTCGCCGCCGGGCGAGAGATCGTCATCGCCCGCGGTGAGCTGGTCGAGATCGGTGACGGGTTCCGGATCCCCGACCTGCTCACCTCCACCGGTGCCCGACTGCGCGAGGTGGGCACCACCAACCGCGTCCATCCCGCCGACTACGCCGACGCGATCGGGCCGGACACGGCGTTCATCCTCAAGGTGCACCCGTCGAACTTCCTGGTCAGCGGATTCACCCGCGCCGTGGACATCCCCGCCCTGACCGGTCTGGGGGCCCCGGTCGTCGCCGACATCGGTTCCGGACTGCTCGCGCCGCACCCGCTGCTGCCCGGCGAGCCCGATGCGGCGAGCACGCTGGCGGCCGGCGCCACGCTGGTCACGGCGTCGGGTGACAAGCTGCTCGGCGGCCCGCAAGCCGGCTTGCTGCTGGGCGCGCCGGGGGTGGGCGCCGAACTGGTCCAGCGGATCCGCCGACACCCGCTGGCCCGCGCCATGCGGGTCGACAAGCTGACGTTGGCCGCGTTCGAGGCGACCCTGCGCGGCCCGGTCCCGCCCACCCGAACCGCGCTCGACGCCGATCCGGCAGACCTGCGTGCCCGGGCTCGACGACTCGCCGCACTGCTGGCCGGGCACGGCGTCGAGGCCGAGGCGGTCGAGTCCGCGGCCACCGTCGGCGGGGGCGGTGCGCCCGGGGTCACCCTGCCCAGCGCGGCCGTCGCGCTGCCCGAGCGTTACGCCGCGGCGCTGCGTTCGGGCGATCCGGCGGTGCTCGGGCGCCTGGAGCACGGCCGCTGCCTGCTCGACCTGCGGGCGCTGCCCCCGGAGGCCGACGCGACACTGGCCGCCGCCGTCCGCGCCGTCGCGCCCGCGCGCGGCAACAATTGCCAGAACGGCGTCATCCACTCATGAGCGCGGAGCGCATATGCAGGTGATCGCCACCGCCGGCCATGTCGACCACGGCAAGTCCACCCTGGTCCGGGCCCTCACCGGGATGGAGCCGGATCGGTGGGCCGAGGAACGCCGCCGTGGGATGACCATCGACCTGGGGTTCGCCTGGACCACATTGCCGGAGGGCCGCACCGTCGCCTTCGTCGACGTCCCGGGCCACGAGCGGTTCGTCACCACGATGCTGGCCGGGGTCGGCCCGGTGCCGGTGGTGCTGCTGGTCGTCGCCGCGGACGAGGGCTGGATGCCGCAGTCCGCCGAGCATCTCGACGCGCTCGAAGCACTCGGAGTACGCGACGGGCTGCTCGTCATCACCCGCAGTGACCTGCTCGATCCCGAACTGGCCCGGGACGAGGCCCTCGAACACCTGGCGGGCACGGGTCTGCACCGGATCCCAGCGGTCTGCGTGTCCGCGGCCACCGGCGCCGGGATGGACGAGCTGCGCACGGCGCTGGGCGAGCTCGTCGCCGGCCTGCCCACCCCCGACCCGGCCGCCGACGTCCGGCTCTGGGTCGACCGTGCGTTCACCATCCGGGGCGCGGGAACCGTCGCCACCGGAACCCTGGCCGCGGGACGGATCCGCATCGACGACGAACTGGAGCTGGCCTCCGCCGGCGGCCCCGCCCGCCGGGTCACCGTCCGCGGGTTGCAGAGTCTGGGCGCACCCACCGACGAGGTGCGCGGAGTCGCCCGTGTCGCGGTCAACCTGCGCGGCGTGCCCCGGGAGGCGGTGGCCCGGGGCGATCTGCTGCTCACTCCCGGTGCGTGGCTGTCCACCGACCTCATCGACGCCCGCCTGCACGGGGTGCGTGGCGGTGCTCCGGACCCGGCCGATTTGCCCGAGGAGCTGTCTCTGCACGTCGGGTCGGCCGCCGTCGCGGCCCGGGTCCGGCCGCTGGGTCCGGACACCGTCCGGTTGCGGCTGCGCCATCCGCTGCCGCTGCGGATCTCCGACCGTGCGGTGCTGCGCGACCCCGGCCGCCGCCAGGTCGCGGCCGGTCTGACCGTGCTCGACGTCCGCCCACCCGAGCTGCGGCGCCGCGGCGCAGCGGCGCGCCGGGCCGCCGAGCTGGCCGGCATGGACGGCACGGCGGACGCCGCCGGCGAGCTGGCCCGTCGCGGGGTGGCGCGCCGTGCGGAACTGGTCGCGATGGGCGTTCCGGCCCGGGACGTCGACGTGCTGGTGCAATCCGGGTACCCGGCCGCGGCGGGGTGGGTGATCGCCCCCGAGCGGGCCGGTGAGCTGGCCGCGCAGCTCACCGCCGCGGTCGCCGCGCACGACGAGGCCGACCCGCTCGACCCCGGCCTGCCCGTCGAGGCGGCCCGCCGGGCTCTCGGGCTGCCGGAGTCCCGGCTGGTCGAGGCCGTGCTGCGGCACGCGGCGGGTGGGAGCGGAACCGAGCTGGTGCTGCGCGACGGCCGAGTCGCGCGCTCGGCGGCGGCCGGCCTGCCGGCCGCCGTGCAGGACGCCCTCGAGGTGTTGCGCGCCGATCTGCTCCGCGATCCCTTCGCCGCCCCGGAAGCCGGCCGGCTGGCCGAACTGCAGCTCGGGCCCAAGCAGCTCGCATCCCTGGTGCGGACGGGTGAGCTGATGCGCATCGCGGACGGCGTCGTGCTGCTGCCCGGGGCCGACGACCGCGCCGTGGAGGTGCTCGCCGGGCTCGGACCCGAGTTCACCCTGAGCACGGCGCGACAGGCCCTGAACACCACCCGCCGGGTCGCCGTGCCGCTGCTCGAACTGCTCGCACGCACCGGCCGGACGGTCCGCACACCGGACGGCGGACACCGGCTGGTGTGAGGTCGGCGCGATTCGAGTGGCACCGGAGTCCCGGTGGCCTTACGGTGTCGACGATGCCCGACACACGCGAGTCCTCCCCCACCGATCCGTCGTCGATCCGCCGGGGCGGTGACGTGGACGACCAGATCACCGTCACGGTCACGACGCCGGCGCCCGGCCAGGCCGTCATCGAGGTCGGCGGCGAGGTCGACATGCTCACCTCGCCGCAGCTGCGTGGCGTGGTACTGGCGAAGCTCGACGAGGGCGCGGGCATCGAGCTGGTCGTGCTCAGCCTCGACTCCGTCACGTTCCTCGGCACCAGCGGCCTCGCGGTGCTGATCGAGGTCCGGGAGGCGGCGCACAAGGCCGGGGTGGAGCTGCGGCTCGCCTGCACCGGTCGCCGGGTCCTGCGACCGCTGACGATCGCCGGGCTCATCCCGATGTTCGACATCCACGACACGGTCGAGCAGGCCTTGGAGGCCACCTGACCGAAGGGCCAGGTCGTTCAGCCCTTCTCATCGGCATCACTCGGCCCGCAGAAATGTGACATGGAACACTTTCTGCGGGCTTTTTCGTACCCTCATCCGGCCCGAGCCGTCGGGCCCGGGAGCGCCCGGAGCCGGCGCGGCGATCGTCCGGCCCGGCGCCGGACGGGGCATCGACAGCACGCGCAGAATTGCTGACCAGCGACGATGGCGTCGACCACGGCTCGGCGTGGCACGTCGGAGCCCGGGCCTGCCCCCTCCCGGAGAGATCCGGTCCGGCACCCCGCCACCGAGCCCACGCAGGGCCTCACCGCCCTGAGCACATCTTGCGGGCTCACGCCATCCGGGGCGGGTTTGGCGTTCGAAGCGGGCGGGAAGAAGCACCTCAACAGCCCGGCACACGCTGTCGGAGCGAACGGAACGAGAACGAGGTGGGCCCGCGATGAGCGACGTTTCCCGACTCCCTGGACCGATGGATCACGCCTGGCAGTGGCAGCGGCTGGGTTCCTGCCGTGGCATGGACAGCGCCGTGTTCTTCCACCCGGACGGAGAGCGCAACCCCTCCCGCGCACGCCGCACGGCGCAGGCCAAGGAGGTCTGCAGACGCTGCCCCGTGATCGAGCAGTGCCGCGAGTTCGCGCTTCAGACCCGCGAGCCGTTCGGGGTGTGGGGCGGGCTGGCCGAGGCCGAGCGCCGGGTCATCCTGGAGCGCCGCGAGGCCGAGCACCGGGTCGTCGAGCGCGGTGGGATGGCCGCAGCGAGCTGAGATCTTCAGCGCCTCCCGTGGTGTCGGGGGCCACGGGAGGCGCCGGCCATGGCGTGACCATGGAGTGACATCGTCGCGAGCACGGCGAAGGGGCGGTCCGCCACGGACCGCCCCTTCGCCGTGTCGGACGTGTCAGAAGGCGGGCTTGTCCGACTCGTAGCCGGCGTTCTGGGCCTGCCACATCCACCGCGCCTCCTCGAGCTGGCGGACGATCTCGATCATCAGGTCCTGGGTCACCAGGTCGGTCTTCTCGGTCTCCTCGATGCGCGGGCGCACCCGGCGGACCGCGGTGTCGACCGCTTCGAAGATCTGCTTGATGACGTCACGGTCCTTCACCCAGCCGCTCGGGAAGGCGGGGATGCCGCTCTCCTTCGCGACGGTCCCGGTCCGGCCGTCGGGCGAGAACCCGATCGCGGCGGCGCGCTCGGCCACCTCGTCGGTGTACTTGCGGGCGAGGTCCACGAGCTCGTCGAGGTGCAGGTGGACGTCGTGGAACTGGCGGCCGACCAGGTTCCAGTGCGCCTGCTTGGCGACCAGGGAGAGATCGATCAGATCCACCAGCGTCGCCTGCAAAACCGCGCCGGTGATGTCGCGGGCCTGGTCGTCGAGAGTGCTGGGGATGGGTTCGGCCATGATTGCGTCACTCCTCGGGATCGTCGTCGGCGACGGCCGGTCCACACGGGACGGCCACGTGCCTTGCCTGTGTCCGACGCGTACCCCGCGGTTTCGGTGCCGAATCACCACTGCGCGTGAGACCGGCCATATCAGGCAAGGCTGAGCTGCGTCAAGATCGCAGACCTTGCCCGCGCACCGCTGTCTCGGCCGCGGGCGGTCAGGGCGGGTCGGCGACGACCGACAGGGCGAGGCAGCGGTATCGCAGCATGGGCAATCCGTACACCCGCGCGATCCGCTGCGCGGCCCGGACCACGACGGACCTGTTCGGATCTCCGGGAGCCGACGCCGGAGCCAGGCAGTAGACGCCAGGCTCGGGATCGAACCCGACGAGCTCGCTGAGCGCCGCGACCAGGTCGGGCTCCGTGCCGGGACCGAGCGGCGACCGCAGACCGAGGCGGTGCAACCGCAGGTCGGGCAGGTCGAGCCGGGCGACAGCCGACCGCACCTCGTCGACCGGCTCCGCGTGCGCCGGCAGCCACAGCAGTTCATCCGGGTCGTCGCCGGAGGAGACCTCGTCCTCGTCCTCGTCGTCGTAGTCGGGGTAGTCCAGATAGCTGGTCACGGTCCGCTCGGCGCCGACCGGACCGTCCTCGCACGCCGTGAGCAAGTCGACCTGGCCGGCCCCCCGCACCAGCCGAGCCAGATCGGATTCGGGCCGCAGGAGCTCCATGGGGCTCACCGCGATCGCGACCAGCCGGGTGGGCACCGGCACGTGGGAACCTTCGGTTGTACGAGGAACGAAAGGTCCGGACACCCCGATCTCCGGAACCGCGACCATATGTCGTCCCCCTTGACGCCGACTGTCGCTCTGTCGCTGCAGCGGCTTAGACGTGACACGACCTAACCGGGTCACGCCCGTGCAGTCCAGCTGACGGAGCGCGATACGACGAACGGCCGCTCATGATCCGTGAGCGGGCGGCTTGATCAGATCGCCGGTTACCCCGTTCGAGGTAGCCGGTGCCCCGGTACCCGCGCGACACCGGGCGCCGGGAGCGAGCCGGGCGGCCGTCAGTCGACGAGACGCACTGCGAGCAGCGCGACGTCGTCCCGCAACGGGCTGGGAATGCACGCGGTGAGCATCTGTTCCACCACCGTCTCGGCGTCCGAGTCGGGCGGCAGCCCGGCCAGCGTGCGCTCCAGCAGGTCGGTCCGCTCGTCGGCGTCCTCGCCGGCGACGTCGGTCAGCCCGTCGGTGTACAGCAGCAGCAGCGAGCCCGGCGGAGCACTGAGCCCAGCCTCGGTGCGTCCCGGCCCGGCGACCCGGCCCAGCGTGGGGACGGCGCCGATCATCGGCGAGCGGTGCTCGTCGAGCCGGATCAGCTCGCCGGAACGGGTCAGCAGCAGCGGGCTCGGGTGCCCGGCGTTGGCGTAGCGCATCAGCCGGTTCCCCGCGGCGTCCGGCGGCTCGATCCGGGCATAGACCGCCGTGGCCATCGCAGCCATCTCGAGGCCCTGCACGAGCTGATCGCAGCGGTCCAGCACGGAACCGGGCCGACCGCCGTCCCAGGCGTAGGAGCGCAGCACACCACGCAACTGGCCCATCGCGGCGGCGGCGGCGAGATCGTGGCCGACGACGTCGCCCACGGCGATACCCACCGCCCCGTCGGGCAGCGGCAGCACGTCGTACCAGTCTCCGCCGACCTGGTTGCCGTCCGCGCCGACGAGGTACCGGGCCGCGACCTGCAGGCCGGTGACCTCCGGGACCTCGGGCAGCAGGCTGCGCTGCAGGGTCGCCGCGGCGGCGTGCTCCACCTCGTACAGCCGCGCGTTGTCGACCGTCAGGCCGGCGCGGCCGGCCAGATCGGTGGCCAGGTGCAGGTCACGCGAGCCGTAACGGCGGCCGTACGGGTGCTGGGTGAGCAGGGTCAGCGTGCCGAGCACCCGGCCGCGGGCCCGCACCGGGACCACCATCGCCGAGCGCAACCGCAACTCGTCGTAGGCGCTCGCCGCCATCGCGTCACCGGGATGCCGGTCCACCCCGCGTTCGGGCAGCTCGGAGAACAGCACCGGCTGGTCCCCCGCCGGCGTGTCGCCGGTGCCGCCCGACCCGATCCGGTGGTCGCGTACCAGGCTGAACTCCTGCAGCCGGCCCTCGTCGTCGGGGTCTCGGGCCGCGACCGCGACCCGCTGCGGCGTACCTGAGCCGGGACGGTCGAGCAGATCCACCGCGCACAGGTCAGCCAACTGCGGCACGACGATGCGGGCGAGCCGCGCGCACGCGTCGGCGACGTCGAGCGCCTCGGTCATCTGGGTCGTCGCCTCGGCGAGCAGCCGCAGCTGGCTGCGGGCCTCCTCGGCGTCGGCCAGCGCCGCGCGGCGTTCCTGTTCGACGAGCACCCGCTCGGTGACGTCGTTCTGCACACCGACGAAGTTCACGATCTCGCCCGCGCCGTCCATCACGGGCGAGATCGACACCTGGTTCCAGAACGCGGTGCCGTCCCGGCGGTAGTTCAGCAGCACCTCGGTGATCGGCTCCTGCGCCCGCAGCGCCGCGACGATGCGTGCCACCGCACCACGGTCGGTGTTCGGGCCCTGCAGGAACCGGCAGTTCCGCCCGACCACCTCGTCGAGGTCGTAGCCCGTCAGCCGGGTGAACGACGGGTTGACCCAGATCAGCGGATCGTCCGGTTGGCGGGGGTCGGTGATGGTGAACGACATGTCGGTCGCCACCACGGCACGATCGCGCAGCACCTCGAGCCGCCGCCGGTCGCCGTGCTCGGTCCCGGACAACTGCAGGAACACCACGAGCGCGCGGGACCGCAGCGGCCCCGGAACAGCGGCACCGTCGGACGCGTCCGTCAGGTTGAACCCGGTCACCCACAGCAGCCGGCCCTCGCTCGCCTCGCGCTGCTCGGTGGTCGCGGTGGACCCACGGCGGGCCGCGTCGTGCACCGCCACCGGCTCACCGGCGACCGGAATCCCGGCCGCGACCAGCGAGAGCGGCGAACTCGTCTCCCTCATCCGCCTGCCACCGAGGTCCGTCAGCCCCGCCGCGTCGCTCCAGTCGTCGATGTCGACGGGCAGCCGGACCCGGTCACCGGTCAGCTCCGTGGCCGTGCCGTTGGCGTAGACCACCTGCCGCAGATCGCGATCGATCATCAGGACCGCCGCCGGGGCGCCGTGCAGTACCTGTGGCAGGTCGGCGGGGGTGGCAGACACCTCGGCACCGGAGATCGCGCCGGCGATCACGCCGGTTCCCGGATCGGAACTCACCACCCGTCCAGCCTAGTCGGGCCTGGGGTGCCCCACCCCCGACGTTCGGAGGGGCCGGCGGGCCGGGTCACCGCAGAACGCGGCCACGGGGATAAGGTCAGAGGCACGCGGTTGAGACACCAGCCGCATCGACCCAGGCGGCGCCCACCGTCGCCGATCATGCCGTGCCCGGCGCGCCCCCGTGTCCACCAGGTTCGTTGCTGGAGGTGACAACGCTGCTCGACCCTGCCCCGCCGCGAGACCCGTCCGGCCGAGCCGGACGAGACCTCGAGACGCGACTGCTCCGACCCCGGGGCGGCGTCGTCGTGCTGGCCGTTGGCGGAGAGGTGGACACCCTCACCGCTCCGCAGCTCGCCGACGACCTCACCCAACTGCTGGACGACGATGCCGCCGGCACCGCCGTGGTCGACCTGACCCACGTGTCGTTCCTCGCCTCGAGCGGCCTGGCGGTGCTCATCCGAGCCGCCCACCGGGCGACGGATCAGGGCCGTCCGCTGCACCTCGTGGCCACGGCTCGCGCGGTCACCCGGCCGCTCGAGGTCACCGGATCCGACCAGCTGTTCGAGATGCACACGACGGTGGACGACGTCCTCGGCGAACCCGGCCGGCCGTCGAATTGATCCGCCCTCGATCAGGTAGCAAGATGGGTGACCAGACCGGGGTGACCCGACGGAAGGAGAAGCGTCCGCGTGTCCGATAAGGACTCTGCCGGCTCGGCGACCACGGTGGGCGGCTCGTCCATCGTGGAGGTCCGGACGACGGCCCGTGCCTCGTTCATTCCGACCATCCGCGCCGTCGCCTCCGACCTCGCCGCACGCGCCGACTTCGACCTCGACGCCATCTCCGACCTCCGGATGGCGGTCGACGAGGCGTGCGCGACGCTCGTCGACGTCGCCGCGCCCGGCTCCCATCTGCGGTGCACCTTCCAGGTGCTGCCCGAACGCATCCAGGTGCACGCGGAGGTGGAGGCCACCGCGGGCACCACCGTGTCCACCGACACCTTCGGCTGGCGGGTCCTGCAGACCCTGGCCGACGAGGTCGCGGTCCAGCACTTACCCGGCGCGGACGGCCATGCCACCGTCGGAATCGTGCTCGACAAGCGCGCCGGCGTCCCGACCCGGTGACCGGAACGGATCCCGAGTACGGCCATCTCGTCCCGCTGCTCGAGGAGTATTCGGCCCTCCCGGCGGACGACCCCCGCCGCGAGGCGCTGCGCGACCAGCTGGTGACGGGCTACCTGCCGATCGCTCAGCACATCGCGCGCCGGTTCGCGCACCGTGGGGAGCCCCTGGACGACCTGGTGCAGGTGGCCACCGTCGGGCTGATCAATGCCGTCGACCGGTTCTCCCCGGAGAAGGGCAGCGACTTCTTCTCCTTCGCCGTGCCGACCATCAGCGGCGAGGTGCGCCGGCACTTCCGCGATCAGGGCTGGTCGATGCGGGTGCCGCGGCGACTCAAGGACATGCACGTCTCGATCAACGGCGTGGTGTCGGAGCTGTCGCAGCGCCTCGGCCGCGCGCCGCGGCCCAGCGAGATCGCCGAGCAGCTCGGAGTGCCGGTCGCCGACGTCCTGGAAGGCCTGGAGGCCGCCGAGGCGTACCGCAGCTCCTCGCTGGACGAGATGCTCTCCTCCGAACAGGGCAGCGCGACCGTCGGCGAGCTCGTCGGCGCGGCCGACGCCGAGCTCGATCGGGTGGACTACCGGCAGGCGCTGCGTCCCGTGCTGGCCGAGCTCGCTCCGCGCGAGCGGACGATCGTGATGCTGCGCTTCTTCGGCAACATGACCCAGACCCAGATCGCCGACCAGGTGGGCATCTCCCAGATGCACGTCTCCCGGCTGCTCGCCCAGACCCTGGACCGACTGCGCAACCGGCTCGACCCGGAGACCCGGACGGGCTGAGCGAACACCGTCGGGTCGCCGGGCGCGGTCCGTGATCGGGCCCGCCGAGCGGGGTGCCTGCGAGTGTGCCGAGTCGGACATCGGTCAAGATGGGCCGGAACTCGGGCGCGGGCCCGACGGGAAAGGGGTTCGACGGCGTGCTCTCGCGGGAGAACGGCTCGGTGAACGGCCAGCCGCAGCATGTGCTGATCATCGGCGCCGGTCTGGGCGGGTTGCGGACCGCCGAGCAACTGCGCGCCGCCGGCTTCGAGGGCCGGATCAGCCTCGTCGGCGAGGAGCCGCACCCGCCCTACGATCGGCCGCCGTTGTCCAAGCAGCTGCTGGCCGGCGACTGGGAGCCCGAGCGCATCGTGCTCCGGGGCCGCGAGGGCCTCGACGAGCTCGCCGTACGTACGTACCTCGGAACGCGCGCGGTGGCGCTGCGCCCCGGCGAGGTCGAGCTGTCCGACGGGTCCACGCTGCACGCCGACGCCATCGTGATCGCCACCGGGGTCGTCGCACGCCGGCTCCCCGGCCAGCCGGACCATCTGCACACGCTGCGTTCGGTCGAGGACGCCCTGGCCCTGCGCGAGGCGCTGGAGAAGGCCGGGTCGCTGCTGGTCGTCGGGGGCGGGTTCATCGGGGCCGAGGTGGCGAGCACCGCGAAGAGCCGCGGGCTGCACGTCACCGTGATCGAAGCGCTACCGGTGCCCTTCACCCGGATACTGGGTGACGAGGTCGGCGCCCTGTGCGGGCGGCTGATCACCGAGGGCGGGGTCACACTGCGGACCGGGGCCCGGCTGGCCCGCTTCCTCGACGCCGACGATCCCGGCGCGGTCGCCGTCGAGCTGGTGGACGGCACCCGGATCGACGCCGACGTCGCGATCGTGGGCGTCGGCGGGCAGCCGCGGCTCGGCTGGCTGGCCGACACGGGCCTCGACCTGAGCAACGGGCTGGTGTGCGACGACAGTGGGCGGGTCCGCGGGCTCGAGGGCGTGTGGGCGGTCGGCGACATCGCCGCCTGGGACGACGCCGAGCACGGCGGGCCGCGCCGCACCGAGCACTGGACGAACGCGACCGACCAGGCGGCGGTCGTGGCCTGCGCGATCGCCGGGGCCGAGCCGCCGCCGCCCACCGTGCCGTACTTCTGGTCCGACCAGTTCGGGCTGAAGATCCAGCTGATCGGGCGCCCCGAACTGGCGGACTCGACGCTGGCGCTGCACGGGTCGGGCCTGAGCGGCGGCGCCGTCAAGGGCACCGTCGTCGGCTACCTCGCGGGCGACCGGCTCGTCGCCGTCGTCGGCTTCGGCGCCGCCCGGCTCGTCGCCCGCTACCGCGCACTCGTCGCGAACGGGGCGAACCGCGCCGAGGCGCTCAGCACCGCCGAGTCGCTGGGCTGACCGCAGCCCGGCGGATCAGCGGAAGAGCTTGCGGAGCAGCCCGAATGCGATCAGCGCGCCCAGGCCGATCAGGGCGTACCGGATCCGCGGGTCGTCCAGCTTGGCCTGGACCTGCTGCCTGCCGCTCTCGACCAGGTGCTTGGGGTGGGCCCGGTCGGTCAGGGCGTCCAGGCTCTCGGCGAGCGCGTCCCTGGTCCGTTCGATCTCACGCTGGATGGTCTCGGGGTCACGCGCCACGACTTCTCCTCGGTGCCGGTCGGTGTACCTGCGCTCACTGGGTCGTGCCACACCGTAGATCACTCCGGACCGGGGCGTCCGGTCAGCCGCGCGGTCGGGTGGCCGGTGCGCCGTCCCCGGTGCGAACTGGGACGATCGCGGGATGAGCGACCGACTCTCGGCGGGCGACCCCGCGCCCGACTTCACCCTCCCCGACGCCGACGGCAAGCCGGTCTCGCTGGCCGACTACCGGGGCCGCAAAGTGATCGTCTACTTCTACCCGGCCGCGAGCACCCCCGGCTGCACGAAGCAGGCCTGCGACTTCCGCGACAACCTCGCCGAGCTCGGCCAGGCCGGCATCGACGTCCTCGGCATCTCCCCCGACAAGCCGGCCAAGCTCGCGAAGTTCCGCGACGCCGAGGGCCTGACGTTCCCGTTGCTGTCCGACCCGGACAAGGAGGTGCTCACGGCGTGGGGCGCCTTCGGCGAGAAGCAGATGTACGGCAAGACGGTCACCGGCGTGATCCGGTCGACCTTCCTCGTCGACGCCGAAGGAAAGGTCGCGGAGGCCCAGTACAACGTGCGGGCCACCGGGCACGTGGCGAAGCTGCGGCGGGATCTCAAGGTCTGAACGCCGTGGACAGCCTGATCGTGTCGAACACACGTTCGACATGATCAGGGCATGCCCCGCGCCCGGAGCTGGACGACGAGCAACTCGTGGCCGCCGTCGGGGCCGACTCCGATCTCGCGGAAGCGGTCCGACCGAGCCATTCGATCTCCGAGGCGAGCCGTCGCCCGGGCTACCCACCGAACGGCGGCGTAGACCGGATGATCGTCGGCTACATCCGGACACGCGACCCGGACACATCGCACTTCACCAGGACCCGCTGAATGAGCGAGCGCACCGCCACGCCGACATCGATCGCACTGAAACAGATTCTCGTCGCCAACTCGACATATCGGATCGCTTCGGCATCACGGCAAGGACCCATCACCGCAGTCCTGGTGAAGCCGGAGTGCGCCGAATGCGGCCTCCGCGAGTGGCGCGGGAGCCCACTACCCTTGCACCTCGACCACATCACGGAGACCACACGGACAACCGGTTGGAGAACCTCCGTATTCTGTGCCCGAACTGCCACTCGATCACGAAGACGTGGTGTGGACGTAATCGCCGAGCCGGCGTAGCCCAACGGCAGAGGCCCGGGTCCTAGGAACCCGTCAGTGTGGGTTCGAATCCCACCGCCGGCACTCCGACCAGGATCTCGTTCCCGGTCAGCGTTACCCGAACAGCGACACTCAGCGTGCCCCCGACTCCGGCTCGACGTCCCCCGCCGCGCTCTCCGGCACCGGCCGCCGGGCTGCCGCCACGACTCCGGTCAGCCCGATGAGCCCGCACACCGCCGAGACGGCGATCAGCGCCGGTGAGGGCTGCCCCGTCACGGCGTCGCCGAGGACGACGATGGCGACCGTGCCCGGGAGGATCCCGACCACCGTGCCCACGACGTAGGGCACGAACCGCACCGCGGACAGCCCGGCCAGGTAGTTCAGCACGGAGAACGGCACCATCGGCACGAGCCGCAGGGAGGCGACGGCGAGCGTCCCGTGGTGGTCGAGGCGCCGCCGTACCCACTCGACCACCCCGCCGCGGGCGTACCGTTCGACCAGGCGCCCGCCGGTCACCCGGACCAGCCAGAACGCGAGCAGCGCGGCCAGCACCGTGGCCAGCAGGGTCAGTACGAGGCCGACTGCGGACCCGAACAACAATCCGGCCGACAGGGTGAACACGGTGCGCGGGACCGGAGCGATGGTCATGGACGCCTGCAGCGCGACGAACAATGCCGGCGCCCAGAGACCGGCGCCGGCCATGGTGGCCTGCAGGTCCCCGACGCCGGGGACACCGTGCGTCCGCCCGACGAGCACCACCACGCCCAGCAGGAGCACCGTACCGATACCGGCGATCACCGGGCGCCACCACGTCACGCACCGACGGTACCGGCGCCGCAGTACGGCTCCGGTGTCGCCAGGAACTCGGCCGGCACGGGTTCCTGACAGGGCGATGACGTCCCGTCATCGGCTGCGAAGGTCAGTCCCGGGTGGTGACCACTGCTGGCCGGTCGAACGATGGCGGCGCCGGGCGGTGCCGGAGGTCAGGAGCCAGGGTCGGTGGCCGGAGGCAGGGGCCGGGGACCAGAGACCGGGACCGGCGGTCACAGGCCGGAGACCGGGGCCGGGGCCGGAGTCGGGGGCCCGGGG
>NZ_JAAXKZ010000102.1 GCF_012911875.1 Pseudonocardia bannensis | reverse complement strand
CCAGGCGCTGGTGAAGTGCTCATCCAGCGCGGAGAGGGCGATGTTGGCCAGCAGCGGGGACAGGATGCCGCCTTGCGGGGTCCCGGCACTGGTGTCCTGCAGGGCCCGGGCCGCCGCACCGTGTTCGCTGAGGATCCCGGCCTTGCAGAACGCCTTCACCAGGCCCAGCACGCGTTTGTCCCCGACGCGTCGGCGCACCCGCCCCAGCAGGGCGGTGTGGTCGATGTTGTCGAAGCACGCCTCGATATCGGCTTCCAGCACCCACTCGTAGTTCCGCGGAGCGGACGCGAGGAAGTGGATCTCGGCGATGGCGTCCTGGGTGCGGCGCCTCGGGCGGAAGCCGTAGGAACACGGCTTGAAGTCCGCCTCGAAGATCGGCTCCAGCACCAGTTTCAGGGCCGCTTGCACGACCCGGTCCCGGACGGTCGGGATGCCCAACCGGCGCAGTTTGCCACCGGTCTTGGGGATCATCCGCTCGCGCACCGGGACAGGCGAGAACACACCGGCTTTCAGCTCGGCGCGCAGCTCGGCGAGGAACACCTCGCGGCCACGGACCGACTCGACGTAGAAGGCCGTCTGGCCGTCCACCCCGGCGGTCCGGGCCCCCTTGTTGCCCCGCACCCGGTCCCAGGCCAGGGCCAGGAACGCGGGATCACACACGAGGTTGAACAGATCATCGAACCGACGAGACGGGTCCTCGCCGGCCCGCTGGTGCAGCTTGGTCTGGATCTTCAGTACCCGAAACCACGCCGTGTCCGCGTCCGGGAACAGCGTCCCCGGAGCGGGCGCAGGTGGCGCCGGCGCGGCGGTGTTCACCATCGACCTCCTGATCTTCCAGGCCCAACGCTGCGGACACGCTGCCGCCCTTGGCCATGTGACCGGCTTTCCCAGTCTCGGACTACTACGGCGGCTCCGCCCCACCCCGGGGCCCTCGATCGACGGTGGACCTGCCCGCCACCGGCCCGGCTGGCCGGCGGGAAGGGCGACCCCAGGATGGTTCCCACGTTCACCACATGACCGCTCGACGGGATCGGCGCCCAGCTCTTCCCCTGCAGCCTCGCCACGACTACGCCGCAGACCTTCACCGTGGCCTCCGAGCCGGCCAACCCAAGGACCGACCCGAAGTCACCCCGACCACGCCCGCCGCGACGGCGGCCATGCCCGGGGTGTGCACTGCTGACCGGCCCATATCCGCCAGGTTCGAGCCGACGTTCCACTTGAGGGGGTTCCACCACTGGTTCCTGCACTCGTGCACCTGTCCGTCTCACTTGCCGGGCCCGCCCCGTCTGGCAGTGCCGGAACGTCCCGTCGTTGTCGGGGCTGCTCCCACCGCCACCCGGCACCTCCCGAGCGCGGCTGCCCCCAGCTTCATCAGGCCGCTGCGACGACCCGAAGGCGGAGCCCTTCCATCTCCGCGCGGTCACATAGCGCCTCGTGGCGCACCGGGTTGTTCGACCAGATCTGACGCGACCTCCTTCGGGAAGCTGGCGAATGCCAGGACGTCCGCGCGCGCTTGGTCGAGGTGCTCGGCCAGCTTCGGCAGCTTCTCGGCGACGGCGTCGAGAACGCGGTCGAACTGGGCGTGAACACTTTCGGCGTCGGGCTGGTCGTAGACCGAGTGCAGCAGCGCCCGCACCCACGGCCAGGACGACTTCGGGGTCGCGGCCATCAGGTTCGCCGCGTAGTGCGTGCGGCAGCGCTGCCAGGCCGCCCCGGGCAGCGTCGCCCCAATCGCCGAGACGAGCCCGGCGTGGGCGTCGGAGGTGACCAGCCGAACCCCGCTCAGGCCGCGGGCGGTGAGATCGCGGAAGAACCCGAGCCAGCCTGCGCCGTCCTCGGCGGAGCTCACCTGCAGGCCGAGGATCTCGCGGTGCCCGTCGCCGTTCACGCCGGTCGCTAAGAGGGCGTGGACGTTGACCACCCGACCGCCCTCGCGGACCTTGAGCACCAGCGCGTCCGCGGCGACGAACGTGTAGGGGCCCTGGTCGAGCGGGCGGGAGCGGAACTCGGCGGCCTGCGCGTCGAGATCGGTCGCCATGACCGAGACCTGGGACTTCGACAGCCTGGTGATCCCAAGCGACTCGACGAGCTTCTCCATCCGCCGGGTGGAGACGCCGAGTAGGTAGCAGGTGGCGACCACTGTGGTCAGTGCTCGCTCGGCCCGACGCCGGCGTTCGAGGAGCCAGTCGGGAAAGTACGAGCCGTTGCGCAGCTTGGGGATCGCCACATCGATGGTGCCCGCGCGGGTGTCGAAGTCGCGGTGTCGGTAGCCGTTGCGGGTGTTTGTCCGAGCGTCGGAGCGCTCGCCCCAAGCCGCGCCGCAGACGGCGTCGGCATCGGCGGACATGAGGGTGTTGATGAACGTGGTCAACATCTGCCGCAGCAGGTCAGGACTCGCCTGGGACAGCTGCTCGTGCAGGAACTCGACGGGGTCGATAATCGAGGGTGCGGTCATCGCGTGTCGTCCTTCGAGAAGCACTGTGAGAGGTCTTCAAGAAGATCACGCGGTGACCGCCCTACTAGTCTGCGCCACGGCCCTCACCAGGACCGGGTCGCACACCACCTTGGTGGACGCCACTCTCGCCGGGCGGGATCACCCCGACTCACGCGTAAGAACACCGCGACTCGCGCACGCGAACACCGCGACTCGCGCACGCGGATACCGCGACTCGCGCACGCGGATACCGCGACTCGCGCACGCGGATACCGCGACTCGCGGGCGGGAATGTGCCGACTCGCTCCTGAATACGTCGACTCGGGCGGGTGGGTCAGAAGGTGGTGAGGGTGACCGTGGTCCCGGGCGGCACCGATGAGCCGGCCGAGGGGTTCTGGCCGATCACCCGGCCGTTCTCGCGGCCGAACGGGAAGTTCGACTCGATCTGGGCCTTCAGACCCGCGTCGCTCAGCGTGGACGCGGCCGACTGTGCCTGCTCACCGATCACGAACGGGACGCGTACCTCCTGCGGGGGCGGCGGCGGTTCCGCGCCCCGGCTGAGGACCAGGGTGACCGCCCCGCCGATGGGCAGTTCCGTGCCCGCGGCGGGATCGGTCCGGACCACAGCGCCCTCGGGAACGGTGGAGCTGTACTCGACCGCGCCGGTGGCCCGCACCGGGGTGAGCTCCGCGTCGCGCACCGTCTGCTCGGCCGCGGCGACGGTCGCACCGGGGGCCACCGCGGGGACGACGGGCCGACCCATCGACACCGTCAGCCGCACCTCGCTGCCGCGCAGCAGCCGGGACTGCGCCGCCGGCTCGGCGGCCGAGACCAGATCCGCGGTCACCGAGTCGTGGTGCGCCTCCGACACGGTCACGACGAGGTCGGACTCGGCGAGCAGCTTCTCCGCCGCGGTCCGCTCCAGGCCCACCACCGAGGGCATCGCGGTCCAGCGTCCGGTGCCCAGCCACCACGCCGCCGTCGCCACCAGCAGGCCGAGCACCATGATGATCGCGATCCACACCGCGAACACCCGGCGGCTGCGCCGGCGGGCCGTCCGATGATCGGCGCGGCCGGCGTCGGTGCCGTGGCGGGTCGCCCGAGGGGTCCCGGCCGCGTCCGCCGTGTCGATGTCCGGCCGGGTGAGGGCCCGGGTGCCGCCCGGTCCGTGGGCGGGTTCGGCCGCGTCGTCCCAGCCCGGACCCGCTGCGGCCGCCGGGTCCAGCGCCGGACGCAGCGTGGCGGGCACGGTGTCCTGCTCGTCGACAGGTGGGGCGGGCGGCACCGGGACCGGCACCCGGGGGACCGCCAGCCGTTCGCGCACCCGGCCCAGCTCCGCCAGGAACGCCGCGGCGTCGGCCGGGCGGGCCGTGGGATCGCGGCGGGTGGCCCGCAGCACCAGCTCGTCGAGCTCCGGGGGCACCTCGGTGGCGATCAGGGAGGGCGGCGGGACGTCCTCGTTGACGTGCCGGTACGCGACCGAGATCGCGGTGTCGCCGGTGTAGGGCGGTGCACCGGTGAGCAGCTCGTAGAGCAGCACGCCGGCCGCGTAGACGTCGCTGCGGGCGTCGGCGGCGCCGGTGGCGACCTGTTCGGGGGAGAGGTACGCCATCGTGCCGACGATCATCCCGACGTGGCTGGCCCCCGCCTGCGCCGCCGCGGTGACCAGCCCGAAGTCGGCGACCTTGACCTCGCCGGCCCGCCCGATGAGCACGTTCTCGGGTTTCACGTCGCGATGCACCAGGCCGAGCCGGTGCGCCTCGGCCAGCCCGGCGAGCACCGGCTCCAGCACGGCGAGCGCGGCCGGCACGCCGAGGGCCCCGCGGACCCGCAGCACGTCGCGCAGGGTGCCGCCCTGGACGAGCTCCATGACCAGGAACAGCGTGGGCTCCGGGCCGCTGCGGTCGTCACCCTGGTCGTACACGTCGACGACGGCCGGATGGTCGATGCGCGCGGCCGAACGCGCCTCCCGCTCGAAGCGGGCCCGGAACGTCGGGTCGGCGGCCATCCGCGGGTCCATCACCTTGATCGCCACCGTGCGGTCCAGCCGCGTGTCGGTACCGCGGTAGACCGTCGACATCCCGCCACGGGCGAGCACCGGCCCGACCCGGTAACGCGCGTCGAGCAGCGCGCCGGCGGCACCGGTGGGGGCGTTCACATCGACGACGTTACCGCCCGGCCGGAGGCTGCCGGGACCGCCCGGTGCTGTGGCAGGGTGTCGCGTTGTGAGTGAGGTGTCGGGCGCCCCAGCGGCGCTGTCGGAGGTTGTCGCGACGATTCCCGTCGCGGAGGTTGCGAAGTCCCTGTCCATCACGGTCCCCCGGGTGAACCAACTCGTCCGGGACGGTCAGCTGCTCTCGCTCCGTCGTGAGGGGCAGACCGTGGTACCCGCCGACTTCATCGACGGTGCGGCCGTCGTGAAGGGCCTGGGCGGCACGATTACCGTGCTCCGTGACGGCGGTTTCGCCGACGACGACATCCTGCGCTGGCTGTTCGCCGCCGACGACTCGCTGCCCGGCACCCCGATCGCCGCGCTGCGGGCCGGTCGGCACCGTGAGGTCAAGCGCCGCGCCCAGGCGATGGCGTTCTAGCGGGCCTTTCCACCAGCGTCGGCGCCGTGCAGGCGACCCTTCTCAGCTGCGGGCGCGGGCGACGAGGGCCCGCGCCAGCCCGGGCAGCGCGACGGCGACCCGGCGCCGGGTGGACACCGTCACCCGGCGGTGCAGCACGTGGTAGCCGGCCTCGGCGATCTCGTCGAGGATGCCGCGGTAGAGCGTGAACGCGCAGGCCACGCAGGCCCGCGACACCGGTTCGAGCATCGCGACGCCCGGTTCCGCGCGCCGGTACACCGCGCGGGTCCGGGCCACCAGGTACGCCAGCGCGCGGTGCACCCGCGGATCCGGACGCCGGGTGCGCCGGCACCACGCGAGCAGCTCGCGATCGACGCCGAAAGCGGCCAGCTCGTCGGCGGGCAGGTAGACACGGCCGCGGTCGAGGTCTTCGCCCACGTCGCGCAGGAAGTTGGTCAGCTGGAACGCCACACCGAGCGCCGCGGCGGGCGCCTGCGCCTCGGCGCGGGGGACCACGGTGCCGAGCACCGGCAGCACCTGCAGCCCGATCACCGCCGCGGAGCCGTGCACGTAGCGGGCCAGGTCGTCGAAGGTGGGGTAGTCGGTGACCCAGGTGTCCATCCGCATGGACACCAGGAAGTCGGTGAAGTGCTGCCGGTCGATCCGGTACCGGGCCGCGGTGTCGGCGACGGCCGCCAGCACCGGATGCGCCGCGGGGCCACCCTCCAGCGCCGTGCCGAGCTGGCCTGCCAGCGCGTCGAGTTCGACGGCGCGGTCGGCGGCCGGTCGCCCGTCGCCCAGGTCGTCGACGATCTCGTCGGCGTGCCGGGCGAAGCCGTAGAGCGCGTGGATGGCCGGGCGCCGCTCCGGTGGGAGCAGCCGGGTGGCCAGGAAGTACGTGCGGCCGTGGACGGCGTTGAGCTCCCGGCATGCGGTGTAGGCGGCCCGCAGCGCCGGATCGGTGATGCCGGCGGCGTCGAGCTCAGCCGGCCCTGCGCTCGGCACCGTTGTTCGTCGTCGTGACGCTCGCGGCCGGTGGCGCCGACTGCGGGGGGTGGTCCCCGCCGGCCCGCCGGGCGCGCAGGCTGAGCGGGTCGGGGCGCAGCAAGGAGACGGCGGCCAGCGCGCAGAGCAGCACGCAGGCGGCCAGGTAGCCCCAGTTGTACAGTGCCGCCTCGCCGTTGGGGTAGTAGACGATGACCAGCCAGAGCGAGCCGAACACCAGCCAGGACAGCGCAAACGGGGACCAGGCCACCATGGCCAGCAGCGCCATCCCCCAGCTCACGTACCAGGGCAACGTGGCGGGGGAGAGGACCGCGACGGCGAACAGCACGATGCCGGCCCGCCGGACGGCGTCCGGTCCGCCGTCGCGGGCCTTCCACCACTGACTGACCAGGATGTAGACCAGCGCGGCCGCGCCGAGCATGCGGGCGATGTTGATGAACGGCTGCTTCGGGAGGTTGACGACGACGCCGACCAGGCCGTGGAAGAACTCCCCGACGCCGGTCGGCAGGGACAACCAGTTGACGATCATCGACGGGGCGCTCAGCGCGGGCAGCCAGCCCAGCCCGACCCCGGCGACCAGCGTCGCCGCGGTGAAGACGACGAGGAACACCCCGACCCCGGCCGCACCGGCCTTGACGATGCGCGCCGTCCGCGACCCGGGCAGGTGCGCGGCCCACACGAGCACCAGGAACGGCAGGGCGACGCCCGCGCTGGCCTTGACGGCCATCGCCGCGGTGACGATCGCGATGCCGGTGGCGTGCCGGCCGCGCAGCGCCAGCAGCGAACCGGCCGCCAGCAGCCCGACGACGAGCAGGTCATTGTGTCCGCCGCCGATCAGATGGATGACCATCACCGGGTTGGCCACGGCGATCCACAGCGCCACCGGCACCCGGCCGCCGAGGCGGCGGGCCAGCTCGGGCAGGGCCCAGATCAGCAGCAGGAGCCCCGGGAGCAGCACCAGCCGCATCCCGATCACGCCGAGGATGATGTTGTCGCCGGCGAGGGCGGCCATCCCCTTGGCCAGCAGGATGAACAGCGGCCCGTACGGCGCCGGGGTGTCCTGCCAGAAGTAGTGCACGTTGTCGGTGAAGATGCCCGGCATCGCCTCCGGACCCACCGCGTACGGGTCGAACCCGGCGAGCGGCAGCGCACCCTGGGCGAGGTAGCTGAACACGTCACGGGTGAACAGCGGCGGGGAGAACAGCATCGGGGTCATCCACACCGCGGCGACGGTCAGCACCGCCCGCCCGCCGACCCGGCGCGCCAGCACGTCGCGCCCCAGCCGCACCCAGGCCCAGGCCATCAGCCCGACCCCGAGGTAGACCAGGGCCGTGGCCAGCTCACGGCCGTGGCCGTAGCGCCAGAACCCCAGCGGGGAGTTCGTCAGCAGCGGGTCGCGAACCAGGATGCCGCCGGCGCCGAACGCCCCGATGACCATCAGCAGGGAGGCGCACAGCCCGAGCAGCATCGGACCCCGCGGGGGGCTGCCGAGCATCGCGCGTAGCCCTCGTGGAGCAGCGTCGGCGCCGTCGCGGGGAGCCGGGCTCCCGGCAGGAACCACGGTGGTGCCTGGATCGGGGGACACCACAGGCACCGGCGTCGTCCTCTCGGGTGACGCCGGTCGGGGGACCGGTGGTGAGGGCTGCGCGGTCATGTCGGCGCTCATGCTCGCACGACCGGTGTCAGGCGGGTGTCGGGACCCTGCGGTCCCGTCCGGGCCGCCGGGGCGCGGCGTGGGTGCCGGCGATACGTTCCGCGGCGAGCCGTCCGGAGATCAGCACCGGCGGGATCCCGACGCCCGGCGTGGTGCCGCAACCGGCCAGCACCACGTTGTCCAGCCCACGTACCAGGTTGCGCGGCCGGAACGGACCGGTCTGGGCGAAGGTGTGGGCCGCGGAGAACGGGGTGCCCGCCGCGAGCCCGTCGGCGGCCCAGTCGGCGGGGGTGACGAGCCGGGACACCTCGATGTCACCGCTCAGTCCCGTGAACCCGCGGCTCTCCAGCACGGCGAGCAGTTCGTCGCGGTAGGCGGGGCCCAGCCGCGGCCAGTCCAGCGGGGCGACGTCGGTGTTCGGGCACGGGGCGAGCACGAACAGCAGATCGCGGTCCGGTGGCGCGAGCCCGGGGTCCGACGCCGTCGGGCGGGTGATCAGCAGCGACGGGTCGCTCATCAGCCGGCCCTGGTCGATGATCTCGGAGAAGGTGCGCTCCCACGCGGTGCCGAACGAGATCGTGTGGTGGGCCGGCTCCGGGCGGGGGCGGGTGGTCCCGGCGTGCAGCACCACGGCGCTGGGGGAGTAGCGCAGCGCGACGGCCCGGTGCGGACGGCGTCCGAGCAGCCGGTGCACCACCGGGAGGTCCGGGGTCAGCACGACCGCGTCACACGCCAGCCGCTCGGTGTCCCCATCCTTGTCACCGGCGTGCCGGACCGCGGTGACCCGCCCGGCGCGGCGTTCGAGGCCGGTGACCGAGCGCCCGTAGACGATCCGCGCGCCGGCCGCGACCGCGGCATCGGCGAGGGCCCGGCCCACCGCGCGCATCCCGCCCCGCGGGAAGAAGACCCCCGCGACGGTGTCCATGTAGGCGATGACCCCGTACGCGCCGAGCGCCCGGTGCGGTGGCACGCCGGCGTAGAGCGCCTGGAAGGAGAAGATGCGTTGCAACCGCTCGTCGGGCACCAGCCGGGCCACCTTCGGCCCCAGCCGGCCGAACCCCCCGAGCGCGGCCAGCCGGGCGAGGTCGGGGGTGAGCAGGTCGAACGGGGAGTCGAAGTTCGCGCCGATGAACCGGTCGATCTCGGCGTCGTAGAGCCGGGTCAGCCAGTGGCGCAGCTTCGCGTACCCGGCCGCGGCGGCGGGCCCGCAGGCACGGCGGACCTCGGCCTCCATGGCTGCGCCGTCGGTGTGCACGTCGATCGTGGAGCCGTCGGCGAAGCGGGCCCGGTAGGCCGGGTCCAGCCGGATGAGGTCCAGCCGGTCGGCCAGCGAGTCACCGACCGCGGACAGGGCCTCGTCCAGCAGTTCGGGCATGGTCAGCACCGTCGGGCCGGTGTCCACCCGGTAGGTACCGGACGGGCCCTCCAGGTCGAGCCGCCCGGCCCGGCCGCCGGGGTGGTCGTCGCGCTCGACGATCGTGACCCGGCGGCCGGCACCCAGCAGGTGCAGCGCGGCGGACAGCCCGGAGAGCCCGGCGCCGACGACGACCACGTGGTCGGTGGGGCCGGGAACGGTGCGGGTCAACTCCGCCTCCTCGTCGCGGTGACGGCGAGCTCGGCCAGCCGGGAGGCCGCGGGTTCGGCGACGTCGGCCGTGCTGAGGGCGTCGAGCGCGGAGCCGGTGAGCGCGGCGATCCGCTGCTCCACCGCTTGGACCGCGCCCAGCTCGACCAGTACGTCGCGGACCCGGTCCACCGCCCCGGCGTCGAGGTCGTGGTCGCCGAGCGCGGCGGTCAGCGTCTGCAGCGCGGCGCTCGCGCCGCGCTCGGCCGCCCGCGCCAGCGCCAGCGCCACGAGCAGGGTCCGCTTTCCCTCCCGCAGGTCGTCACCGGCAGGTTTGCCGGTGACCTCCGGGTCGCCGAAGACCCCCAGCAGGTCGTCGCGCAACTGGAAGGCGACGCCGATGTCGGCGCCGAACCGGCGGTACGCCGCCACGAGCGCGGGGCTCGCGTCGGCGATCGCCGCCCCGAGGTGCAGCGGCCGCTCGACGGTGTAGGCCGCCGTCTTGTAGCGGTCGATCTGCAGCGCCGCCCGGGTCGAGGCGTCCCCGGTCGCCTGCACGAGCACGTCCAGGTACTGCCCGCCGAGCACCTCGGTGCGCATGGCCTCCCACGGGACGGCGGCGCGGACGGCCGCGGCCGCGGGCAGACCGGCGGCGCGCAGCATGTCGTCGGCCCAGGCGAGCGCCAGGTCGCCGAGCAGGATCGCCGCAGCCGCCCCGAACCGGGCCGGGGGCCCGTTCCAGCCTGCCGCGGCGTGCTGCTCCGCGAACTCGACGTGCACGGTGGGCCGGCCACGCCGGGTGGCGGAGGCGTCCATCAGGTCGTCGTGCACGAGTGCGCAGGCCTGGATCAGCTCCAGCGCACTGATCGCCCGCAGTACCGCCGGGGCGGTCTCGCCGGCAGGGTCGCCGCCGGCGCCGCGCCAGCCCCACCACGCGAACGTCGGGCGGATCCGCTTGCCGCCGCCGAGGACGAACGCGGCCAGCGCTCCGGTGGCCTCGCCGAAGGCGGGGTCGATCTCGGCGGCGCCGGCCCGGCGTCGCTCCAGGTAGGCCTGCAGGGCCTCCTCGACGCGGACGGGCAGATCGTCGTCGGGATCGCGGGGGATCTCGGGGGGCCGGGCCGCGCCCGCGACGTGCGCCGAGCCGGTCGGGGCCATCAGGCCGTCCTCGCCTGGCCGGGTACGGATGGGGAAGGCACGAATCGAGCCTAATGGCGCAGCGTTGCTGTAGCCCGTCGACGACCGGCCCGTACCCTTCTCCGGGTGAAGGACACCTCATCGGGACGTGGGACGGTCACCGAGCGGATCAGTGTGGACCGGCCGGTCTTCTCGGTCGAGTTCTTCCCGCCGAAGGACGCCGCCGGCGAGGCCGAGCTGTGGCGGGCGATCCGCCGTCTCGAGCCGCTGGACCCGGCCTTCGTGTCGGTGACCTACGGCGCGGGCGGGTCGAGCCGGGACCGCACGATCAGGACGACGGCGCGCATCGCGACCGACACCACGTTGGTGTCGATGGCGCATCTCACAGCCGTCTCGCACTCCGTCGCGGAGCTGCGCCGGGTGATCGGTGCGTACGCCGCCGCGGGTATCCGCAACGTGCTCGCCGTGCGTGGCGACCCGCCCGGGGACCCGCTGGGTGAGTGGGTGCCGCACCCGGAGGGCCTGGCCTACGCCGACGAACTGGTACGGCTGATCCGCCGCTCCGGCAACTTCTGCGTCGGGGTCGCGGCGTTCCCGTACGGCCACCCGCGGTCACCCGATGCCGAGTCCGACCTGCGGCGGCTGGTGGCCAAGGTCCGTGCGGGCGCGGACTTCGCGATCAGCCAGCTGTTCCTGGAGCCCGAGGGCTTCCTGCGGCTGCGCGACCGGATGGTCGAGGCGGGCTGTGACGTGCCGCTGCTCCCCGGGATCATGCCGCTGACCACGCTGCGCACGCTGCGGCGGGGGCCGGAGCTGTCCGGGGCACCGCTGCCCGCGGACCTGGTGAAGCGGCTCGAGCGGTTCGCCGACGACCCGGTCGCGTTCCGTGCCGCCGGCATGGAGGCGACGGCCGAGCTGTGCGACAAGCTGCTCGCCGAGGGCGTGCGCGGACTGCACTTCTACACGCTGAACCGCTCGACGGCCACGGTCGAGCTGGTCCAGCGGCTGGGGCTCGCAGCGCGCTGATCCGCGGGTCCCCGCGCAGCGCGCCGCGGCCCTCCGGGTGGTCAGCGGATGGGTGGGGTGAGCGGCGGGTTGCGGGTGCGCCGGGCGAGCAGCACGACCACGCCCGCCGCGGCGGCGACCAGCAGGCTCAGGCCCAGGGTCCAGCCCACCGGCGACGGCGCGTTCGGGTCGGCGTAGGCCACCGCCGCGCTGATGTCGCCGACCTCGCCGGGGGTGAACGTCCAGCTCACGGTGCCGCTCTCGGCGTCCCCGTTGGTCTCGATCACCGTGCCCGGGAAGCTGATCTTCAGCTGGAAGTCGGCCCTGTCCACCGGGACCGTGGTGAGGTCGACCTTGCCGCCGACGAGGACCCGGTTGCCGGCCCGGCGCAGGACCAGCTCGGTGCGGTCGCCGGCCGGCCCGGCCGCCGCGGTGAGCGCCGAGAGCTGATCGAAGGTGAGCCCGGAGAAGCGCAGCACGGAGCCGGCGTAGCCGTCCTGGCGGTACTCGGAGACGTCGACGTCGCTCTCGAGCTCCTCCGGGAGGGTGACCGTGGGGCCCGTGTCCTGAGGGCCGGTCTCCGGGGTGGCCAGCACGATCTCGCCGACCACGGTGTCGTCGGGCTGGACGGCGAGGGCGGTGCGGACCCTGGCGCAACCACCCAGCAGGGTCCCGGCCAGCAGCACCGCCAGCACGAGCAGTGGCAGCACCCGCCGGCGAGTGCGGTGCGGGGCGTGGGGTGCCGGGGACGCCATGGTCGTCATCGTGCCATCGGCCCGGGGCGGACCGGCGAGGTGTGCCGCCGTGGCGGCGTCACCGGGTCGGGCGGCGCGGCTCGTGCCTGCTCGGGTCGGCTGCCGGTGCGGGCAGCGGGAGCGTGCGGCCGAGGACCGCGAACGGCCGGGTGTCGCCGGTGAACCGGTGGTCGCGCAGCACGTCGCGGAAGCCGGTGCGCCGGTAGAGCCGCCAGGCCCGGCCGGGTGTGCGGTGGCCGTACTCCGGGGTGGACAGCAGCACCCGGCTGCGGCCGGTGTCGGTCAGCAGGGCCCGGAGCAGTCCCTCGCCCAGGCGCGCGCCCTGTGCGTCGGGCCGGACGTGCAGCTCGGTGAGCTCGAAGTAGTCGGTGAGCCACGCCTGCTGCTCGGGCGCCGCGGCGGCCAGCCCACGGCGCACCTCCTCGTACCACCACTGGCCCGGCGCACCGCCGTAGCCGTACGCGATCCCGAGCAGGGAGCCGGCCGGGTCCAACCAGCCGACCGCGCGCCAGCCGGGGCGGCGGGTGTGCTCGAGCCACAGGGTGCGGCGCTGCCGCGCCGTCCCCGGTGGGTAGCCCATCGCCGAGACGTAGACGTCCAGCGCTTCGGCCAGCCGGCCGGCGAGGTCGTCGGCGGTCAGCGGGACCAGCCGGTTCCGGGGAGGGGCGGCGGTCATGGGCGTTCCTGCCGTTCCTGGCCGCCGGGCCGGGTCCGGTTCCGATCGGGGAGATCGCCGGCCCTTGCTCGCCGGCGCGTACGGGTCACCACTTCATCACACCACGTTTCGCACCGGGTTTCGCAGCGGGCGGCCCGCCACCCGTCCCGACTTGACGTGGCCCCGGGGACGCGCTGTACTGACGGGCATCGAACATGTGTTCGATGCAAACGGCGGCCCGGGGGTGGGGCGGGGGAAGCGTCCCGCCGCCGGGCGGCCGGACTCCTCGCCGTCGGAAGGAGAGTGGTCAGGTGGGCGCCTTCACCCGTGTGTTCGGGTCGCGGCAGCCGATGCCGATCCAGGTGCGCTGGCAGGACGGCGAACCCGTGGAGTTCCAGCGCCGGCCGGTCCGGCGCGGATCCCGATACCTGGTCACCGACGTACGCGAACGCTGGATCGAGGAGTCCCCGTGGCCGTTCCCGTCGCCGATGCCCGTCGGCGGCGATCAGCTCCGATGCTGGCGGGTGGTGGCCCGGTCGGCCGAGGAGCCGCTGGAGCCGGCCCGGGAGTTCGTGCTGCGGATGCGGTCCGGGCCCGGCGTGTGGGACCTGGTGCGGGTGACGGGGTGAACGGCGGGGGAGGACCGGCGCGGCGCAGAGAGCAGCGAGAACACGGAAAGGGGCCGTCGGGATGACTGCGACACTGCCCATGACGACGGCGCGACCGGCGGGTGCGCCGCCGCCGTCCCGGGCCGCGCTGGGGCTGCTGCGGCAGGCGTGCGACGGCCTGGCGGAGGGGCACCGGGAAGCTGATCCGCTGCTGCGTTACCCGGCCGCGTACCTGGCCGCGCTGCGGGCGGGCGCGGCGGTGCTGGCGGTGCGGGCGCGGCCCCGGCCGAAGCGGGGCGCCTCGCGCAGCGTGTGGCAACTACTGGCCGAGGTCGCTCCCGAGTTGGGCGAATGGGCGGCCTTCTTCGCGTCCTGTTCCGATACCCGGGCCGCCGCCGAGGCCGGCATCGCCCGGCTGGTCTGCCGCCGCGACGCCGACGACCTGCTCCGGCAGGCGGAGCAGTTCGTCGGGATCGTCCGGGGCATGGTGCCGGTCCGGTGACCAGGTGAGGGCCGGGTCCGCGGCAGGTACCGGGTCAGCCGGTCGCCGGGGGCGCCGACCGGGGCGCCCGATCGCGGAACCGGCCGCTGCGCAGCACGCGGCCGAGCAGGGTGGAGAACACCGCCGAGGCCTCGCGTGCGCCCGGGGTGTCCCACGCCTGGATCGGCAGGCAGGCACCCTGCGCCTGCTGGATCGCCGAACGGTCCGGCAGGACGCCCGTGAACACCAACGGCCCGAAGAGCTCGCGGAGCTCGGCGATGCGGAACTCGTGCTCGGCGTTTCGCGGGCGCACCCGGTTGATCAGCACGCCCAGCGGCTGGAGATCGGGGTTGCTCCGCTGACGTTCGGTCTGGACGGCGTCGAAGGCGCGCTGCACCCCGGACACGGCGAACATCGTCGGGTCCGTCACGAGCACGGCGCGATGCGCCGCGGTCAACGCGCTGCGGGTGAGCTGCCCGAGCGACGGCGGGCAGTCGATGATCACCAAGCGGTAGGGCCCCGGGCCGTCGCCGTCGAGCGAATCGGTGGCGGTCCCGCCGAGGAGTGCGTGGCGCGGGCCTTCTCGGCCGTGGGCGCCGTCGGTGCGCGCGGCGGCGTCGTGATCGGGGCCCTCGCCGTCCTCCGGGTCGCCGTCGTCGTGGTCGGCGTCGATCAGGCGGCTCAGCGCCCGGGTGAGGCGGTTGAGCTGTTTGGTGCCGGGGTCGGGGTGGTTGTGCCGCTCGGTCTGCTCGGCGCCGACCAGCACGTCGAGGCCTTCACCCCAGCCGCTGGGCGCGATGGCCCGGCGCAGCACCGAACGGCGCGGTTCGTCGAGCACCTCGGCCACGGTGGCCGTGGTCGGCTCGACGTCCAGCGCGACGGTGGCGTTGGCTTGGGGGTCCAGATCCACCACCAGCGTCCGCACACCGTGGTGGAGAGCGGCTCCGGCGAGGCCGAGGGCCACTGTGGTCTTGCCCACCCCGCCCTTGAGGCTCAGCGTGGCGACGACCTGCACGCCGATCAACCTACTCCGTCCCCTTCCGCACTACGCTGCGGCTGTGACTACGGCGGCGGGAGACCTGCTCGGCACGACGGGCGGCAGCCCGGTGCACCGTGCCCTCGAGGCGGAGGTGGCGAGGGTCCGGGCGGCACGGCCGGATGCCCGTCCCCTGGTGGTCGACGTCGGCGGCGGCAGCGGTGCCTGGGCGGTGCCCCTGGCCGTCGCCGGTTGCACCGTGACCGTGGTGGACACCAGCCCGAACGCCCTGGCCGCGCTGCAGCGCCGGGCGCGGGAGGCGGGGGTCGGGCAGCTGATCACGCCGGTGCAGGGCGATGTCGACGCGTTGGCCGAGTTCGTGCCGGTGGGGCGAGCCGACCTGGTGCTGGGTCACGGCCTGCTCGAGGTGGTCGACGACCCGGCCCGTGCGATCGCGGCGCTGACGGTGGCGGCGGCCCCCGGAGCCGCGGTCTCCGTGCTGGTCGCCGGCCGCACCGCCGCGGTGCTCAGCCGCGTCCTCGCCGGACGGCTGGCCGAGGCGCGGGCCGTTCTCGCCGATCCGGACGGCCGGTTGGGGCCGGCGGACGTGCTCCGCCGGCGGATGGACGGACCGACGCTGTGCGGACTGCTGGAGGCGACCGGCGACCTGCGTGTCGAGGTTCTGCAGGGTGACGGTGTGCTCGACGGCTGGCTGCCCGGATCCGTCCGCGACGGCGGGCCGGCCACGGCTCGCGCGGTGACGGAGCTGGAGGGCATGGCCGCGGCGGTCCCGGCGCTGCGCGAGGTCGCCACGCGCCTGCACGTGCTGGCGCGCCGTATCGGCGGCTGACCGCCGGCCGCGCATACCGCCGGAGTCCCCGCCGGGGGCTCCGGCGGGGGCCGGCGGGGCCCAAGGACATCCGGGGTGAGCGACCCGGTCCGACGCCGACGACAGGGAACCCACTCATGGGCCGCAGCGCCGACCTGCCCCGCCGTGCCTACTCCGAGCCGGGCGTGGGCGGGGCGGCCGGGCCCGACGCCGACGACTCGGCCTGCGGGATCCTGCACGTGGACATGGACGCGTTCTACGCCTCCGTGGAGGTCCGCCGCCGGCCCGAACTCCGCGGCCGACCGGTGATCGTGGCCGGGGGCGGCGGTCGCGGGGTCGTGCTGTCGGCGACCTACGAGGCGCGTCCGTACGGTGTACGGGCAGCCATGCCCGCCACCCGGGCGCTGCGGCGGTGCCCGGCGGCCGTCGTCGTCGAGCCCGACTTCCCGTCCTACACCGAGGCGTCGGCAGCGGTGATGGCGATCTTCCGCACGGTGACGCCGCTCGTCGAGCCGCTGAGCCTGGACGAAGCCTTCCTCGACGTCACGGGCGCGCGGCGGCGACTACGGGCCGGCGCGGCAGGCATCGGACGGGCGATCCGGGCCCGGGTCCGGGCCGAGCTGGACCTGGCCTGCTCGGTGGGGGTGGCCGGGACGAAGTTCGCGGCCAAGCTGGCCTCCGGTCTCGCCAAGCCCGACGGCATCCTGGTGATCCCGCCCGAGGAGCTGACCGCGGTCCTGCATCCGCTGCCGGTCACCGCGCTGTGGGGGGTGGGCGCCCGCACCGCGGACCAGCTGGACCGGATCGGCCTGCGCACGGTGGCCGAACTGGCGGCGACACCGCCGGCCACGCTGCGCCGGATCGTCGGGGCTGCGGCAGCGGAGCACCTACTCGCCCTGGCGGCGGGCCGCGACCCCCGTCGAGTGGTGCCCGACGCCGCGGAGAAGTCGGTGGGCGCCGAACGCACCTTCTCCACGGATCTGGTCGAGCCTGCCGCGTTGCGCCGGCACCTGCTCGCCCTGTCCGAACGGGTAGCCGTGACGCTGCGCCGACGAGGCCTGGCCGGGCGGGTCGTCTCGATCAAGGTCCGGTACGCCGACTTCACCACCGTCACCCGGTCCCGCACCGCTGGAGCACCCCTCGACGTCGCCCGGGACATCTACCGGGCGGCCGTCGATCTGCTCGACCGCCTCGCGGCAGAGCACACCGGGACCGAGCGGGGGAGCCTGCCCGCGATCCGGCTGCTCGGGGTCCGGATGGCCGGCATGACGACGGTCGCCGGCCTGCCCCGTCAGCTGAGCTTGGGTGAACCGGATCACGGTCGACGGGAGGCGGAGGTGGCCGCGGACGCCGCCCGCACGCGCTTCGGCAGCGCGGCGGTGGGTCCGGCGACCCTCGTGACCTCGGCAGCTACCGGCCGGAAGGCCCGTGGACACTCCGCGGGACCCGCCGTCGAACGGGGCTGACCCCGCTGCGCCCGGGGCCGCTCGAAGATCGGCCCAGCATCTTCTCGAGTCCGGGTAGTGGACCAGGCTCCGGGCTCGTATCCTCTGCACTAGACGCCCACCCCGGGCGCTCGTCGCGTCGTTCCGGCACCATGGAAGATGACCCGACAGGAATATCGTGTGCCGGAGGCGAAGCCATGCCCCTCTCCGAGCACGAGCAGCGACTGCTCGAACAGATCGAGCGTGCTCTCTACGCCGAGGACCCGAAGTTCGCGTCGACCGTCCGTGGCGGTCGATTGCGCAAACCCACGCGTCGCCGACGCATTCAAGGCGTCGCGGTGTTCGCGGTCGGTCTGGTCATGCTGGTTGTCGGCGTGGCCGTCCCCGCGCTGTGGCTCGCGAGCAGCTTCCCGGTACTCAGTGTGATCGGCTTCCTGCTGATGCTCACCGGTGCCGTGCTCGCGGTGACCTCCGTCGGCACGGGCAACAGCCAGTCCGCGCCGGCCAAGGAGGCCGAGCCCGACAAGAACCGCTTCACCGGCCGCATGGAAGACCGTTTCCGGCGCCGGTTCGAGCAGGAGTGACGCCCCGCGGCGGCCCGTGATCGGGCCGCCGCGGTTCGTTTCCGGGGTGGCCTGCGGGCCTCCGGCCGGAGGCCCGCCACGTCCTGGCCCGGTGCGGCTCGCGGGGCTCAGCCCGAGGGGCTCGCCGACCCGTGCCCGGTTCGCGCCGGCGGTCTGCGCCGGCCGAGTGGCATCCGGTCGAGTACAGATCGCGGCAGCAGCGTCTCGCGCAGCGTGCGCCGGCCGGCTGCCGTGATCCCCGTCCGAACCGCCTGCACCGGCGCGGTCAGCTCGCCGGCGGCCGGGTGCCGCCCGCCGTACCAGCTGGCCTCCACCGTGTCGACCACCTCGCGTAGCGCGTCCTGCGCCGCATCGTCGAGCCGGTGTTCGCGCACCAGCCGCCGAGCCGCGCCCCGCACGGTGTCGCTCGGGGTGGCCGGGACCCCGCGGTCGGCCGACTCGGCGAGCAGCTCCTCCCATCCGGCGCGCACCGCAGCCGGTCCACCGGCGGCCACGGCGGCGAGCCGGTGCCGGCGGTGGAACGTGCGGACGCCGGCCGGGACCAGCCCGGCGAGCAGCGCCACCACCAGCATCAGGGGCAGGACCAGCGGGACGCCGGAGCCCTCCGGTGTCGCGGGGGAGCCCGGTTGCGGTTCGGCGACCGGCGGCGTGGCGGCCGGCGCGTCGGTCCCGCCGTCCGGGAGCCGGTCCGAGGCGAGCTCGTCGGGCGCGCCCAGCTGGTCGGGGCCGCCGGCCTGATCCCGTGCCTGCTGAACGTAGGGCGGGACCAGGGCCCGCCCGTCGGTCAGTGGGGTCGGGTCGAACGGAACCCAGCCGTAGCCGGAGAAGAAGGCCTCCACCCAGGCGTGCGCGTCCGAGGTGCCGACCGAGCGGTGCTCACCGGTGTCGGTACCCGCCGTGAAGCCGACGGCGACGCGGGCCGGCACCCCGAGGGTGCGCAGCATGATCGCCATGGCGGAGGCGAACTGCTCGCAGTAGCCGGCCCGGCCGACGGTCAGGAACTCGACCAGCGCGTCGTCGCCGCTGCCGGGTGCGGTCTGCAGGCTGTAGCGGAACTCCGATCCCGGCCCGGTGAACCAGTCGACGAGGGCGAGCGACCTGTCGAAATCGGAGGAACTCGCGGAGGTGACCTCGGTGGCCAGGGCCGCCACTCGCGGGTCCACGCCTTCGGTGGCGAGGTACGCCGGGTCCACATCGGGCCCGGCGGGGGCCGCACGGAGCTGCTCGGCGGTGGGCGCCGGCAGCAGCGCACGTTGCTGCCAGCCGTCCTCGCGTCGCGGCCGGGCGGTGTAGGCGGTCCCGCTTCGCCGGTCGTAGGCCCAGGTGTCCTCGGGCAGCTCGCTCACGGCCAGCGGGGTCCCGTAGAGGGGCAGCCAGTAGTCGCGGAATCCGACGTTCTCGATCCCGACGGTGACCTCCTCGCCGGGCGGGTCGGCGTCCGCCGGCAGCGGACCGGTGAGGGGCACCCCCGGGCCGGGGGCGCCGGCCTGCCAGCCGCTGGTGGGGACGAAATCGCGGAGGGTCAGAGCGCGCAGGTACTGCGGCCGCGGCAGCCCGGTGACCCGGAACAGCTCGGTATCGTCGGCGCGGGTGAGCTGACCACGCAGCGCGGTGAAGGGATTGAGCCCGATCGCACCCCCGGTGCCGCCCGAGCCGCCACCGAAGCGACCGGACGTGCCGACCGCGGTCGCCGCCGAGCCGACCAGCAGCGCGAGCACCACCGCCACGGCGGTCAGGACCATCCCCGCCGGCAGCTGGCGCCGGGCACCCTCACGGGTCAGCAGGAGCAGCCCGAACCCGGTGGCACCGGCGGCCACCACCCACCAGGGCAGCAGCTGGTCGGCCAGCGCCGTCGGCACGGCGAACACGGCCAGGAGCGGGACGCCCGCCGCGGCCGGTGCCCGGGCCGAGACGGTGACGGCGTAGACGACCACGGCGAGCAACCCGAACGCGCCGGTGATCAGGAACAGGATCTCGGGCGTCCCCGGTACCGGGGGAGTCCCGGTGCCCACCTGTGGGCCGGCCCCGGCGAGGAGATCGCCGAACGCGGCGAACGCACCCGGCCCGGGGACGACGCCGAGCAGGGCGGCGTCCGTGAACAGAGCGGTGAGCAGACCGAGCGCGGCGACCGACTGGGCTCCGGCGACCAGCGCGCCGTGCAGGCGCCCCAGCAGCAGGCCGACCCCGACGACCAACGCGACCACCGCGACCGCGTGGCCGAGCCAGCCGGCCCCCTGCACGAGCGAGTACACCGGCGCCCCGCACAGCAGGACCGCGACTCCGGAGGCGAGCGGGGCGAACCAGCGGACCCGGCGCCTGCCGGGTTGCGGCGCCGGGGGCGCGGGCCGGCTCGCCGGCGGCCGGGGCGGGGCGGGTGCACTCACGGTGAGGACGCCCCGGACCGGGTGCTGTCGGGCGTGGCCCCGCTGGTCAGCTGGTCCCAGACGCGATCGGGGGCGGTCCCCGCGGTCGCGACGGCGACGTGCCAGCCCGCCCGGCGCAGGGCCGCGGCGGGTGCCGCCGGGTCCGGTGCCGCGGATCGTCCGGCCGGATCCCAACCGGCGACGTCGAGCAGTACGGCGTGCCCGCCGTCGGGCCGACGGGCGAGCAACCCCTCGAGCTGGCCGGGTTCGACCGCGCCGAGCACGGCGATGAGATCGCCGCCCGCGGCCAGTGGCGGCCCACCGAGACCGGGGCGCGCCGAGGGCCGGAGGGCGGCCAGCGCGTCGAGCATCGGATCGAGCCTGGTGGCTCCGGGCCCCGTCGGTGCCGTGCCGTCCTCGGTGACGAGCATGACCGGCTCGCCGCGACCGATGAGGTGCGCGCAGATGCTGGCGGTCAGGCTGACGGCGAACTCGAGGCTGGAGCCGGGGCCCCGGCCGCGATGGGCGTTGTCGCGGCGGTCCAGCAGCACGGTGATCGTGCCCCGCCACGGCCGCTCCTCGAGCCGGACCATCAACTCGTCGTGGCGTGCCGTACTGCGCCAGTGCACCCGGCGTAGGTCGTCGCCGGAGCGGTACTGCCGGACCAGCACGTCCGGGCTGCCGTGCCCCTGATGGGCGACGGCCGCACCGGGTGTCCCCGCCCCGGTGCCGAGGGCCGCCGGGAGGCCGCGGAGCGCGACGACCGCGGGTAGCACCAGCAGCCGATCGGTTTCGCCCGACTCCCGGGAGAACTCGGCGAGGTTGAGCGGGTCGGTGGCACGGATGACCAGGGGACCGATGCGGTGCGATCCGCGCAGCACCGGCCGCAGCGGATATCCGATCCGGACGCCGTCGCGGGCCGGTAGCCGGTGCACGGTGAACCGCGGCGGCGCGGCGGGGGAGGGGCCCGCGGCGTCGGGCACGGTGTCGGCCACGCGCAGTGCCCCGAACAGCGGGCCCCCGCGCAGGGCGACGGTGACCTCGACGTCCGAGCCGACCGGCACCCGCTCCGGGACCAGTGAGCGGACGGCGCGGACCGCCCGCCGGGCCCGGGCGGCGAGCACGAGCGACAGCAGTGGAAGCAGCACGACGAAGATCCCGATGCGCAGCAGGTCGCGCTCGTCGAGCACGATCGCGCAGGCCGCGGTGGCGGCGCCGCCGGCGAGCAGGCAGCGGCCACGGACGGTCAGCCCGCCGAGCCGGCCGAACCCGCCGTTCACGCGCTCAGCCGCGCGGGTGAGCGGGGGCGGGCACCGGCAGCCGCCCGACCAGGGCGCGGACCAGGTCGGCGGCCGAGCGACGGGTCGCCTGGGCATCGGGGGTGAGCATCAGCCGGTGGGCCAGCACGGGTACCGCGATGGTCTGCACGTCATCGGGGACGACGAAGTCCCGGCCGGCCAGCGCCGCCTGTGCCCGGGCCGCGCGCACCAGGTGCAGGGTGGCCCGCGGCGAGGCGCCGAGGCGGAGCTCGGGCAGCCGGCGGGTGGCCCCGACGATGTCGACGCAGTAGTGCCGGACCTCCGGTCCGACGTGGACCCGCCGGACGGCCTCGATGACGGCGCGCACCGCGCGGGCGTCGGTGACCGGGCGCAGGGCGGCAAGCGGGTCGGATGCTGCGTGGTCGTCCACCATGGCCAGTTCGGCGCCCGGATCGGGGTAGCCGATGGACACCCGCGCGGTGAACCGGTCGCGTTGCGCCTCGGGAAGTGGGTAGGTCCCGTCCATCTCGATCGGGTTCTGGGTGGCGACGACCATGAACGGGCTGGCCAGTTGGTAGGTCGCCCCGTCGACGGTCACCTGGTCCTCGGCCATGCACTCCAGCAGGGCCGACTGGGTCTTCGGCGACGCTCGGTTGATCTCGTCGGCGATGATCACGTTCGCGAACACCGGGCCGGGCCGGAACTCGAACTCCGCCGTCTGCCGGTTGTAGATCGACATCCCGGTGATGTCGCCCGGCAGCAGGTCCGGGGTGAACTGGACCCGGCTCACCGAGCAGTCGATGGACCGGGCCAGGGCCTTGGCCAGCGACGTCTTGCCGACCCCCGGCACGTCCTCGACGAGCAGATGACCCTCGGCGAGCAGGGTCACCAGGGCCATCCGCACGACCTCGGGCTTCCCCGCGATAACCCGCTGCACGTTGCCGGCGATCCGGGCCGTGAGATCGGCGACGGACGGGAGCTCGGGTGGCTCCGGGTCCGGCTCGGCCAGCGGCCCGGACCGGCTGCTCGTCGTGGTCACCCGACCTCCTCGGTGTTCCTGGCGCGGTCCTGGCGGTGTGGCCAGAGCCGGGCAGACCACCCAGCTTGCCGCTCAGTCTGTCAAAACCGCGCGAGGAACATCGGGTGAGCGGTGGTGGCGGGCCCGGACCGCACGCGGCGTCAGGCCCCCACCGGCCCCCACTGCGC
>NZ_JAAXKZ010000101.1 GCF_012911875.1 Pseudonocardia bannensis | reverse complement strand
GCCCGCTGCCCGGTGGCCGCCCGCCCCCCGGCGTCGCGTACCCCTCATCGCCGTATCCCGGTGCGGGCCGCCCGGACCCCGCCGGACCGCCGCCCGCCGGTCCGGCGCGCTGACGAGCGGCGGATCCACACCGGGGTGAACCCGGTCACGGGCCGTCCTCGCAGGCTCCGGCCACGTCTAACCTGTGCTCGCGTCGCCAGCCAGTTGTCGACCCTCGTCTGGTACCCGAACGGGACTGGAACGAGCAAGGAGTGCGTGATGAGTGCAGGCCGGCCTGCCCGGCTGGCCGTCGGAGTGGTCTCCGCCGGCCGCGTCGGGTCCGTTCTGGGTGCGGCATTGACCGCCGTCGGACACCACGTCGTCGCGACGTCGGGTGTCTCCCGCAACTCCGTGCACCGGGCTGAGACCCTGTTGCCCGGCGTCCCCCTGCTCCCGCCCGACGAGGTCGTGCAGCGCGCCGACCTCGCTCTGCTCGCCGTCCCCGACGACGTGCTGCCCGGCCTGGTCCGCGGGCTCGCCGGCGCCGGTTGCTTCCGGCCGGGGCAGATCGTCGTCCACACCTCGGGCGCACACGGTGTCGCGGTGCTCGACGGAGCCGTTGAGCACGGGGTGCTCCCGCTCGCCCTGCACCCGGCCATGACCTTCACCGGGCGCCCCGAGGACGTCGAGCGGCTGGGGTCCTGCTGCGTCGGCGTCACCGCGGCGGCCGACGACGGCGCGGCGTGGAGTGTCGGAGAGGCGCTGGTCGTCGAGATGGGCGCCGAGCCGGTCCGCATCGCGGAGGCGGCCCGCCCCCTCTACCACGCCGCCCTGGCACACGGCGCCAACCACCTGGTGACGCTCGTGCGTGACTGCGCCGAGGTCCTGGAGCGCGCCGGGATCTCCCCGGCCGAGCGGGTGATCGCCCCGCTGCTGTCCGCCGCGCTGGACAACGCGCTGCGCCACGGCGACCGGGCGCTGACCGGGCCGGTGGCCCGCGGCGACACCGGCACTGTCCGTACCCACCTGCGCGAGTTCGCCGCCGTCGACCCCGGACTCGCCGAGACCTACCGGGTCCTCGCCGGGCGCACCGCGCACCGGGCCGAGACGGCCGGGCTGCTGCCCGGGCGCGCCGTGGACGAGGTCCGAGCCACCTTGGAGGAGCAACGGTGACCACCGCACGTACCAAGAACGGCTTCGCCGCGGGCCGGCTCACCGTGCACCGCTCGCCCGCCGAGCTCAACGCGGTGACCCGCGCATTGCGTGGGGCCGGCCGCAAGGTCGCCCTGGTGCCGACGATGGGCGCCCTGCACGAGGGCCACCGTGAGCTGATCCGGCACGCCCGCCGGCTGCCCGGCTCCACCGTCACCGCGGTGTCGATCTTCGTCAACCCGCTGCAGTTCGGCCCCGGCGAGGATCTGGAGCGCTACCCGCGCCCGCTGGAGGCCGACCTCGAGGTCTGCCGCGAGGAGGGCGTCGAGCTGGTCTTCACCCCGGGTGTCGAGGACATGTACCCGCCGGGCTCGAGCACCCGGCTCGCCCCCGGCCCGCTCGGTGACGAGCTCGACGGCGCCGTCCGCCCCGGGCACTTCGCCGGGATGCTGACCGTGGTCGCGAAGCTGTTCCACATCGTCGGCCCGGACGTGGCGCTGTTCGGCGAGAAGGACTACCAGCAGCTCGTACTGATCCACAAGATGGTCCGTGACCTGGACTTCCCGCTGTCGGTGGTGGGGGTGCCGACCGTCCGCGAGGCCGACGGCCTGGCACTGTCCTCGCGCAACGTCTACCTGTCCGCGGCGGACCGGGAGCGTGCGACCACGCTCTCCCGCGCTCTCAACGCGGGCGCGGCGGTGTCCGCACGCGGTGCGGACGCCGTCGTCGAGACCGCCCGTGCCGTACTGGCCGGGGAACCTGCGCTGCAGGTGGAGTATCTCGAACTCCGCGACACGGAGCTCGGACCGGCGCCGGCCACCGGCCGGGCCCGGCTGCTGGTGGCGGCACGTCTGGGCACGACCAGGTTGATCGACAACGTCCCGGTCCAGCTGGGCTAGCCCGTCGGGGAGGAGAACACGATGTTCCGCACCATGATGAAGTCCAAGATCCACCGCGCCACGGTCACGCAGGCCGACCTGCACTACGTCGGCTCGGTGACCGTCGATCAGGATCTGATGGAGGCCGCCGACCTGCTCGAGGGCGAGCAGGTCGCGATCGTCGACATCACCAACGGCGCCCGCCTGGAGACCTACGTGATCCCCGGTGAGCGGGGCAGCGGAGTGATCGGCATCAACGGCGCCGCTGCGCACCTGGTGCACCCCGGCGACCTGGTCATCCTCATCTCCTACGCGCAGATGGACGAGGCCGAGCTGCGCACCTACGACCCGCGTGTCGTGTTCGTCGACGAGCTCAACCGGATCGTCGAGCAGGGCAACGACCCGGGACACGCACCGGAGGGTTCGGGCCTGCTCTCCGGCTCCGTGACCCGGCACGGGGACCCCGGCGGGCTCCTGCTCGCCGAGCGTTAGGACGGAGCGGGGCGTGCTGCTCTGCATCGACGTCGGGAACACCCAGATCGCCCTCGGGCTCTACCCCGACACGCCCGAGGAGCTGGTGCGTCCCGAGCTGGTCCGGGACTGGCGGATGCGGACCGACCCGCGGATGACCGCCGACGAGCTCGAGGTGGCGATCCGCGCCCTGCTCGGGGAGCACGCCCGGCACGTGACGGGCATCGCCGCGCTGTCCACGGTGCCCTCTGTGCTCCGCGAGCTGCGCCTGATGCTCGACCGGCGCAGCTCCCGGATGCCCACCGTGGTGGTCGGCCCCGGTGTCCGCACCGGTGTCCCGCTGCTGGTGGACAACCCGCGTGAGGTGGGCGCCGACCGGGTGGTCAACACCCTCGCCGCGCACCGCCTGTTCGGCACCGCCTGCATCGTCGTGGACTTCGGCACCTCCACCAACATCGACGTCGTCTCCGCGCGGGGGGAGTTCCTCGGCGGGGCGCTCGCCCCGGGTATCGAGATCTCCCTCGACGCCCTCGCCACGCGGGCCGCGGCGCTGCGCACGGTGGAGCTCGTGCGGCCCCGCTCGGTGATCGGCAAGAACACCGTGGAGTGCCTGCAGTCCGGTGTGCTCTACGGTTTCGCCGGCCAGGTGGACGGACTGGTGCACCGGATCCTCGACGAGCTGGGCCCCAAGGCGGGGCCGATCACCGTGCTCGCGACCGGCGGCCTGGCTCCGCTGATGGACGGGGAGTCGTCGACCATCACCGAGTTCGTACCCGACCTCACCCTGCTCGGTCTGCGGCTGACCTACCTGCGCAACGTGCGCACGACCGCTGTGGCCGGCGGCGCCGTGCCGCACCCGGCCGGGGTGCCCCCCGTCCCGGGGCCGGTCGGGTCGTAGCCCCCGCTACGGCGCTCGCCGGTGTTCCGGCGCCCCGCTGCGGGTGTACCGCCGGTCGGGCCTCGCGTCGACGTCGATAACATTGCTCAGCGTGACCACTGCGCCCCGCCCACCTGACGACGACCTCCCCGAGCAGATCCGGGTGCGTCGTGCCAAGCGTGCGGAGCTGCTTGCCGACGGGGTCGATCCGTACCCCGTCGAGGTCGAGCGCACGCATACGCTCCGTCAGGTTCGCGATGCGCACCCGGACCTGCCGCCCGACACCGCGACCGGCGAGCAGGTGGCCGTGACCGGCCGTGTGATCTTCCAGCGCAACACCGGCAAACTCTGCTTCGCGACGCTGCGGGAGGGCGACGGGACCGAGCTGCAGGCCATGCTGAGCCTCGCGAACGTGGGCGAGGACGAGCTGGCCCGGTGGAAGTCACTGGTCGATCTCGGTGATCATGTGCTCGTCAAGGGCGAGGTGATCACCTCCCGCCGCGGTGAGCTGTCCGTCTCCGCCGACGGCTGGTCCATGGTGTCGAAGGCGGTGCGGCCGCTGCCCGTGGCGCACCGGGAGTTGTCGGAGGAGACCCGCGTCCGGCAGCGCTATGTCGACCTCATCATGCGGCCCCAGGCCCGGGAGATGGTGCGGGCCCGCTCCACCGTGCTGCGCACCCTGCGTTCGGCTTTCGAACAGCGTGGATTCATCGAGGTCGAGACCCCGATGCTGCAACTTCTGCATGGTGGCGCGACTGCTCGTCCGTTCGTCACCCATGCGAATGCACTCGATACCGACCTCTACCTGCGGATCGCTCCGGAACTTTTCCTGAAGCGGTCGGTGGTGGGCGGGATCGAGCGGGTCTTCGAGCTCAACCGGGTGTTCCGTAACGAGGGTATCGATTCGACCCATTCGCCTGAGTTCGCGATGCTGGAGGCGTACCAGGCATACGCCACCTACGACGACATGGCGGAGCTCACGCAGCAGCTGATCGTTGAAAGTGCACGAGCTGTGTTCGGTTCCACAGTCGTTCGCCACGCGGACGGGTCCGAACACGACCTCGGTGGGCCGTGGCGTTCGGTGACGCTGCACGGAGTCGTGTCCGAAGCGGTGGATCAGGATGTGACACCGGACACCTCCGCGGATACTCTGCGAAAGATCGCGGCCAAGCACGACGTCGAGCTCAAGGATTCCTGGTCGGCCGGCGAGATCGTGCTCGAACTGTTCGAGAAGCTGGTCGAGCACACGCTCATCGAGCCCACCTTCGTGCGTGACTATCCCGTCGAGGTCCGCCCGCTGACCCGGCAGCACCGCGGCGATCCGCGGCTGGCCGAGGCCTGGGACCTCATCGTCTTCGGCACGGAGCTGGCCACCGCCTATTCCGAGCTGGTCGATCCCGTCGAGCAGCGGGAGCGGCTGCACGCCCAGTCGCTGCTGGCGGCGGCCGGCGACGTCGAGGCGATGCAGCTCGACGAGGACTTCCTGCGGGCGATGGAGTACGGAATGCCGCCGACCGGCGGCATGGGAATGGGTATCGATCGCCTGCTCATGACCCTCACCGGGCTCGGGATCCGCGAGACCATTCTGTTCCCCCTCGTCCGCCCGGAGTGAGACGCGCTTCCACGCGCCACGCCAACTGATTTCCGCTGTACACGGCGGGTTCGGTGGGGCCGCCTCGACAGTACAGCTGTAATGGAGATACGATTCATTTAGCGGCGTCGCCGCATGTCATTACCCAACGATTAGTGCATGGAGGGCTGCGGCGGTGGCGCAGATCCGTGAGATCAGGCTCATCGACGACCTGGACGGCGAGGCCGCGGACGAGACGGTCGAGTTCGGGATCGACGGCAAGAACTACGAGATCGACCTGTCGAGAGACAATGCCGGAAAGCTCCGCGACGCGCTCGCGTCGTATGTCGCGGCGGCCCGGCGTACGGCGGGCCGGCGCCGGGGATCGGCGGGTAGCGGTTCCAGCGGGGCCAGCCGCCGGCCGTCGATCGACCGGGAGCAGAACCAGGCGATTCGCGACTGGGCCCGCAAGCGCGGGATGAAGGTGTCCGACCGCGGCCGCATTCCGGCGGACGTGCTCGAGGCGTACCACCAGGAGAACTGAGGCGTGGCCGGCACGGCACGGCTCGCGGCCGCGCCGTGCGACGGGGCCGACCGGAATGCCGGTCGGCCCCGTCGCCGTTTCGGCGGCCGGGTTAGCCTGGCGCCGGAGCGGCGGCGTCCGGTGCCGTCCGGGGTGGAGGTGCCATGGCCCGCAGGCTCACCAGTCTCGAGGTGCAGCGCACCGAGCGGCTGACCCCGCACATGATCCGGGTGGTGGCCGGGGGAGACGAACTCCTCGGGTTCCCGGACACCCCGTACACGGATCGGTACGTCAAGCTGATCTTCCCGCGGCCCGGCGTGGACTACCCCGAACCGTTCGACATGGACGCGATCCGGCGGGACCTGCCTCGCGAGCAGTGGCCGATGACCCGGACCTACACGGTGCGTGACTTCGATCCGACGGCCCGCGAGCTGACGATCGACTTCGTGCACCACGGGGACAGCGGCCTGGCCGGGCCGTGGGCCGCCGCGGCCCGTCCGGGCGACCGGCTCCGGCTGCTCGGCCCCGGCGGCGCCTACGCGCCGCGCCCGGATGCCGGATGGCACCTGCTCGTCGGCGACGAGGCGGCGCTGCCGGCCATCGGCGCGGCACTCGAGCGGATCCCCGCGGGCGTCCCGGCGCTGGTCGTGATCGAGGTGGCCGACGCCGCCGAGCACCAGGAGCTGCCTTCGCCCGGTGACGCCCGCATCTCGTGGGTGCACCGCGACGACACGAGCCCCGGCCCGTTGCTCGACACCGTCCGCGCCCTCGAGTTCCCGGCGGGCCAGCTGCACGCGTTCGTGCACGGTGAGGCCGGCGCGGTCAAGCTGCTGCGCCGGCACCTGATCGATGAGCGAGGTGTACCGCGGGAGTGGCTGTCGGTCTCCGGCTACTGGCGGCGCGGGCGCGACGAGGACGGCTTTCGCGCGGACAAGGCCGCCGAGCGGCAGGCCGAGGAGCAGGCGGCGGCGACCGCCTGAGCCCCCGACCGCCGTTGCGGGACGTCCCGGCCCGGATCCGGCCGTCCGGGAATCCCACGGGGTGGGACCGCGTTGTGTACGAGCAGTGCGCATGGTGCGCGCTGGAGGCGGTGAAGCCCGCACGCCCGATACAGTGGTATGGGGCGTCCGCGGTGCAGCGCGCGCCGCATGTGTGGGCGCAGCAGGCAAGGAGTGCGAATGTTCGAGAGGTTCACCGACCGAGCAAGGCGGGTTGTCGTCCTGGCCCAAGAAGAGGCCCGGATGCTCAACCACAACTACATCGGCACCGAGCACATCCTCCTTGGCCTGATCCACGAGGGCGAGGGTGTCGCCGCGAAGGCGCTCGAGTCGCTCGGGATCGCTCTGGAGGGCGTCCGGCAGCAGGTCGAGGAGATCATCGGCCAGGGCCAGCAGGCGCCGTCGGGTCACATCCCGTTCACGCCTCGGGCCAAGAAGGTCCTCGAGCTGTCCCTGCGCGAGGCGCTGCAGCTCGGGCACAACTACATCGGCACCGAGCACATCCTGCTCGGCCTGATCCGCGAGGGCGAGGGCGTCGCGGCACAGGTGCTGGTCAAGCTGGGCGCCGACCTGAACCGGGTCCGCCAGCAGGTCCTGCAGCTGCTGTCCGGCTACCAGGGCAAGGAGCCCGCCGAGGCCTCTGCCGGCCGTGGCGAGGGCACCCCGTCGTCGTCGCTGGTGCTCGACCAGTTCGGTCGCAACCTCACCCAGCAGGCCCGCGAGGGCAAGCTGGACCCGGTCATCGGCCGGGAGAAGGAGATCGAGCGGGTCATGCAGGTCCTCTCCCGGAGGACCAAGAACAACCCCGTCCTGATCGGCGAGCCCGGCGTCGGCAAGACCGCCGTCGTCGAGGGGCTGGCCCAGGGCATCGTCAAGGGCGAGGTGCCCGAGACGCTCAAGGACAAGCAGCTCTATACGCTCGACCTGGGCTCGCTGGTCGCCGGCTCCCGCTACCGCGGTGACTTCGAGGAGCGCCTGAAGAAGGTGCTCAAGGAGATCCGCACGCGCGGCGACATCATCCTGTTCATCGACGAGATCCACACCCTGGTGGGTGCGGGTGCCGCCGAGGGCGCGATCGACGCCGCCAGCATCCTCAAGCCGATGCTGGCCCGCGGCGAGCTGCAGACGATCGGTGCGACCACGCTCGACGAGTACCGCAAGTACGTCGAGAAGGACCCTGCGCTGGAGCGCCGCTTCCAGCCGATCCAGGTGGGCGAGCCGAGCGTCACGCACACCATCGAGATCCTGAAGGGTCTGCGCGACCGGTACGAGGCGCACCACCGGGTCACCATCACCGACCCGGCCCTGGTCGCCGCGGCCACCCTGGCCGACCGGTACATCAGCGACCGCTACCTGCCGGACAAGGCGATCGACCTGATCGACGAGGCCGGCGCCCGGATGCGGATCCGCCGGATGACCGCGCCGCCGGACCTGCGCGAGTTCGACGAGCGGATCGCCGGCGTGCGCCGGGACAAGGAGTCCGCGATCGACGCGCAGGACTTCGAGCGGGCCGCGCACCTGCGTGACCAGGAGAAGCAGCTGCTCGGGCAGAAGTCCGAGCGGGAGAAGCAGTGGAAGTCCGGTGACCTGGACGTCGTCGCGGAGGTCGACGACGAGCAGATCGCCGAGGTGCTCGCCAACTGGACCGGGATCCCCGTGTTCAAGCTCACCGAGGAGGAGACCACGCGTCTGCTCCGCATGGAGGACGAGCTGCACAAGCGGATCATCGGTCAGGAGGACGCCGTCAAGGCGGTCTCGCAGGCGATCCGCCGTACCCGCGCCGGCCTGAAGGACCCGAAGCGCCCGTCCGGCTCGTTCATCTTCGCCGGCCCGTCCGGTGTCGGTAAGACCGAGCTGTCCAAGGCGCTGGCGAACTTCCTGTTCGGCGAGGACGACGCGCTCATCCAGATCGACATGGGCGAGTTCCACGACCGCTACACCGCCTCGCGGCTCTTCGGTGCCCCTCCCGGCTACGTGGGCTACGAGGAGGGCGGCCAGCTCACCGAGAAGGTGCGGCGCAAGCCGTTCTCGGTGGTGCTGTTCGACGAGATCGAGAAGGCGCACCAGGAGGTCTACAACACCCTCCTGCAGGTGCTGGAGGACGGCCGCCTGACCGATGGGCAGGGCCGGACGGTGGACTTCAAGAACACCGTCATCATCTTCACCTCGAACCTCGGTACCCAGGACATCTCGAAGGCGGTCGGGCTCGGGTTCGCCCAGGGCAACGACGAGACGTCGAACTACGAGCGGATGAAGAACAAGGTCAACGATGAGCTGAAGAAGCACTTCCGGCCGGAGTTCCTCAACCGTATCGACGACATCATCGTCTTCCACCAGCTGAACGAGGAGCAGATCATCACGATGGTCGACCTCATGATCACGCGGGTGGAGGCCCAGCTGGCCAACAAGGACATGGCCATCGAGCTGACCCCGGCGGCGAAGGGGCTGCTCGCGCGGCGCGGGTTCGACCCGGTGCTGGGCGCCCGGCCGCTGCGCCGGACCATCCAGCGGGAGATCGAGGACCAGCTGTCCGAGAAGATCCTGTTCGGCGAGGTCCAGCCCGGTCAGATCGTGATCGTCGACGTCGAGGGCATCGACCCGGACGCCCCCGAGGGCTCCCGGGCCGCGGACGACAAGGCGCACTTCACCTTCCGGGGTGAGCCGAAGCCGGCCGCAGGTGTTCCCGACGCCCCGCCGGTCGACATGGCCGGTGCCGGCGACGAGTGAGTGAGCACGTCTAGCTAGACCGCAGGACCCAGCCCCGCGCCGATCGGCGCGGGACACCCGAGGGCCGGCCCGGACACTGTCCGGGCCGGCCCTTCGGCGTCTCCGGGGCATGTCGCCGCGCCGGGACCGCCCGCGCGGCGGGAGCAGGGGCCGGTCCGCGCGTGAGGGCCGCTGATCGGCGCCCGGGCATGTGGCGCCGCGGTGGCCGCGGTCGGCGGTGCCGAGCCGACGATCTCGGCTGCGGTAGGTAGCGGCTCGCCGCCGCGTCGAGGGCCGCCCGCCGTTACGGTGGCGCCATGAGCTCGGTGCGGGTGGTCCCGGAGACCGAGCTGATGTCCGGTCAGCAGCTCTCCGCGGACGACGCGTGGCACACCGTCCGCCGCTACGGACCGGCGCACCTGCTCTCGACGGGCTTCCTCCGGTTCCGCTACGGCGACGGGTTCAGCCACGCCCGGGCGTTCGCCCTGCAGCTCGCCCTGGCCGCCGTGCCACTCGTCATCGCCGGGGCGGGGCTCGCGACCGCGATCGGCGTCGAGTCGTTCGCCGAGGTCGTCGCCCGGACCGTCGTCGCGATCTCGCCGGGGAGCAGCGACGCGCTCGTCCAGCAGGCGATCGAGGGTGGTGGACGTGACGAGGGCAGCAAGCGCGCCGAGATCGTCGTCGTGCTCGGCCTGCTCACCGCGTTCGCCGCGGCGACCTCCGCGTTCGCGCAGCTGGAGCGCGGAGCGAACCGGATCTACGGCACCGAGCGGGACCGCCCGGTGCTGCGCAAGTACGGGCGCGCCGCGCTGCTGACCGCCACCGCCGGGCTGTCGATGGCGGTCGGCCTGCTCCTGATCGTGGCCGGTGAGCCCTTCGGCGAGGCGATGGAGGCGGTGTACCGCTGGGGCGGCACGGCCGAGGAGATCTGGGACGCGCTGCGTTGGCCGTTCGGCCTGGCGTCGCTGGTCGTGGCCGTGACGGCGCTGCTGCGGTTCGCGCCGCGGCGCCGGCAGCCGGGGCTGAGCTGGCTGGCGGTCGGCGGCGCGGTGACGGTGCTGGCCTGGCTGGCGGGGTCGGGATTGCTGGCGTTGTACGTGGCGCTCGCGGCCGGCTTCGACGAGACGTACGGCCCGCTCACCGCGGTCATGGCGCTGCTGCTGTGGGCCAACGTCACAGGGATCGCGCTGCTGGCCGGGTTCGCCCTGGCGGCCCAGCTCGAGGCGGTGCGCGCCGGGCTGCCCGACCCGCTGCTGCCCGACAGCGACGACGACGGCATCCCCGACCACCTCGACGAGCACCCCGGCTCGCCCGCGCGCTGACCCGCCCCTGAGTAGGGGACTAGCTTCTCGGACCGATCGCTTCGAGACTGAGATCACACCGGCCCAGGGTGGAGCTGCGGTTCTGCTCGGGCCACCGGATCCGGCCAGAGGAGATAACGATGGCTCGACGCGACATCGAGTTCGACGCCGAGGGCGTCACGCTGCGCGGCTGGTTCTACCCGGGACAAGGTGCGAGCGGCGCCGCCCCGACGGTCGTCATGGCGCACGGCTTCTCCGCGGTCAAGGAGATGTACCTCGACAGCTACGCGGAGGTCTTCTCCGCCGCCGGGCTCAACGCACTGGTGTTCGACAACCGCAACTTCGGCGCCAGCGACGGGGAGCCACGCCAGGAGATCGACCCCTGGGCCCAGGTCCGCGACTACCGCCACGCCATCACCTACGCCACCACGCTGCCCGAGGTCGACGGCAACCGCATCGGGATCTGGGGCAGCAGCTACTCCGGTGGCCACGTCCTCGTCGTCGCCGCGATCGACCGCCGCGTGAAGGCGGTCGTCAGCCAGGTTCCGCTGGTCAGCGGCCACGACAACTTCCGGGCCCTGGTCCGCGCCGACTTCATCGCCGGGTTCCAGGACGGGTTCAACGCCGACCGCCTGGCCCGCTTCCAGGGCGACCCGCCGGCGATGGTGCCCGTCGTCGCCGAGGACCCGCTCGCGCCGTCGGCGCTGCCCACGCCGGACTCGTGGCGGTGGTTCACCGAGACGCACAAGCTCCGCGCGCCCTCCTGGCGTAACGAGGTCACCCTGCGCAGCGTCGAGATGTTCACCGAGTACGAGCCGGTCAGCTACATCCCCTACATCAGCCCCACTCCGCTGCTGCTGCTCCCGGCCGTCAACGACGTCCTCACGCCCACCGACCTGGCGATCGCCGCGTTCGAGAAGGCCCGCGAGCCCAAGAAGCTCACGATCCTGCCCGGTGGCCACTTCGACGCCTACGTCAAGGGCTTCGAGCCTTCCAGCACCCCCGCGCGCGACTGGTTCGTCCAGCACCTCACCCGCTGACCGGCGCGCGTCTTCCGGTCCCCGCGCGCCGTGCAACGCGCGTGGGCGAGATCGGCGCGCGTCACCGCCGGATTCAGAGGAGGGCGTCGAGGGCGCGGAGGGTGTCAGCAGCCGGGGTCGGCAGGCCGATGCCGCGGCCGTGCCGGACCTCGGGCTGGCGAACGTTGATCCGGACCAGAGCCCCCGACGCGGCGGAGGCCAGCTCGGCCTGGCGGCGCACGGTGGGGACCGCGGTACCGGCGCCCAACTCGATGACCGCGAGCCGCACGCCGTCGGCGCGCAGTGCCCGCAGCCACGACCGGTGGGCGAGCAGCCCGGCCTCGGACCGTTCGGGCTGCCACGACCAGTCACCGAACATCAGGATGTTGGGCCGGGCGAGTCCGCCGCAGCTCGGGCACGCGGGCAGCGGACCCGTCGCGCGCATGGTCTCCGGGTCGACGTGCACCTCGAGCCCGTCGGCCGGCCACACCGGCCGGCCACAGCCGGCCAGGCACTGCAGGTGGTGGATCGAGCCGTGGCACTCCGCCACGTCGTCGTCGGCGAACCCGGCGCGCTGGAACTGGCCGTCGACGTTGGATGTGAACACCCGGGTCGGCCACCGCCGTGACCACTCGAGGAGCACCCCGAACCCGGCGTGCGGCACCGTCTCCCGGTACAGCGCGAGCCGGTGGCCGTAGAAGCCCCAGGCCAGCTCGGGGTCCTCGGCGAAGTGCACCGGGTCGGCGATCTCCTCGAAGGCCAGTCCGAGATCGCGGTACGGCGGGTACGCCCGCCAGAAGCCCTCGACCCCGCGGAAGTCGGGCAGGCCCGAGTCGACGCCCATCCCGGCGCCCGCGCAGACCAGCAGCGCGCCGGCCCCGCGGAGCAGGTCGGCGGCGCGCTGCAGGTCGGGGCTGCTCGGGTCGGTGCCGGTCGGGCCGGTCGGGCCGGTGGTGGTCAGGACTGCGGCTGGGCCGTCGACTGCTGCACGACTTCGAACTCCAGCAGCGACGACCCCGACGCCACCGGACGGGCGCGCTCACCGGAGTGCGCCTGCATGGCCGGCCCGTTCAACCAGGCCTGGAAGTCCTCCTCGGTCTCCCAGTGGGTCACCACGAAGTAGCGATCCTCACCCTTCACCGGCCGCAGCAGCTCGAAGGAGAGGAACCCCGGCTGACCGTCCACGGCGTGCAGCCGGTTGGCGAACCGCTGCTCCAGCTCGGGACCGGCGCCTTCGGGCACCTCGATTGCGTTGATCTTCACGACGGCCATGGGGCCAGGTTAGTAGCAGAATGCGGATGTGCGACGTTCGGTGCGGACCTCCGACGGTGTGTACCTGGCCGTCGTCGAGTTCGGTGGTGACGGGCCGCCGGTGCTGCTGCTGCACGGCCTGATGGGGCGGGCCACGACCTGGTGGCCGCAGACGCGTTGGCTGACCAGGCACGGCCGGGTGCTCGCCGTCGACGCGCGTGGGCACGGCCGGTCCCAGGCCGCAGGGCCGTGGACGACCGCACGGATGGCCGCCGACGCCGCGGAGGTGATCGAGCAGGCCGGGGCCGGACCGGCGGTCGTCATCGGCCATTCGATGGGCGGGCTGCACGGGCTCGTCCTGGCCGCGCAGCGGCCGGACCTGGTCCGCGCGCTGGTCGTCGAGGACATGGCGGTGGACTTCCGGGACGCGACCGGTCGCAACCTCGATGACGCCCGGGCGTGGTTCGGGGCCGTACCGCAGCCGTTCCCGTCGCTGGCCGCAGTGCGGCAGGCGTTCGGGCATCCGCGCCCGGAGTTCGGCGAGTACATGGCGGAGTGCGTCGAGGAGCGCGCCGACGGCTACCACCTGCTCACCAGGGTGGGCGATGCCGTGCAGATCGCGGCCGAGTGGGCCGCGGTCGACCACTGGGCGGCGGTCGGGGCCGTCCGGTGCCCGACCCTCCTGCTCGAGGCCGAGCAGAGCGTTGCGCCGGTCGGCCACATGGTGGAGCTGGCCCGGCGGATCCCGGGCGCGTGGCACGTGCGCGTACCCGGCACCGGGCACCTGGTGCACGCCGGCGCGCCTGCGGCCTACCGGGCGACCGTCGAACGGTTCCTCGCCGGTCTGCCCTGAGCGCGGGCGAGCGGTCAGCCGGTGATCGGCTCGGTGGTGCCGGTCCGGGTGTCGGCGACCTCGACGCCCACCACCCGGGCACGGACCGGGTGCATCGGGTGCAGCGCCGCGAACGCCTCGGCCGGGCGCTGCGTGGCCAGCACGCAGTGCGGCAGCCACGAGCCCGGCAGGTACGCCGCGAACGGGGAGCGGACCCGGCCGGCCAGCGCGTCGTGCACCGCCGCGTGCACCGCGAGCAGCTCGGCGTCGACGACGGCGGCCGCCACGAGCTCCTCGTCGCGCCCGGCCACGGTGCCCAGGGTCGCCAGCCACAGGGCCGGCAGGGCGAGCACCCGAAGCTCGTCGGCGAGCGCCGCACGAGCGGGGGCGGGGATCTTCGCCGCGGCGGCGAAGGTGACGGTCGGCCGGTCCGCGGGTACGGCGATCCCGGCGTCGCGGACCCGTGCGCGCAGCCCGTCGAGTTCGGCCTCGGCGGCCTTGTCGAGACGGAAACGCACCGCCTGGACCACGGTTCAGGCCGGGAGCGCGAAGCGCCCGTCGTCGAGCTGCTCGGCCAGCCCGTCCACGAGCAGCGAATCGAGACAGCGGTCGCGCTGGGCGGCATCGGACCACGCCCGGTCGAGGGCGGCCTTCTCGACGGGCTCCGACGCACCGCGCAGCACGTCCAGCAACCGGCCGCGCACCTGGCGGTCGGTTCCGGCGAAGCCCTGCGGTGCCTTGCGCGGTCCGGTGTACTCCGGGCGCCCGGCGGCCTGCCACGCGCAGTCCGCCCGGACGGGGCAGGCCGCGCAGCGCGGCGAGCGCGCTGTGCAGACGACCGCCCCGAGCTCCATCAGTGCGGCGGACAGCGTCGCCGCCGTGGGCTCGTCGGCGGGCAGCAGCGCCTCGACGTCGGCGAGGTCGGCGCGCACCCGGGCCGGACCGGCGTCCCCCCGGCCGTGCACCGCGCGGGCGACGACCCGGCGGACGTTCGTGTCCACGACGGGGCAGCGCTTGCCGTAGCCGAAGGCGGCGACGGCCCGCGCGGTGTAGGAACCGACCCCGGGCAGCGACTCCAGGACGTCCACATCGCCCGGGACGACGTCGCCGTGCTCGGTGGCGATCACGACCGCGGCCTGGTGCAGGCGCAGCGCCCGCCGCGGATAGCCGAGCTTGCCCCAGGCCCGCAGCACGTCCGCCCGCGGCGCGGCGGCGAGCGCCGAGGGCACCGGCCATTCGGCCATCCACCGCAGCCAGACCGGTTCGACCCGGGCGACCGGGGTCTGCTGGAGCATGAACTCGCTGACCAGCACGCCCCACGGCGTGGTCTCCGGGCGTCGCCAGGGCAGGTCCCGCGCGGTGGCCGCGAACCAGGGCACCAGGGACTCCATCGACGTCACGGTCACGAAGTATCCCGTATGCCGGGCCCGGCCCGATCGCTACGGCCCCGGCGGCCCGGCCGGGAGGCCGGCTCGCCGCTCAACCCACACGGGTGGTTCGGGCGTCGTCTTTGCGCGGCGCGCCGACCACCTGCTGCAACGTGTAGTAACCACCAATCTACGCTGCGTGACATGTGGGAGCCGGTCGGACCGCTTCCCGCGTCCGTGTACTGGCGCCGGCGCGGGATCGCCCTCGCGTCGATCATCTCGGTGTTCGTCCTGTTCGGCTGGATGATCTCAGCCCTCGCCACCCCCGCGTCCGACGACGCGGGCGAGACGGCCACCACCCGGGCGGCCAGCCGCGCCGCCCTGACCGCGCCGGTGTCCGCCGGGACCACCACCCCGGGCACGGCCGTGGGCAGCGCGCCCGCTTCGGCCCCCGCTCACGCCTCCGGATCGACCACCTCCGGCGTCGTCGCCACCAGCCCCGGTACGCAACTCCGCAGCCCGGTGGCAGGGCCGGACGCCACCACCCCGGCCGCCGACGAGCTCGTCCGGCCCGACGACACCCCGCGCCCGCCGGTCTCGGTGCCGCCGTCGGTGCCACTTCCCCCGACCGGGCCGGTGCCCTGCACCAACGACATGCTCACCGTCGGTGCCGAGATCGACCGGCCGGACCACAAGGTCGGCGACCGGCCTGTGCTTCGCCTGGTCGTCACGAACGTCAGCGAGCAGCCCTGCGTACGTGACCTCGACGGCGCGCGCCAGGAGATCGTCGTGTGGAGCGGCGACGGGGCCGACCGGTTGTGGTCGAGCAACGACTGCGTCAACCCGTCCACCATCGACCTGCGCACGCTCGTGCCGGGCCAGCCCGTGGCGTTCGCGGTGACCTGGTTCGGCCGGACCTCGACTCCGGGCTGCGCCGAACCGCGCACCCCGGTCCCGGCCGGCGCCTACCGCGTCATGACCCGGGTCGACAACCTGATCAGCGCTCCGACGCCGTTCCTGCTGCTGGACTGAAGCGCAGGTCCGCGCTCAGCGGATGCCGTCGACGACGAGCGCCAGGTCGCCGACCTCCTGGATCCGCATCCCGTTGGGCTTGACGTCGCTGTCGGGCGGCACGAGCGCGCGGGTGAAGCCCAGCCGCGCGGCCTCCGCGAGCCGCCGCTGCACGCCGGCGACCCGGCGCACCTCGCCCGCGAGCCCGATCTCGCCGATCACGACCAGGTCCGGGGGCAGTGCCAGGTCCCGCTTGGCCGAGGCGATCGCGAGCGCGAGAGCGAGGTCGGCGGCGGGCTCGAGCACCTTCATCCCGCCGACGGTCGCGGTGAACACCTCGGCGTCGTGCAGCTTGATCCCGACTCGGCGTTCCAGCACGGCCAGCAGCATGGCGACGCGCGCGCTGTCCAGCCCGCTCACCGCGCGGCGCGGGCTGGCGATGTCCCTGCCGGCGACGAGGGCCTGCACCTCCGCCAGCAGCGGGCGCCGCCCGTCCATCACCACGGTCACGGCGGTGCCGGGGACGACCGCCTCCCGGGTGGCGCCGAACCGGGCCAGGAAGAGCCCCGAGGGATCGGCGAGCCCGACGATGCCCTCGTCGCGCAGTTCGAAGCAGCCGACCTCGTCGGCCGGGCCGAAGCGGTTCTTCACCCCGCGAACCATGCGCAGTGTCGAGTGCTTGTCGCCCTCGAACGACAGCACGACGTCGACCAGGTGCTCGAGAACACGCGGCCCGGCGATGGACCCGTCCTTGGTCACGTGCCCGACGAGGATCACGGGCAGCCCGCGCTCCTTGGCCAGCGCGGTGAGCGCGACGGTGACCGCGCGGACCTGGGTGACACCCCCGACGGCGCCGTCGGCGTCGGCGGTGGACATCGTCTGGACGGAGTCGACGACGAGCAGGTCGGGCGTCAGCGTCTCCAGATGCCCGACGATCGCGCCGAGATCGGACTCGGCGGCCAGATACAGCTCGTCGTGCACGGCATTCGTGCGCTCCGCGCGCAGCCGCACCTGCCCGGCCGACTCCTCGCCTGTGACATACAGCACGCGACGGCCCTTCGCGGCCGCCTTCGCGGCGACCTCGAGCAGCAGCGTGGACTTGCCGACGCCGGGCTCACCGGCGAGCAGGACCACCGCGCCGGGGACGAGCCCGCCGCCGAGCACCCGGTCGAGCTCGTCGACCCCGGTCGTGCGGGCCCTGGCGGTGTCGAGTTCGACGTCGCCGATCCGCCGCGCCGGAGTGCTGGGTGCTCCCGCGGCGACCCGCCTGGTGGCGACGACCCGGGCCGCGTGCTGTTCGAGGGTGCCCCAGGCCTGACAGCCCGGGCAGCGCCCCACCCACTGCGCGGCCTGGTGTCCGCACTCGGTGCAGCGGTAGCCGGTGCGCGCGGTGCGGGTGCGGCCGGTCAGTGTCCGCCGCCCCCGCTGGCCGGCTCGTCGAGGCGCGCCTCGGCGGGGCTGCCGACCGGCAGGTCGACGACGACGTCACCGGCCCGCTCGAAGGTCAGCACCACCGGGTAGCTCAGGCCCGGACGGATCTCGTCGGTCAGCCCGGCCAGGGTGACCTGCACCTCGTGGGAGTTCGGCAGCGCCTGCAGCTTGGTGCCGGAGGTGATCACGTGGTCGCCGGGCAGCGCGCCGTCGCCGGCCAGCTGAACCGAGCCGGCCACCCGGCTGCTGGCCCGCAGCAGCCGGTCGGCCGCATCGGACTCGTTGACGATCGTCAGCTGGACCGGCGCGTTCTCGCCGCGGCGGTAGACGGCGGCGGCGGGCCTCACTCCGACCGGGTACTCGATCAGTGCGTTGCGCACGGCGATGTGGCCGACGGTGACGTTGGCCCCGCTGACCGCGGCGGTCTGGTTCGAGGTCTGGGAGATCTGTCCGGCGCCACAGCCGGCCAACCCCACCATCCCGATCATGGCGCCGATGAGGACGGCGGCTCCGGTCGGGCGGAAGCGCTTGGTGCGGCTCACGGGTCAGACGTCCTTCCTTGCCGGTCCTCGCCGGTTCGTTCCCCGCGTGGTGCGGGCCGGTGCGGCGGGGGCGGGTGCAGTGTCCGGGTGGTCGCGGTGGTGACCTGCCGGAAGCCTAGTCGCGCTGGTCGCGGGCCCGGTAACGCGCCTCGCCGAATCGGCGCCCGTGCACGTTTCCTGTCGGTTGTCAACCCCCTGACCTGCGACGACGGTGCCGACCGGCGCGCAGTGGGCGGGTCGGACGTGTTAACCTGGGTGCAGCGAAAGGGGCAGAGGACACATGGTTTTCAAGGTCGGCGAGACCGTCGTCTACCCGCACCACGGTGCCGCTCTCATCGAGGCCATCGAAACTCGGACGATCAAGGGCGAGGAGCGCAAGTACCTCGTCCTGAAGGTTGCCCAGGGTGATCTCACGGTGCGTGTTCCTGCGGAGAACGCCGAGGTCGTCGGCGTCCGTGATGTCGTGGGCCAGGAAGGGCTCGATCGGGTCTTCGAGGTGCTGCGTGCGCCGCACACCGAGGAGCCGACCAACTGGTCCCGGCGGTACAAGGCGAACCTCGAGAAGCTCGCCTCGGGTGATGTGAACAAGGTCGCCGAGGTCGTGCGCGATCTGTGGCGCCGGGAGAAGGACCGCGGTCTGTCCGCGGGTGAGAAGCGCATGCTGGCGAAGGCGCGGCAGATACTGGTCAGTGAGCTCGCGCTCGCCGAGGGCACGGACGAGGAGCGCGCCGAGGTGCTCCTCGACGAGGTGCTCGCCACTGCCGCGACGGCCTGACCGACGGCTGATCGCACGACCCCGGTCAGAGCTCCCTGATGAGCGTTGTCGCGGTCGTGCCCGCCGCGGGTTCGGGGCAGCGTCTCGGAGCAGCCCTGCCGAAGGCATTCGTCCCTGTTGGCGGCGTGCCCATCCTGCTGCGCGCCGTCGACGGCTTGCTGCGCTCCGGTGTCGTGGACCGGGTGGTGGTGGCCGTTCCGGCCGGCCAGGTCGGCGCAGCTCGTTCGCTGCTGGCCGGCCGCCCGGTTGTCGTCATCGTGGGTGGCTCGGACCGGACGGGTTCGGTACGCAACGCACTGCATGCGATGGATGGCGCCTCCGGCGGTGAACGAGCCCACGGTGGTGAACGAGCGGGTACCCGCGGCGGTGACGCTCACACCGAGGACTTCGGCGACATCGTGCTCGTTCACGACGCCGCGCGGCCCCTGACCCCGCCCGAGCTCACCGCGGCCGTGGTCGCCGCGATCCGTTCCGGGCGGCACGCGGTCGTGCCGGTGCTCCCGCTGGCCGACACCGTGAAGCAGGTCGACGGCGACGGCCGCGTGCACGGCACGGTCGACCGGTCCGTCCTGCGCGCGGTGCAGACCCCGCAGGGGTTCACCCGCGCGCTGCTGGAGCGCGCCTACGACGCTGCGGGCTCCGCGGCGACCGACGACGCCGGCCTGGTCGAGGCGCTGGGGGAATCGGTGCACACCGTCCCCGGCCATGCGTCGGCGTTCAAGATCACGACGCCGTGGGACCTGCAACTGGCCGAGATGCTGCTCGCCCGGACACCGGAGGCCGGAACATGAGGGTCGGCATCGGCACCGACGTGCATCCCGTCGAGCCCGGGCGCGAGTGCTGGATCGCCGGGCTGCGCTGGGACGGAGTGGACGGCTGCGCCGGCCACTCCGACGGCGACGTCGCCGCCCACGCGCTCTGCGACGCCCTGCTGTCGGCGGCGGGCCTGGGTGACCTCGGCGCCGTGTTCGGCACCGGGCGCCCGGAATGGTCGGGCGCGAGCGGTGTGACCTTGCTGGCCGAGGTCCGCCGCCTGCTGGCCGAGGGCGGCTGGGCGGTGAGCAACGCCGCCGTGCAGGTCATCGGCAACGCCCCCAAGATCGGCACGCGGCGGGCGGAGGCACAGCAGGTGCTCTCCGACGCCGTCGGCGGCCCGGTCGCGGTGTCGGGCACGACGACCGACGGGCTCGGGCTGACCGGGCGCGGCGAGGGGATCGCCGCGGTGGCGACGGCCCTGCTCGTGCCCGCCGCGTGACTCAGGCCTGCTCGTACATCGCGTCCGTGCGGGTCTGGATCTGCTCCGGCGTCAGCCGCTCGGTCTGCTGGGCGATCATCCACAGGTGGCCGTAGGGGTCGGACAGCCGGCCGCCGCGCTCGCCGTAGGGCTGATCGGCCACCGGGAAGACCACCGTCGCCCCCGCGGCGACCATCCGGTCCGCGACCGCGTCGGCGTCGGACACGTACAGCGCCATGATCACCGAAACGCCGCCCGTCGCCGGGGCCGGGTCGTAACCGTCGGCGTCCTTGACCGCAAAGCGGATCGGGCCCGCCCGCAGCATCGCGTGCACGATCCGGCCGTCGGGATCGGTGTACCGCTCGATCGTCTCCGCGCCGAGGGCCGCGGCGTAGAACGCGCAGGCGCCGTCGCCGTCGTCGACGACCAGCCTCGGGTAGAGGTCCAGGATGTCCGTCATGCGCCGAGTGTCGCGCGTCGCGGTCCCCGGCGTCTTGGACGAATGTGACCTCGCTCCGGTGGGCCTGCCGGGGGCACCCTGGAGGTGGTCATCCGGGCTGGCCAGCGGGTCCGTAGTCTGTATCGGGTGAGCTTGCGCCTCTTCGATACCGCGACCAGGGAGCAGCGGGACTTCGTCGCGCTGCGAGCCGGGGCTGTGTCGATGTACGTCTGTGGCGCCACGGTGCAGGGCCTTCCCCACATCGGTCACGTCCGCAGCGGTCTGAACTACGACGTGCTGCGCCGGTGGCTGGTCCACCGGGGGTACGACGTCACCCTCGTCCGCAACGTCACCGATATCGACGACAAGATCCTCCGCAAGGCCGCCGAAGCGGGCCGCCCGTGGTGGGAGTGGGCGGCGACGCACGAGCGCGCGTTCTCCGCGGCCTACGACGCCCTGGGCTGCCTGCCCCCCTCGATCGAGCCACGGGCCACCGGCCACGTGCCGCAGATGATCGAACTGATGGAGCGGCTGATCGACGCCGGGCACGCCTACGCGGCCGGCGGGGACGTCTACTTCGCGGTGCGGTCCTTCCCGGAGTACGGCGCGCTGTCGCGGCAGAAGGTCGACGACGTCGCCCAGGGTGAGGGGGAGCAGGGCGGCAAGCGCGACCCGCTCGACTTCACGCTGTGGAAGGCCGCAAAACCCGGCGAGCCTTCCTGGGAGACGCCGTGGGGACGCGGCCGGCCCGGCTGGCACCTGGAGTGCTCCGCGATGGCCACCGCCTACCTCGGCCCCGAGTTCGACATCCACGGCGGCGGCCTCGACCTGGTGTTCCCGCACCACGAGAACGAGCAGGCCCAGTCGCATGCGGCCGGCGACGGGTTCGCCCGCTACTGGCTGCACAACGCCTGGGTGACCATGGGCGGCGAGAAGATGTCCAAGTCGCTGGGCAACACGCTGTCCATCGACGCGCTGCTGCACCGGGTGCGCGGGGTGGAACTGCGGTACTACCTCATCGGCCCGCACTACCGGTCGGCGATCGAGTACTCCGACGCCGCCCTCAGCGAGGCGGTAGCCGCCTACCGGCGGATCGAGTCGTTCGTGCACCGGGTGCGCGAGCGCGTCGGGGAGCCGGGCGTCGACGCCGAGGTGCCCGCCGAGTTCGCCGCCGCGATGGACGACGACCTCGGCACCCCGGGTGCGCTCGCGGTCATCCACCGGGCCGTGCGCGACGGCAACGCGGCGCTGGACAGCGGTGACCGGGCGGCCGCGGCAGCCCTCGCGTCGTCGGTGCGCGCGATGACCGGGGTGCTCGGCGTCGACCCGCTGGACCCGCGCTGGCTCGGCGGCGACCGGGCCGACGACGCCGCCGTGGGCGCGCTGGGCACGCTCGTCGGCGAGCTCCTGGCCCAGCGCCAGCAGGCCCGGGCCGAACGTGACTTCACCACCGCGGACCAGATCCGGGACCGGTTGCTCGCCGCCGGGATCTCCGTCGAGGACAACCCCGACGGTCCGACGTGGTCCCTCAAGGACGTCTAGCTGCGATGTTCGGCAGCGTGAACGACAGGAACGATTGATGGCCGGCAATTCAAGGCGCCGCGGCGCGATGCGCAAGGAAGGCACCAAGAAGGGCGCGGTGGTCGGTTCCGGAGGCCAGCGCCGCCGTGGGCTGCAGGGCAAGGGGCCCACACCACCCGCGGAGATGCGTCCGGGGCACCCGGCCGCGCGCAAGGCGGCCCGGGACGCGAAGGCGGCTGCCCGGTCGAACCGCTCCCAGGTCGCCGGGTCGCGGCGCAAGGCGGGGGACGGCGACACCCCGGAGACGGTGCTCGGCCGCAATCCCGTGGTCGAGTGCCTGCGGGCCGGGGTGCCGGCCACGGCGCTCTACGTCGCGATCGGCACGACGGCCGACGACCGGATCGCCGAGGCGGTGCACCTGGCCGCCAACGCCGGCATCTCGATCCTCGAGGTGCCACGCAACGATCTCGACCGGATCTCCGGCGGCGCGCTGCACCAGGGCGTCGGTCTCCAGGTCCCCCCGTACGGCTACGCGCACCCCGACGAGCTGCTCGAGGCCGCCTCCGACTCCGGCCGGCCCCCGCTCCTGGTGGCGCTCGACAGCGTCACCGACCCGCGGAACCTCGGCGCGGTGGTGCGGTCGGTGGGCGCGTTCGGCGGCCACGGTGTGGTCGTCCCGCAGCGCCGGGCGGCGGGCATGACCGCGGTGGCCTGGCGGACCTCGGCCGGGACCGCGGCCCGCGTCCCGGTGGCGCGGGCGACCAACCTGACCCGGACGCTGCGCGAGTACGCGACGGCCGGGCTCATGATCGCCGGGCTGGACGCCGAGGGCGACGTGTCGCTGGACGACTTCGAGCTCGCGGCCGACCCGCTCGTGCTGGTCGTCGGCTCGGAGGGCAAGGGGCTGTCCCGGCTGGTCAAGCAGACCTGCGACGTGACGGTGTCGATCCCGATGGCGGGCGAGGTGGAGTCGCTCAACGCCGCCGTGGCGACCGGCGTGGTCCTGGCCGAGGTGGCCCGCCGCCGCCGCCAGTCCTGACACACCCCCACTCCACACCC
>NZ_JAAXKZ010000100.1 GCF_012911875.1 Pseudonocardia bannensis | reverse complement strand
GGCCGCGACGGGGTGCCCTACCTCGCGGCCACCGCCTACTACGCGCTCGGGGAGCACGCGAGATCCGCCGCCCGGCAGTACCTGACGGACTACTACGCCTTCCTCGGCCCGGACGCCGCCGGGCGCATCGCCGACAGCACGCTGACCGACGCAGACGCGCTGAAGAAGCAGGCCGCGGAGTTCGCCGATGCGGGCTGCGACGAGCTCATCTTCTTCCCGTGCGCCGCGGACGCCGACGAGATCGACCTGCTCGCCCGGGCGATGCTGGCCGCGTAGGGCCGCCCGCGCTGCCCATCGGCTGCCCCCCACACTGGCCGGGTGACCCTGGTCGTCGGGATCGGCAGCGTCCGCGGTGTGTCCGCGGCGGCGGTGACCGCGTTGCTCGACCGGCTGCACCGCGAGCACGGCCTCGACCGCCACGCCGTCCGCGTCTACGCCAGCGTCGACCACCGGGCCGGCGAGCCCGGAATCCTCGCCGCCATCGCCCCCGCCACCCTGCGTACCTACCCGTCCGCCACGCTCGACGTCGTCACGGTGCCGAACCCCAGCGCGCGGGTCCGGGAGGCGGCCGGGACGCGCAGCGTCGCCGAGGCCGCCGCGCTGCTCGCCGCGGCCGAACTGGCCGGTCCCGACGGTGCCCGGGCGGTGCTCGTCGCCCCGAAGATGATCGGCGACGGGGTGACGGCGGCGGCGGTCCGGGTCGTGCCGACGCCGCGCTGACACGCCCCGGAACCCCTCGCTGACCTGCGGCGACGTAGTACGGATCACGTGTGACGTGCCGGGCGCGGCGGCTTTGCGACCTGTCGGTGGCCCCGGGCCGCCGGTTATGCTCGGCGCCGGTCGGCAGCACGGGAACCCGGTGCGACTCCGGGGCGGTCCCGCCACTGTGACCGGGGCACGCTCCCGGAAGCCAGACCCCGTGCCGCCGTCGACCGTCCCCGCGGGGACACCACAGCCGGGCGTGGACACCCGGGGAGGGAGTGTCATGAGCGAGCCTGCGAGCTCACCTACGGGCACCGCAGCGACGCGAGCGTGCCGGGCGAGCCTCGGCGAGCAGACCTCGTGAGCGGCCGGTCCGAGCAGTACCTCGTCGGCCTCGACCTGGCCGGTCGCCGCGTCGTCGTCGTCGGCGGCGGACAGGTGGCCCAGCGCCGGGTGGCCCGGCTCATCGCCGCGGGTGCGGAGGTCGAGGTGATCTCCCCGGAGGTGACCCCCGCCGTCGAGGGCATGGCATCGGCGCGCGAGCTGGCCTGGACCGAGCGCCGCTACGCCGACGGTGATCTCGAGGGTGCCTGGTACGCGGTGGCCTGCACCGACGACCCCACGGTCAACGCCGCGGTCGGGGCGGAGGCCGAGCGGCGCCGGGTGTTCTGCGTCCGCGCCGACGACGGAGCGGCCGGGACCGCGGTGACCCCCGCCGTCGGGGAGTTCGACGGCCTGACCGTCGGGGTGCTGGCCCAGGGCCGCCACCGCCGATCCGCCGCCGTGCGCACGGGGCTGCTCGAGGCGTTGCGCGCCGGGATCGTGAACGACGCAGCCGACCGCGCCGACATCGTCCCCGGGGTCGCGCTCGTCGGCGGTGGACCCGGCGACCCGGAGCTGATCACCGTGCGTGGCCGGCGGCTGCTGTCGCGTGCCGACGTCGTCGTCGCCGACCGGCTGGGTCCGCGCGACCTCCTCGACGAGCTCGGCCCACACGTCGAGGTCATCGACGCCTCCAAGATCCCCTACGGGCGGGCGATGGCCCAGCAGCGGATCAACGAACTGCTCGTCGAGCACGCCAGGGCCGGGAAGTTCGTCGTCCGGCTCAAGGGCGGCGACCCGTTCGTCTACGGGCGTGGCTTCGAGGAGGTCATCGCCTGCACCGAGGCCGGGGTCGCGGTGACCGTCGTCCCGGGCATCACCAGTGCCTTCGCCGCCCCGGCCGCCGCGGGTGTCCCGGTCAGCCACCGGGGCGTCGCGCACGAGATCGTCGTGGTGTCCGGGCACGTCGCGCCGGGCGACCCGCGCAGCCTGGTCGACTGGGAGGCGCTGGGCCGGATGCGCGGCACCGTGGTGCTGATGATGGCCGTCGAGCGGATCGCGCTGTTCGCCGCCGCCCTGGTCGAGCACGGCCGCCCGGCCGACACCCCGGTCGCCGTGATCCAGGACGGCACGACCCGGATCCAGCGGACGCTGCGGGCCACCCTGGCGACCGTCGCGGCGCAGGTGCGGGAGCACGAGATCAGCCCGCCGGCCATCATCGTGGTCGGCCCGGTCGCGGGGCTGCGTGCCCACCCGGGCGCCTGAACGCACGGCCGGTGCTTCCCGGGCCGGTCACCTTGCATCTGGTCCGGCACGGGGAGAGCACCTGGAACGCGGCGGGCCGGCTGCAGGGCCACACCCCGCACGTCCCGCTGACCGCGCGCGGCCGGGCCCAGGCCGCGGCCACCGCGGCGGTCCTGGCCGCCCGCCCGGTCGTCGCGGTGCTGTCCAGCGACCTGCTGCGGGCCCGGCAGAGCGCGGCCCCCATCGCCGCCGCGCACGGCCTGCCGGTCCGTGCCGAGCCCGCGCTTCGCGAGCAGAGCCACGGGATCTGGGAGGGTCGCCCCGTCGCCGGGTACGCCGCCCGCCTCGCGGCCGCCCCCGATCCCGACTGGGCGCCGCCGGGCGGGGAGAGCGCCCGCGCGCTGCACACCCGGGTCGCGGCGGTCCTGGCCGCGGTCCTCGCCGGGGGGTCGCCCGGGGACATCGTCCTCGTCACGCACGGGGAGACGATCCGGGCCGCGCTCGCCGTGCTGCACGGGCATCCCGCCGACCGGTTGCCGGCCGTGCTGCCCGGCAACGGGGAGGTGCTCACCGCCCGGCGCGCCGCCCCGGGCACGCCGTGGACGGTCGGTGCCCACGTGGCGAACGCCCCTCTCCCTTGACCCCTCCAGACCCGCTGTGGTCGAGTCCTGCACGACGGCAGTGGAGGAAGCCGGTGGGAATCCGGCGCGGTCCCGCCACTGTCACCGGGGAGCGCGTCCCCACCTCGTGGCCACCGCGGACAACCGTGGGAAGGCCGGGCGGCGCCGCAGCGATCCGGAAGCCAGGACACTCGCTGCCGTCGCACGGTTCCGACTAAGAGGGCGCGGACCCTCGAGGAGGCACAATGGCCGGTGACGGTCCTGTTCGATTCCCCCGGCGCCGGGGTGGCCCGGTGCTCACGCGCTGCCGTCGCGATCCCCGGAGCGGCACCGGAACGCTGATCGGGCTGGGCGTCGGCCCCGGTGAGCCCGACGCACTCGCCCCCGGCGCCGTGGACCGGCTCGCCCACGCCGACGTCGTGTTCGTCCCGGCCCCCGCCGAGTCCACCGTGCTGTTCTACGCCGAGGCCTGGCGCGTCGAGCGGATCGGCGACCACAGGGCCGCCGCCCAGCGGGTGGTCGAGTGGTTCGCCGCGCACCCCGGTGGCACGGCCGTGTTCGCGACGGCCGGCGATCCCACGGCCTGCCCGTCGTTCGGGGTGACCGCTGTCGCGGTGCGCTCCTCGGCCGGGGCGCTGCGGGTGGAGCACCTGCCCGGCGTGACGATCGTGCCGCCGCGGCGCAGCCCGCTGCCGTGGGCGGCCCCGTGAACCCCGGCGACGCCGAGGCCTTCTACCGGATCGTCGCGGGGCGCCGCGACGTCCGTACCGGGTTCCGGCCCGACGTGCCGGTCGACGACGCCGTGCTCGCCCGGGTGCTGGGCGCTGCACACGCCGCACCCAGCGTCGGGTTCTCCCAGCCGTGGGACTTCCTGGTGGTGCGCGACGCGGGCGTCCGGGCCCGGGTGCACGCCCTGGTCGCCGCCCGGCGCACGGCCTACGCGGCATCGCTTCCCGGGGCGCGGGCGGCCGCGTTCGCCGGCATGAAGATCGAGGCCATCCTCGACACCCCGCTCAACGTCGTGGTCACCTGCGATCCCACCCGCGGGGGCCGGCACACCCTGGGCCGCCACACCCAGCCGTCCATGGGTCCGTACTCCACCGCCCTGGCGGTGCAGAACCTCTGGCTGGCCGCCCGCGCCGAGGGCCTGGGTGTGGGCTGGGTGAGCTTCTTCGACGACGACGGGCTCGGGGAGGTGGCCGCGCTGCTCGGGCTGCCGGACCACCTGGAGATCGTCGCCTACCTGTGCATCGGGCACGTCGAGGCGTTCCCGGCCGAGCCCGAACTCGCGGCGGCCGGCTGGGCCCGCCGCCGCCCGCTGTCGTGGGCCGTCCACCACGAGACCTACGGACACCGGGCGCTGCCCGGGGAGGTGCCCATGGACCTGCTCTCGGAGACCGTCGCGGCGATCCGGCCCGTGTCGGAGGAGGCCCGGGCCGCGGCCCGCGACCGGCTGGACCGGATGACCAAGCCGCGCGGCTCGCTGGGGCAGGTCGAGGACGTCGCCGTCACGCTCTCCGGGATCGCCGGAGCGTGCCCGCCGCCGCTTCCCGAGCCCGCGGCGGTCGCGGTGTTCGCCGGTGACCACGGCGTCTACGCCCAGGGCGTCACCCCGTGGCCGCAGGAGGTCACCGGTCAGATGGTGGCCAACTTCCTGGCCGGCGGGGCGGTGGTCAACGCCTTCGCGCGCCAGCAGGGCGCCGAGGTCTGCGTGGTCGACGTGGGCGTGGCGTCCCCGCTGGACCCCGTTCCCGGGCTGCTGCCGCGGAAGGTCGCAGCGGGCACCGCGGACATGACCACCGGGCCCGCGCTGACCCCGGATCAAGCCCGCGCCGCCGTCGAGGTGGGGATCGAGACCGCCCGCGACCTCGTCGCCGCCGGCAACCGGTGCCTGGTCACCGGCGACATGGGCATTGCGAACACCACCGCGGCCGCCGCGCTGATCTGCGCGTTCACCGGCGCCGACCCGGCTGAGGCGACCGGGCGGGGGACCGGCATCGACGACGCCACCCTGACCCGGAAGACCGACGTGGTCCGTCGCGCGCTGGCACGGCACCGGCCGGAGCCGTCGGATCCGCTCGGCGTGCTCGCGGCGGTCGGCGGGCTGGAGCACGCCGCGCTGGCCGGGTTCGTCCTCGGCGCGGCGGCCCTGCGGGTGCCGGTGCTGCTGGACGGGGTGAACGCCGGCGCGGCCGCGCTGGTCGCCGCGGCGTTGTCCCCGGAATCGGCCGGCGTTTGCCTGGCGGGACACTGCTCGGCCGAACCCGGCCACGGTCTCGCGCTCGCCCATCTCGGCCTGGACCCGCTGCTCGACCTGCGGATGCGGCTGGGCGAGGGCACCGGGGCGCTCCTCGCGTTGCCCGTCGTGCAAGGCGCTGCCCGCGCCCTCCACGACGTCGCCACGTTCGACTCAGCCGGTGTGGCGGACAAAGACGCCTGACCCCGCCCCCCAACGCCACCTCCCAACCGCGTCATGTCTCCACAACGCGTCCATGGAGGCGCCCAGGGTGCGTCAAGTCTCCACAATGCGTTCGTGTCGGGGCGCCTCGCGCGTCAGGTCTCCACAACGCGGTCGCAAGGGCGCCCAGGGTGCGTTATGGCTCCACAACGTGGTCGCAGGGGCGCCCGGGGTGCGTCATGGCTCCACAACGTGGTGGGGGGCGGTGAGCGCGGAGCGTTCAAGCTCCACAGCGGGGTCGCGGGGACGCCAGCTGGTCAGGGGGTCGGCCGGGGTCAGGGCCGGGTCGTCGGCGGGGAAGGTGCGGGCCACGCCGGGGCCGGTGGCCCGGGTCTCGAAGCGGACGGTGACCCGCCCGTGACCGGCGCCCTGGACCCAGCCGTGGCCGTGCTCGGCGTGCCGAACGTCGTCCCCGGCCCGCCACGGTCGCCCGAGCTTCTCGCCGCGGGATCCCGGGCTCGGCGTGTCGTCGGCCGCGCGTGGCCCCTCCGGCACCGGGGCGCTCGGCGGCTCAGGGGTGCCGAGGGCCGCCTCCGCGGCGAGCTTCGGACGGCCAGGTGGCTCGGGCGTGCCGGGGTCGGCATCCGCGAGGCGTCGTGGCCGGGGCGGCTCGGGCGTGCCGGGGTCCGTATCCGCGATGTGCACCGGGCGGCCCGGCGGCTCGGGCGCGGTGGACCCGGCGGACCCCGGGAACCCCACGTCGACGTCCGCGGCCGGCACGGGCGTCCACCCGTCGGCCGACGCGACGGCGTCGAACAGCGCCGGGGGCGGGCTCTCACCCAGCCCGGACAGCGACACCCCGATCAGCCGCACCCCGCCCTCGGGTACCGCGGTGCGGGCCAGTCGCTGGGCGACCGCGGTGAGCGTGGCCAGATCGGTGCTGGCCACGGCCGTGGTCTCCGAGCGGCTCGCGGTGGTGAAGTCGGCGCTGCGCGCCTTCACGGTGACCGTCCGGGCGGCCCGGCCGTCCAGCACGAGCCGCCGGTGCGCGGCCGCGGTCATCCGGGCCACGGCGTCGTGCACGGCCGTCATCGCCGTCAGATCGGTCTCGAACGTCGTCTCCGCACTGATCTGCTTCGCCGCGCCGCGCTGGGCCACCGGCCGGTCGTCGATGCCCCGGGCCAGCCGGTGCAGTTCGGTGCCGACCGCGGCGCCGAGCAGCCCGGTCACCTCCCGCGGGTCCATCGCCGCGAGCTGACCGATCGTGGTGACCCCGAGCTTGCGCAGGCCGGCCTCGGCCACCGGGCCCACCCCCCAGAGCGCGCGCACCGGTAGGGCGCCCATGACCTCGCGCTCCTCGGCGGGGGTCACGACCCGCAGCCCGTCGGGCTTGGCCAGCTCGGACGCGATCTTGGCGAGCTGCTTGCCGGACCCGGCGCCGACCGACGCGGGCAGCCCCGTGCGCTCCCGCACCGCGGCCCGCAACGCGATCGCGAACGCCGTGACCTCGCTGCCGTCGGCTCCGGCCAGCGCGGGCGGCTCCAGGAACGCCTCGTCCAGCGACACGGGCTCGACGATCGGCGCCGCCTCGCCCAGCACCGCCATCACCTGCTCGCTGATCGCCTTGTACAGGGCGAACCGCGGCGGCAGCACCACGGCCTGCGGGCAGCGCCGACGGGCCTGCGCCATCGGCATCGCGGACCGGGCGCCGTAGACCCGGGCCTGGTAGCTGGCGCCGGCCACCACGCCGCGCGGCCCGGCGCCGCCCACGAGCACCGGCCGGTCGGCCAGAGTGGGACGGGTGAGCTGCTCGACGGAGGCGAAGAACGCGTCCATGTCGAGGTGCAGCACCCAGCGACCACACTGCCGACCCTGCCGGCCCTCCTCCGCCACGCGGCCATTCTGACTCCGGCCACCGACACCGGGACGCTCAGCTCTCGGCAGGCGCCCGGACCTCCTGCAACGCGTCCATCAGCGCGTCGACGGTGACCGGCCCCTGGTAGCGCTCGCCGTTGACGAACAGCGTCGGGGTGCCCCGCACGCCGCTGCGCACCCCGGAGTTGAAGTCGGCCTCGACCCGGTCCTCGACGAACTGGGTCTCCGGCCACGTCACCGCATCCGGGTCGACACCGATCTCCTCGGCGTATCGGCGCAGGTCGGCCTGGCGCAACCGCGGCTCGTCGTCGGCGAAGAGCCGGGCGTGCATCGGCCAGAACTGGCCCTCGAGCCCGGCCGCCTCCGACGCCGTCGCGGCGGCCAGCGCGTACGGGTGCACCTCGGCGAGGGGGAAGTGCCGGAACGCGAACACCAGCCGGTCGCCCAGGCGGTGGCGCACCTCGTCGATCACCGGCGCTGCCGCGCGGCAGTACGGGCACTCGAAGTCGCCGTACTCCACGAGCGAGAACTCGGAACCGAGCGCGCCCTGCAGGTGGTCGTACGGCCCGATGGGCGGGTCCAGCGCTGCGGGGCCGGTCGATGCGGTGCTGATCGCGTCCTCCTCGCCACCCCGGGTGCCCTCGGGGGAGGATCGGCAAGTGGCGGTCACAACACTAACCGAGCGTGGCGAGCTCAGTCAGGCGGCGCGGTCGTTCCTGCGCACCGAGTCGGGCTCGGCGGTGCTGCTGCTGACCGCCGCCGCCATCGCCCTGATCTGGGCGAACGTGTCGGACGGCTACGAGACGTTCTGGCACACGCCGCTGTCGATCTCCATCGGCGGGTTCGAGCTGACCGAGGACCTGCGGCACTGGGTCAACGACGGGTTGATGGTGCTGTTCTTCTTCAGCGTCGGGCTGGAGATCTCCCGCGAGATGACGCTGGGGGAGCTGCGCGGGGCCCGCGCGGTGGCAGCCCCGGCGCTCGCGGCGATCGGCGGGCTGACCGTCCCGGCCGCGCTGTACCTGCTGTTCAACGCGGGCGGTCCCGGTGCCGGTGCCTGGGGCATCGCGATCTCGACCGACACCGCCGTGCTGCTCGGCGTGCTGGCCCTGGTCGGCCCGCGCTGCCCGGACCAGCTGCGGATCTTCCTGCTCGCGCTGGCCATCGTCGACGACATCGGCGCGGTCCTGGCGATCGCGGTCTTCTACACCAGGCACGTCGACGTGACGGCCCTGCTGCTGGCCGTCGGGCTGTTCGTGGCGCTGCTCGCGCTACGGTTCGTCCACTTCTGGCGCACCCCCCTCTACGCCCTGATCGGCGTGATCATGTGGGTGTCGGTCCTGGAGTCCGGGGTGCACCCCAGCGTCGTGGGCGTCGCGATGGGACTGCTGGTCAACGCCTACGCCCCGCAGCCCCGCGACATCCGGCGCGTGCAGGTGCTCGGCCGCAGCTTCATCGTCGACCCCACCCCGAGCCGGGCGGCGGCGGCCCAGGCCGCGGTCACCGTCGCGGTCTCGCCGAACGAGCGGTTGCAGCTGAAGATCCAGCCGTGGAGCAGCTATGTCATCGTGCCGTTGTTCGTGCTGGCCAACGCCGGGGTGCGGCTCGATCGCGAGACGCTGTCGGGGGCGCTGCACTCGCCGATCACCTGGGGGGTCATCGTCGGCCTGACCGTCGGCAAGCTGATCGGCGTCAGCGCCGGCACCTGGGTCGCGCTCAGGACCGGGATCGGCCGCGTGCCCGACACGCTGCGGTGGGGGCAGCTGATCGGGGGTGCGGCCCTGTCCGGCATCGGGTTCACGGTGGCGCTGTTCGTCACCGACCTGGCGTTGTCCGACCCGGAGCTGCAGGCCGAGGCCAAGATCGGCATCCTGACGGGCTCGATACTCGCGGGCCTGATCGGCTGGCTCATCTTCCGGTTGCTGGGCGAACGCGGCGGCCAGTGCTCCCCGAGCGGCCTGCCCGTGCTGCCGCCGCGCCCCTGGCGCCCGGTGGACTAGTGGTCGATCACCGAGCCGCGGCCCGGCGTCGGCGACGGCCGACTGACCGGGCGGGCGTGCGGGAGGCCCGAACTCGCGATGGTCACGGGCGCAGTCGCTCGCGCCACCCCAGCAGGACGGCGTCGCCGTCGGCGACCCGGATCGCCGGCGTCCGCGCGCCGAATCCGGCGACGGCGCCGGGATGCTCGGGTGCCGGGAGCAGGTCGGCGAGCCAGACCGGGCCCGGGGGCGCGTCGGCACCGGTCCACTCCTCGACCCGGGGTGGGCTGCCGGCGGGGCTCAGCGTGATCGTGGCCATCGGCCGGGACAGGCCTTCGCCGGTGGCCTTGAGCAGGGCCTCCTTGCGGGTCCAGGTGGTGAGGAAGGCGGCTGTCTCCGCCGGCAGCGGGCGCGCGAGTTCGGTGGGGGAGCACACGTGGGCCGCCATCCCGGCCACGTCGGTCAGCGGCCGGACGTGCTCGACGTCGAGCCCGACCGGCCCGTCCGACACCGCGACCCCGACCAGGTCGCCGGAGTGGGTCAGCGAGAACCCGGTGGTCCCGGGCTCGTCGGCCAGCCGGGGCTTGCCGTGCTGCTGGCCGCACCGGCAGGTCCGGTCGAACCGCAGCCCGGCCGGGTGCACCCCGAGCCGGTGCCCGAGGACCAGCCGGACCAGCGCATGTGCGGCCAGGTAGCGGGCCTGGTCGTCGGGCCGGCGCAGCTTCTGCAGCCGGGTGCGTTCGTGCTCGTCGAGCAGGGCGAGAAGGCCGGGGTGTCCCTCAGGAGGAAGGGGACGGGCCCACCAGACGCCGCATTCGGTGCTCGACACCCCGCCAGCCTGACATGCCGCCCGGCCCGCCGGGATGTGATCCCGGATCGGGCCGGCCCGCCGGGGCCGCTCGATGCGGCCGCACCGGCGGGCCGGCCGGTGAGCGGCCCGCGCCGCGCCGACCCGTGGGGTCAGCCGCTGCGGCGGGCCGCGTAGTCGAGCCGGGTGCGCGCCGGCTTGGAGAGCGCCCCGGATCCCGACGATCCGGAGCGCCCGGCCGTGGCGGCCAGGTGCGGCGACAGCGGCTGCCGGGAGCCCTTGCCGCGGGCGCGGCGGGCCGCGCGGTTGGGGGCGTCGGCACCGCCGGTCGTGGCGGCGGGGACGAAGGACTGATCACGCATGCGGACCTCCTGCAGTGCGACGGGGCCGGCACAGCGGGCTCGGCGACGGGCCGGCCGGTGGCTGGGACGGTGCTCTCCCCACAGGGCGACGAGGTGTCGGCGGGGGAGGGGCGGCGGGACGCGAGGCGTCGGCGGCCGCTGCTCGGTGAGGCGCTCACCCGGCATCTACAGGCGCATGGGAGGAACGGTAGGACGCGTGCGCGGATCGCGCCATCGAATTACCAGCGGCTACGGTGGGCGCGGTGAGCGCTGCCCCGGACCTGGTGGTGATCGGCGGTGGCATCGCGGGCGCCTCGATCGCCTACGAACTCGCCGCGTCGCGTTCGGTGCTGCTGCTCGAGGCCGAGCCGACGCTCGCCGTGCACTCCACCGCCCGTTCGGCCGCCACCTACATCCCCGGCCACGGTACGGCGCCGGTCCGGGCGCTGATCGCCGCGAGCGGTCCGCGCTTCGCCGTGCTGGCCGACGCCCTGCGCGACGGGTCGACGCCGCTGCTCATCCCTCGCCCGGTGCTCTGGGCGGCCTTCGACGACGCCGGTGAGCGGGCGCTGCGCACTCTGCTCGCCGAGCGGGCGGGGGAACCGGACGCTCCGCGGCCGGTGACCACCGGCGAGGCGCTGCGCCGCTGCCCGGTGCTGCGCCCGGACGCGCTGCGCGGGGCCGGGCTGACCGAGATCTCCGCCGACGTCGACGCGATGGCGCTGCACCAGGCCTACATCCGGGGGCTGCGCCGTCGCGGTGGGACGGTGCGCGCGGGCGCCCGGGTGACCGCGGTGCGGGCGACCGCGACCGGTTGGCGGGTGGAGGCGACCGGAACCGGCGGTGCCGCTCGTGCGGCGGCGTTCGACGTCGCGGACGTCGTCGACGCGGCCGGTGCCTGGGCCGACGTCGTAGCGACGATGGCCGGGGTGCCGCCGATCGGGCTGACCCCGCTTCGCCGCACGATCGCGGTGGCCCGGGTGCCCGACCCGGCGCGGCTGGGCATCGGTGCGGGGACCCCGCTGCCGATGGTGGTCGAGGCCGGCGAACGGTTCTATTTCAAGGCCGAGGGGGAGCACCTGCTCGTCTCGCCCGGCGACGAGACCCCGGCCGAGCCTGGCGACGCGCGGCCGTGCGACCTCGACGTCGCCACCGCGCTGGAGCGGGCGGAGGCGGTGACCGGTCTGGGACTGCGCTCGATCCGGACGAGCTGGGCCGGGCTGCGGTCCTTCGTGTCCGACCGCAGCCCGGTCGTCGGGTCCCGGCCGGAGCATCCCGGGTTCCACTTCTTCGCCGGCCAGGGCGGTTCGGGGATCGAGTCGGCTCCGGCGCTGGCTGCGCTCGGCGCCGCCGTGATCACCGGGGGTCCGGTGCCGGCCGACATACCGGTCGATCCGGCGGTGCTGGGGCCCGCCCGACTTTCGTAAGCACTTGCTCACAAACGCTGGCACGATGGTCGCATGACCGAGACGGTGTCCGCGGCCACGGGCGGGTTCGAGCTGTTCGACGGCGCGTTCTGGGCCGATCCCTACCCCGCCTACCGGGGCCTGCGCTCCGAGCAGCCGGTCCGCGAGGTGCAGCTGCCCGACGGCCCGATGTGGCTCGTCACGCGCTACGACGACGTGCGGGCGGCGCTCACCGACCCCCGGTTCAGCAAGGACTGGCGCTACACACTCCCGGCCGAGGCGCGGGCCGAGGCGCCGGCTGCGCCCACGCCGATGATGATCCTGCTGGACCCGCCGGACCACACCCGGCTGCGCAAGCTGGTCAGCCGGTCGTTCACCGCGCGGCGGATGGCGGCACTGCGCCCGCGGGTCGAGGAGATCGCGGCCGAGCTGCTCGACGCCCTGCCCGCCGACGGCGTCGTCGACCTGATGGCGGGCTACGCCGTGGTGCTGCCGGTACAGGTGATCTGCGAGCTGCTCGGCGTGCCGGCGGCCGACCGCGAGGAGTTCGGCGCCTGGTCCAGGGTGATGATCGACGAGTCGCCTGCCGAGGAGAAGACGGCGGCCGTGGCGCAGCTCGCGGGATACCTCGGCGAGTTGATCGAGCGCAAGCGGATGCAGCCCGACGACGCCCTGCTCAGCGCGCTGGTCGAGGTGTCGGAGGACGAGGACCGGCTGTCCCGGGAGGAGCTCGTCGCGATGGCGATGCTGCTGCTGATCGCCGGCCACGAGACCACGGCCAACCTCATCGGCAACGGACTGCTCGCCCTGCTCACCCACCCCGACCAGCTGACGCGGCTGCGTGAGCAGCCCGGACTACTGCCCGGAGCCGTGGAGGAGTTCCTGCGCTTCGACTCGCCGGTGCAGACCCCGCCGGTGCGGTTCGCCGCCGAGGACATCGAGGTCGGCGGCACGACGATCCCGGCGGGCTCGGTGATCATGCTCGGACTCGGTTCGGCCAACCGGGACGACACCCGCTTCCCGGAGGCCGACCGGCTCGACGTCGGCCGCGACGCCGGCGGGCACGTGGCCTTCGGTCACGGGCTGCACTTCTGCCTGGGCGCGCAGCTCGCCCGCATCGAGGGCGAGGTGGCGATCGGCGCGCTCCTGGCCCGCCGCCCGGAGCTCACGCTGGCCGTCGACCCGGCCGAGCTCGTGCATCGGCGCAGCACCCTGGTGCGCGGCCTGCGCTCGCTACCGGTGACTCTCTCGCCCGTCTGAGTCCCCGAACCCCTGATCCCTGAGCCCCCGCAGATCCCGGGAACGGGGCAGGTCGGTCAACGGAGGGGGGCGCCGGTCTTCTCGCGGACCTCGGCCTCGGTGACGCCGGGGGCGGTCTCGACCAGCCGCAGGCCGTCGGGCGTCACGTCGAGGACGGCGAGATCGGTGATGATCCGGTCGACGCACCGGGCGCCGGTGAGCGGCAGCGTGCACTGCTCGACGATCTTCGGCGACCCGTCCTTGGAGACGTGCTCCATCATCACGATGACCTTCGCGGCGCCGTGCACGAGGTCCATCGCGCCGCCCATGCCCTTGATCATCTTGCCGGGGATCGCCCAGTTCGCGAGGTCGCCGGCGGCGCTGACCTGCATCGCACCGAGCACCGCGACGTCGACGTGGCCGCCCCGGATCATCGCGAAGCTGGAGGCGGAGCCGAAGTAGCTCGCCCCGGGCAGCACGGTGACCGTCTCCTTGCCGGCGTTGATGAGGTCGGGGTCGACCTCGTCCTCGGTCGGGTACGGCCCGACCCCGAGGATGCCGTTCTCGGAGTGCAGCACCACGGTCCGGCCGGCCGGGATGAACCCGGGGACCAGGGTGGGCATGCCGATGCCGAGGTTGACGTACGAACCGTCGGGCAGCTCGTCGGCCACCCGTGCGGCGAGCTGGTCGCGGGTCAGGCTCATGCGCTTCTCACCGTCCGGAACTCCACGGGCTTGTCGGCGTCCGGCACGTGCACGACGCGCTGCACGTGGATGCCGGGGGTGTGCACGGCGTCGGGGTCGATCTCGCCGGGCTCGACCAGGTGCTCGACCTCGGCGATCGTGATCCTTCCGGCGGCCGCGCAGTCGGGGTTGAAGTTGCGCGCGCTGCGGCGGAACACGAGGTTGCCGTGCCGGTCGCCCTTCCAGGCGTGGACCAGCGCGAAGTCGGTGACGATCGCCTGCTCGAGCACGTAGGTACGCCCGTCGAACTCGCGGGTCTCCTTCTTCGGCGACATCACCGCGACGTTGCCGTCGGCGTCGTAGCGCCAGGGCAGCCCGCCCTCGGAGACCAGGGTGCCGACGCCGGCGGGGGTGTAGAACGCGGGGATTCCCGCACCGCCGGCCCGCATCCGCTCGGCGAGGGTGCCCTGCGGGGTGAGCTCGAGCTCCAGTTCGCCGGCCAGGTACTGGCGGGCGAACTCCTTGTTGTTGCCGACGTAGGAGCCGATCGTGCGCCGGATCCGCCCCGCGGAGAGCAGGGTGCCGAGCCCGAAGCCGTCGACGCCGAGGTTGTTGCTGACCGTCTCGAGATCGGTCGCGCCCTGCTCCAGCAGCGCGGCGATCAGCGTGGTCGGGACCCCGGACATGCCGAACCCGCCGACGGCCAGCGAGGCGCCGTCGGGGATGTCTGCGACCGCCTCGGCCGCGGTGGTCACCACCTTGTCCATAGGGTCAGCGTACGACGGCGTGCGTTGGGCGTACAAATGTGCGCTATGCGAACATGAGCTCAGGGCGTCCCGGCCGCCCGCGGGTGAGGCAACATGCCGTCCACGGCGGCGCGGAGCGCGCTCACCCGGGCCACGTGCTCGGCGCCGATCGCGCCGCCGCCGTCGGGATCGCCGATCGCGACCGCGACCTGCGGCGGGAAGCGTCGCCAGCAGCCCGGGCACGGCCGCGCCGGGTTCCTCCAGCTCCGCCGAGGTGGCGAACAGCTCGGCCGGGTCCTCGCCCGCATCCGTCGTCGCCCGGGCGGTGACGAACTGGGCACCGGGGCGCGTACCGGCCTCCAGCACCCGGGGGCCCTCCACTGCTGCACCTCGTCGGCCCCCGGCCCGACCCCGCCCACGCGCAGGCCGATGGAGTCGATCCCGGACCGGCGGGCCACGTCGACCAGCTCGACGGGGGGCATCGGGTGCGCTGTGGACTGGTGCAGGGCGATGCGGTTCACGAACGGACCTCCCCTCGGGCCGGTACCGGCGGCACCACGCCAGTGCCCCGTCCACGCGCCCGGATCCGGCCCGCCGGTGCGTGGTACGGGGCCGGGCGTCAGCCCGCCGCGACGGCCGACGACAGCGCCGGGCGCAGCTCCGCCGGGGTGGCGATGATCGTGACCGCGCCGGCCTCGGCGAGCTCGCCGGGCCGGCCGTAGCCCCAGCCGGCGCCGACGCAGCCGATCCCGTGCTCGCGGGCGCCGATGACGTCGTTCGAGCGGTCGCCGACCATCACCGCGGCCCCCGGCTCACCGAGCCGGTGGAGAGCCTCGGCGACCACGGCGGCCTTGGACGGCCGGGCGGCGTCGAGGGTGTCGCCGCAGATCACCTCGAACAGGTCGGTCCAGCCCCGGTGCTCCAGGATCTGTGCCGCGTAGACCTCGGCTTTGCTGGTGGCGAGCGCGAGCCGGGTCCCGGCGGCGGCCAGCTCGTGCAGCAGCGTCTCGATCCCGCCGTAGGGCTCGCTGGCGAGCAGTCCGGTCTCGGCGTAGTGCCGCCGGTAGACCGTGATCACCTCGGCGGCGACGTCCTCCCCGACGATCGGCGGCAGCGACCGGTACAGCGGCGGGCCCAGGATCTGGGGACCGATCGACTCCTCAGGCCAGGGCAGCCCCAGCTCGTCGAATGCGGTGCGCAGGGAGCCGAGGATGCCCGGGGCGGAGTCGACGAGGGTGCCGTCGAGGTCGAGCAGGACGGTGTCGGGGTGGGTTCCGGTCACACGTCCCATCTTCGCCTGCGCGCGGCGAAGCCCGCCCGGGCGAGCCCTGTGTCATTGACCGTACGGTTGTGCGGATCGCGAACGGGAGGAATGCGGTGAGCCGGGGAGAGCTGTTCGACCCGCTGTACGGGGCCGACCGGGTGGCGTCGCGTCTGGACGACGCGGCGTGGGTGCGTGCGCTGCTCGCGGTGGAGGTCGCGTTGTCCGACGCCGCGGCCGCGCACGGTGTGATCCCGGCCGAGCACGCCCGCGCCATCTCCGCGGCCGCGGCCGGGCTCGAGGTGGATCCGGCCGAGCTGGGCCGCGCGGCCGTCGAGGGCGGCAACCCGGTGATCCCGCTGGTCCGGATGCTGCGGGCCGCGTCGGGGGAGGCCGGCGGCTCGGTCCATCCCGGCGCGACGAGCCAGGACATCGTGGACACCGCGCTGGTGCTGCTCGTGCGCTCGGCCACCGAGGTCGTGCTCGACGACCTGCAGGGGGCCGCCGACGCCGCCGCGGCGCTCGCCGCCGCCCACCGCGACACCCCGATGATCGCCCGCACCCTGGGCCAGCAGGCGCTGCCCACGACGTTCGGGGCCGTCGCGGCGGGCTGGTGCGCCGGGCTGGACCGGGCCCGCCGACGGTTGGGGGAGGTGGCGAGCGCGCTGCCCGCCCAGCTCGGCGGAGCCGCTGGGACGCTCGCCGCGCTGCACCCGCACGGGTTCGCCGTCGCCGACGACCTCGCCGACCGGCTCGGCCTCGCCCCGCAGGGCACCCCGTGGCACACCGAGCGCACCCGGATCGGGGAGCTCGCCACCGCGCTCGGGGTCGCGGCGGGGGCGTGCGCGAAGCCCGCCACCGACGTCGTGCTGCTGTCCGGGACCGAGCTCGGCGAGGTCAGCGAGTCGGCACCGGGCGACTCGTCGTCGATGCCGCACAAGCGCAACCCCATCGCGGCGGTGACCGCGAGGGCCGCGGCGCGGCGCGCCCCCGGCCTGGTGGCGACCCTGCTCGCGGTGATGGACCACGAGCACCAGCGGGCCGCGGGGCCGTGGCACGCCGAATGGGAGACCCTCGCCGAGCTGTTGCGCTCGGCCGGTGGCGCGGCGGCGCGGCTGCGGGTGTCGCTGGCAGGGCTGCGGGTGCACCCCGAGGCGATGGCGGCCGACCTGGCGCTCACCGCCGCCGGGACCGGCGCCCCGCACCACGCCGGGGCCATCGTGGACCGGGTCCTCGAGGGGCGGTCGTGACCGTGCCCGCCGGGTCGCCCTCCAGCACGGCACCGCCGAGCGCCGGGGAGGAGGGGCCGTGACCGGGCCCGAGGAGACCGAGCCGGCCGCGCGCCCGGACCACGTGCAGTCGCTGGCCCGAGGCCTGGCCGTCATCCGGGCGTTCGACGCCGAGCACCCCGGGCGCACCCTGTCCGACGTGGCCCGCGCCACCGGGCTGACGCGCGCCGCGGCCCGCCGGTTCCTGCTCACCCTGGTCGACCTCGGCTACGTGCGGACCGACGGCCGGCTGTTCGCGCTCACCCCGCGGGTGCTCGAGCTGGGTTACTCGTACCTGTCGAGCCTGTCGCTGCCCGAGGTCGCCGCGCCGCACCTGGAGCAGCTCGTCCGCACGGTGCGGGAGTCGGCGTCGGTGTCGGTGCTCGACGGGACCGACGTCGTCTACGTGGCCCGGGTGCCGACCTCGCGGATCATGACCGTCGCGATCACGATCGGCACCCGGTTCCCCGCCTACGCCACGTCGATGGGTCGCGTCCTGCTCGCGGCGCTTCCACCCGCGGAGCGGGAGGCCGCCCTCGCGGGGCTGCGGCCCGAGCCGTTGACCGACCGCACGGTCACCGACCTCTCGGGGCTGCGCCGCGAGCTGGACGAGGTCCGCGACGCCGGGTACTGCGTGGTCGACCAGGAGCTCGAACTGGGGCTGCGCTCGCTCGCGGCGCCGATCCGGGACCGCTCCGGCGTCGTGGTCGCCGCCGCGAACGTGAGCACCCAGTCCTCCCGGGGTTCACGGGAGGAGCTGCTGCGCGACGTGTTGCCCGAACTGCAGGCGTGTACCGCCGCGATCGAGGCCGACCTACGGGCCGGGTGACCGGCGTGGACCGCGAATTCCCGGCCGCGTTCCACCACGAACCGCTGCAACGCCAGCGGAATGTCCGGTGTCGAGCACCAGGTGAAACTCCACGCCGCGGTCACGGGCCTGGATGCGGGTGAACGCGAACGCCAGGCCCAGGTACCGCAGGCCCACCTCGAGCCCACTGCGCCAGCTGGGGCTGCTGATCATCGCGAAACCCCGGATTCCGGATGTGGTCAGGTGGTACCGGACACCGGCGGCAGGCCCAGAATCGGCGGATCCCCCCAACGCCCGCAGCAGGTTCGCGATCACGGCCGACCTGACGGCAACGGCGGGCAGCTACGTGCCGTTGACACCGGGTTGGTCGATCTCGCCACCGTCGCCGAACCAGCCACGTGGGCGATGCGTGGGCGGCTCCGGGGCAAGCAGTGCCGTGCTCTGGCATGCGCCGCGACCCACACCGATCACCACGTCCCCGGCAGGGACGCCCGGGCCCATGTGGCGCACCGCCAAGCTCGCCGCCGCGCCGTCGATGATGAACGGGCTGAGCACGAACGGCACCTGCGCGGTGACCCGCTGCCCGGAGTCTCGATCGCGGAACGGCATCGTCATGCGGTCGGATTCGACGCGCTGTTGCAGGACCATGGGCGCCTCGCGGGCGGCCTCGACAACAGCTGAGGGCCAGTCCTGCGCCGAAGTCTGGTTTCCGAAGAGCACCCCTCTTCCGGCATTCCCCATGGCGGGCTTTGCGACCAGTCGGTCACGCTCGCCGGTCGCCACGCGCAGCAGTGTCCCCTGCGCGGCCGGATCCCCGTCCAGGCCCAGGCATACGGTCCACGGAATGTGAGTGCGCACCAAGGCGCGGTCGGCTGCGGCGAGCACGCCCGCATCACAGTCCTCGTGGAGCCAGGACAGGATCGCCTTCGAGGAGATCATGGCCGACTCCGTGCGCGGGAACAGCTCGATGGTTCCGGCACGGTCGGCCGCGCGCAGCGCGTCGAATCCACCCCCGTCGTCGACGGGGCGGCTACCGCCCCACTCGATCAGCACCAGGTCGATCGGCACATCGGCGGCGAGCAGTCGACCGGCGGCGTCGAGGCGCAGGTCGACGAGGTCGGCCTGGACCACCTCCAGGCCCATCCGCTGGGCGTCGGCCAGGATGGTCGGTCTGGCCGTCTCGTAGCGCCGGACCGTTCCGGCGGGTTTGTCGATCGCCCGGTACACGGGCATGAGGATTCGGCCTCCGTTGCCATGCCCGACCTCGGCGCGGAGCGTCCGGGCCAGCGCCGCGGAACGCGCGGTCACCACGGAGGGTGGCGGGTACAGACCGCTCTGCGAACACAATCCGGCGTAGGCCTCCGCGAGTTGGGGCGTCACCGTGACGCCGCCGAGCCGGGTGCAGTTGTTGAACTCGAGAAAGCGGGGCCGCCCCTGCTCGATCAGGATGTCGGGACGGGCATACCGGGTGAGTTCTGCGGCCACCAGTGGTCGATCAAGATCCATCAGTGGGTGCTCATGGCGAAAGCCGAGAGCCCGGCACAGTTCGCCCACCGTCGAGGCACGGCGACGGCACGAGTCCACGGCCAGGTGCAACAGCCGGGCCGCGAGAGACTCGAGGCGTCGGTATGCCCCTTCTCCGATGACGACCGGCCGGAGGGGTTCCCAGCGCCTGCCGTCCGATTCCTGGCATGAGCAGGACTCCCAGTCGGCTGAAGCCGTACGGCGGTTGAGGAACTCTTTGCGGAGCTCCTCGGGTAGCGTATCCCACACATCCTGGACCAGGAGGTCGGAAAGATTCTCGCGGTCGAAGACCACGGAGAAGAGATCGAGTCCGGTGTTCACGGCAGATCATGCTCCTTGCTGCCGGCTACGTCGAAAGACTATGATGATCGCGTGCTGAGCTATACAGTGAGAGCAGGAGTGGATCTCGTATGCGGCCGCGCTGGAAGTGCGACCGGAAGCGCGAATCGTATTCCTTGAACCATCGCTCGTAACGATGCAAGAACAGGATGTCGTGCGGCGCCATGTGCCGTATTGCGAGCATCGCGACCGGGGCGACGGAGACTCTGAAGTCTGGATTTCGCACCGCTCTCTCGTCACAGCGAGGATGGAATTGCCCGACCATCAGCCCTAGGCCTACGGCGACATCCTTCAAGTGTCCGTACGCCGCATCCAGGCGCTCCCAGCCGTCAGCGTCCACGCATGGCATGGCCACCAATCTGCTCTCGAGTAGCACTCCGGCGCTGTGCGCAGGCCGACCCGCCGCAGCAAACTCACAGATCTCAGCTCGCAGCTCATCTGTCAATTCCGACTCACTGCATCCGGTAATGTCGTACCGTATGTCGGTCTGCAGAGCGTGCTGAGCGAGCGCATGAGGGACAAATGGACACACAGGTCCTGAGCGCCCGATTCTTCGGTCGGCGGAGGAGACATACTCTCGCAGCCAGGCGTGTGCCAGCCTACGGTACTTGTCTGGATGGTTCCCGTCCATCATGGTTCAGCCGCCTTCAGAACATGGAACATCACAAGCATGTCGGCCCGTGCGAAATTTCTCATTACCTTCTCGATCACGAGCGCACCTCCATGGCTTGGGCGTACTGTCAGAGATCCGGCAACGGATCTCTTATGTGTGCTGTTGTGTTAGATCTGCACGCTGTCGGCACAGTTCCCGGAGCCGGGCTTGCGACTATCCTGTCTCTGCGGTGGCCGGCTCGTGGAAGCGAAGGCGCAGGAGATGGCGCTCAGGATCGGTGAACGCTGTGCGCCCGTGCAACGTGATGTGGTTGTCGATGATCAGGATGCCGTCGGTGGGGATGGCCAGTCGAATCTCGTCGGGCCCGTTCGCGAGTTGCTCCAGCATGATGTCAAACGCCTGGCGCACCTCGGGAGTCTGATATTCGGGGTGAGCGGCGATTCCCCTGCGAATCCCATTATTGCGCCAGCGCCACATGGGCTTCTCGGCCAGAACCGGTGCGAACAGGTACCCATCCGCAGCAATATCTGCGTACTTCTTGAACTCTTCAGGAATCCGTCTGGGCCAGTCCATCTCCGTGAACAGCCGAACCGCCGCGCGACCTTCCGGGGTCTCCTCGAGGTGGCTCTTCAAGACTCGGCCATCGCGGAGCAGGGACAGTCCGCCGCCGCAATCCGCGGCGCGCACGGCGTACAGCAGGAAGAAGTGCTCCGGAATGGGTAGGGCCCCGTTGTCGGTGTGATAGCCCGCTTTGAGATCATTCTCCGAGAAGCTCGTATGACCCGACGCCTCGTCTCCGCGGTTCTTGACATCCCACATCACCTGGTCGAACGGTATGGTCGCGGTCGGGTCGCCGAGCAGCACGGCGAGTGCGAAGACGCACTTGCGCTTGTCATCGATCCCCAGCCCGCGCAGGCCGAGCTCCGGCACCAGCACCGCGCATGCCTCGCTGACGTCGAATTCCGATCGGATACGGTCGGTGAGTCCCGTCAGTTGCGGCGCGACCTCTCGCAGCCGCGCCCGCAAGGCTGCCGGATCGTGCGGCGGGGTCAGCGCCGCACCGTCGACATCGGCTCCGTAGTGGTCCACGAGAGCGGCCCTGATCGCATCTTTTTCCGTCGCCCGCCACGATCGTTCGCCGTTCGCCTCCAGCTGAACGACGCTATTGAATGACGTGGTCGTCATCATGTGGGATACCTCCGAACTTCGGGTCCAGCGGCCCCTTTCTCCGCTGGATCACTCAAATTCGATGAATTTATGCGTCCGCCGCCAGTCGGCTGCCGCCCATTCGGGCGGCTCGGGAGAGGTCGTTGTTGCTGACGCCGAGGTGGATGCCGTGTTCGGCCATGGCAGCGAGGACGTGGGGGGCCATGGCGGGGTCCGCTTCGACCATGGCGGCCAGGAGCCGGGAGAAGTGGCGCCGTTCGCGGAGGGCGTCACCGGTCAGGCCTGCAGGGTTGTCGCGTCCGAAAAGTTCCAGCCCGAGGAGCAGCAGGGTGTCGAAGCGGGTGGGGTCGGCTCCGGTGGCGGTGACGCGTTGGCGGGCGCTCCAGCAGGCGGAGGCCCACACGGTGCCGTCGGCGTGCGGGTCGCCATGCCGACCGCCCTGGAAGTGGGCCATCGTCCAGCGCGGGTCGAGTTTGCGGCGGCGTCGGTCGTACTCGGGGATGCGGTGGCGGTGCCAGCCGTAGATGTCGGCGGTGTCCAGCAGAATCGCGGTGATCACATCGGAGGTGCCTTCGTCCACGGCCCTCTTCTTGTTGGTCTGTTGCCCGGGCGGGCGCAGCCGGTTGAGCCGGAAGTCCGCGGTGTGCCGGCACACGTGGTGGCCGACCTCGTGACAGACGATGGCGGGGTTGTGCGCGGGCGCCCGGAAATGCCGGTCGGTGCCGGAGGTGGCGACGAACCCCGCGCCGCCACCCAGATGCACCTCCCCGGCCGGGCTGGTCGCGTCCGGGTCGGCCCCCACCCCCTGGCCGGGCAGCCGGTAGTGCCCGCCACCCCACCGGCGGGTCTGCTCGTGCATCCCGATGCGCACCAGCAGACGCGGCAGCGGGTGCCCCAGCAGCCCGCTGACGTACCGCAGCGCCCGCTGGGTGTGAAACGCCGCGTTGACCACGCCGAACGCCCGCGCCGCCCGGTCGGCCGCCGCATCGGCCATGGGGCCACCCCCGGCGGAAGGGTCGAACACCAACCCCCGGCCGAGCCCGTCGCCGGTGAACAACGCCCCGCCGCGCTCGTCGCGGACCGTGGCTTCGGGCAACACCACGTGCGCCGACCCGACCTCGAGAACATCCAACTCGATCTCTTCGAGCCGCCCCGGCCCGCTCCGCCCCTCAGACCGGCTGCGGCGGTCGGGGAGGTAGACCGCCGCGCGGGTCATGCCGGAACCGCCGCAGCGCTCAACAGCTCGAGCGCGCCACCGGCGATCAGCTCCGCCGGCGACAACACCGCAAGCCCGGTCGCCGCCGCCGCTTCCCGCGACGCCAACGGGCTCGCGGTCACCAGCCCGCTCACCACACGCACGGGGGCACCCAGATCCGCCATGATCCCGACTCCGGCCACCGCGCTGAGCGCATCGGCCACCGCCAGCACCACCCCGTCGGCGAACCCCGTCAGACCCGCGGCCAACCCCCGGGTCTCCTCCTGCAACAACCCGTCGGCGATCTCCAACACCACCACCGATGCACCCCGAGCAACCAGGGCGTCCCGGATCCCGATCATCGTGGCCCGCAACCGCTGCGGCGGATAACCAAATGTCGACGCCATCCCGAAATCCAGGAAATCCACGATCTCGGCCGCCCCGGCGTCCTGGTACATCCAGCGGTCTTTCCC